>CAZITQ010000052.1:0-43667 GCA_964542165.1 uncultured Rickettsiales bacterium
CGGAGTAGATCTGGGTGTCGCCGTAGTCGTGCTCGGGGGGATCGGCGTAGATGTCGGGCACCGGATCGCCGTCCGCGAGCATCGTGATCGGCACCTCGACGGGCTGCTCGGTGACGCTGTTGGTGATCACCAGCGTGTTGCCCCACTCGCCGTTGTCCAGGGGCGCGAAGCGCACCCGCGCCAGCGCGACCTCGTCCGGCGACAGCTCCGCCGGCTCGGCGGCCAGGGACAGCACGTCCGACTCGTCCGCCAGGGAGACATCGCTCACCTCGAGCACACCCTCGCCCGAATTGGTGATCGTCACCGGCACCTCGTCGTAGGCCCCCACCGTGACGGTGCCGAAGGCGATCACGTCGGGGTAGCCGTACCCCGCGGGCCAGGTCACCGAGATGTCCGCCTCGGCCTTGGTCAGCCCCTGGTCGATGCAGCCCAGGCCGGCGGCGAGCACGCCCGTCATCACCAGCATCCCGGCCCGCGCCGGGCAGACCCAGCTTCGAATTCTGTCCATGGTTGCGGTCTCCTCGCGCGTCCGGCAGTGCCCCACCCGTGCGGACGCCGCCCGAAACACGTTCCGGGCTCGAATCATGGCGTACCACGCACCCCGGGCTTAGACAATCGCGAAAACGTCAAAACAACCTCAGGCGGGTGCGGGTTCGACAGGGAGCGCCCGCGAGGGCACTCATAAACCCGAACCCGGGCGCGTGTGCCCTGTGGTACTCTCCGCCGGCCCTGAATCTCGGGAGATGACGCCATGCGAATTCGCACCCTTCTGCTCGCCCTGTCCCTCCTCGCGTTCCCGCTGGGCTGCCCCGCGGACGACGACGACGCCACCGGTGACGACGACAGCGCCACCGCGGACGACGACGCCACGGGCGACGACGACGCCACCGGCGACGACGACGACGCCACGGGCGACGACGACGACGCCACCGGCGACGACGACGACGCCACCGCGGACGACGACGCCACCGGCGACGACGACACCACCGCGGGTGGCGCGCCCCACCTGGTGGTCCAGCCCACGGAGCTGGACTTCGGAATCCTCTGCGTCGGCCAGCCCGACAACACTCCGCTGCGGCTGATCAACGGTGGCGACGGCCCCCTGATCGTCCAGGGCATGAACACCACCGTGCCCCAGGTGAGCTTCACCGAGTTCGTGGGACCCATCGGTCCGGGCGAGGAGGAGGTGGTGTGGATCACCGCTGGCTGTCCCGCCGAGAACGAGTACACCGGCGAGGTCCGCATCTACAGCAACGATGTGGCCCACCCCACCTACGAGGTTCCCGTCTTCATCGCCTGCGACGAGTGCTGAGGAGGCTGCCGTGATCCGCGAAGACCTGAAGCGGCGCTCCCTCGAGGCGCTCAAGGGCAGGGACCGGGAGACGAGGACCCTGCTGTCGAGCATCCTGGGCAAGTTCACCGAGACCGAGAAGGCGTCCCGCTTCCAGGGGTGGACCGACGCCCTGGAGCAGGAGGTGGTCGCCCGCCACGTGAAGGGGCTGCGCCAGGGCATCGAGCAGATGAAGACCGGGCCGGTGGTCGACGGCTACCTCAGGGAGGTGGCCCTGCTCGAGCCCTACCTGCCCAAGCTCCTGGACGAGGCCGCCACCCGGGAGATCGTCACGCCCATCGCCGAGGGCGCGCGGAACCTCGGCCAGTTCATGGGCATGGTGATGAAGCAGCACAAGGGCACGGTGGACCCCGCGCTGGTGCGCCGCATCGGCGAAGAGCTGGGGCTGTCCTGATGACCGGGGGGGGCGGCGTCCCTCGACGTTCCCTACCCCCCGTCCTGCTCGCCTGCGCCCTGATCCTGCTGGTCGGTGCCGGGGCCGGGGCCACCGCCACCTACGACGACGCCCGCCGGCTCCAGTTGACGGCGGCGAAGAAGGACAAGCCGGCGGCCTGGCTGCGAGCCGCCGAGGCCTTCGAGACCTTCCTGGACACCTACCCCCAGCACCGCCTCGCCCCCGAGGCGCGCTTCGGCCGGGCGGAATGCCTCCTCGCCGGGGGCGACGCCGACGGCGCGTGGCGGGCCTACCAGGAGCTGAGGCGCGAGGGCGCGGGCCGCCGGGAGGCGGACCTGGTCGGGGGGGAGGCCTTCGCGTTGATGGGGATGCGCACCGCAGCGCCGGACGACGTCGGGCTCCGTGAGGACTTCCTGGACAAGGTGGGTGAGCTGCGAGGGCTGGACGGCCGGCACGAACGGCTGCCGCCGCTGCTGGTGGCGTCGGCCCGGGTCTACGCCGAGACCGGAAGGGCGGGGGAGGCCGAGGAGGCGCTGGCGCTGTTCGCGGAGCGCTGGCCCGACCACGCTCTGGCCGCCGAGGCCTGGGACGACCTGGGTGCGCTGCGCCTGCAGCTGGAGGACTGGGACGGGGCGGTGGACGCCTACCGGGGCTACCTGCGGTACGCCGCAGGAGGGGAGCGGGAGGACGACATCCGTTGCCTGCTGGCCTTCGCCTACCTCCAGCAGGGGGAGCTGTCCGACGCCGCGAGCGCGTCGGAGTCCCTCCTCGAGCGCCTGGATCCCAAGAAGAAGGCGCGGGACCGTCAGCTGTGGAACGAGACGGTCAAGATCCTGGCCATCGCGGTCTCGGGGACCATCGACGACGCCCGGGACGTGAGACAGCACCTGGGCGGGGACGAGCGACCCTGGGCCGTGGATCTGCTGCTGGCCTCCCTCGCCGTGCACGCCGCGGAGGGGAGGGGAGCCTTCGCCCTCGAGGGATTGGAGCTGCTGCGGGAGGCGGAGCGACTGGACCTCACCAAGGCCACCGACACGGCCAAGCTCCAGCTCGTCTCCTGCTGCCTGGCCCTCCGCTCGACCCTGCCCGACGACCCCCAGGTACAGCAGTGGCTGCTCGTGGCCGCCGACGCCCTGGATCAGCTGGACCGACGCGGCGAGGCCGGCGAGGTCCTGCAGTGGCTGAGGGATCACGCCGCGGACGGATCGATCCGCCGCGAGGCCCGCGAACGACAGCTCCGCGTCGAGTGAGGTGCGGGCCGCCATGGTAGTTCTGCGACGACCCTGACGTTAAATGGTCTGACCTCTTAACCAATTTCGGCAAAAGCTCAATAAAAACGAATAGTTGACGACTTCCCTCCCGGGGAGTATCTTCCGGGCCAAGATGGGGTGGGACGTGGTCCGCGCGGGGGCGCGGGTGCGATGGCCCCGGATTCGTGAGGAAGGTGCTGCATGTCCGTTGCGCTGCGTGAGGTCGAACGGTCGCGCGAGACGCTCAAGCCGGTCCCCGAGCCCAAGAACGTGTTCGACAAGTGCCGTCGCTACACCCGGGCGGCCGAGGCCCGGGCGTCGGGCCTGTACCCCTACTTCTTCGCCATCGAGGAGACCGAGGGTACCGAGGTCGAGATCGAGGGCAAGCGGATGGTGATGCTCGGCTCCAACAACTACCTGGGGCTGACCATGGATCCGCGGGTCAAGGAGGCCGCGACCCACGCGGTCGCGACCTACGGCACCTCCTGCTCCGGTTCCCGCTTCCTCAACGGGACGTTGACGCTACACGAGGAGCTCGAGGAGAAGCTGGCGGTCTTCCTGGGCAAGGAAGCGGCGCTGGTGGCGACCACCGGGTACACCACCAACATGATCATGGGTTGCCTGATGGGCCGCGGCGAGATCGCGCTGATGGACATCAGCAACCATGCCAGCCTCTACGAGGCGGTGCAGACCGGTTTCTCGACGCTCAAGCGATTCGCCCACTGTGACGCGGCGGACCTGAGGCGCAAGCTGGAACTGCTGGATCCGACCCGGGCCAAGATGCTGCTCACCGACGGCGTGTTCAGCATGGAGGGCGATCTGGCGCCCCTGGCCGAGTACGTGGACCTCAAGCGAGAGTACGGCTTCCCGATCGTGGTGGACGACGCCCACGGCCTGGGTGTGCTGGGTGAGCATGGCCGGGGCACCTGCGAAGCCCTGGGCGTCGAGGACGACATCGACATCGTCACCGGCACCTTCTCCAAGTCCTTCGCCTCGGTGGGAGGCGTGATCGCCGGCCCGGCGCACGTCATCGACTACGTCAAGCACAACGGCCGGGCGATGATCTTCTCGGCCTCCATGTCGCCGCCGGCCCTCGGCGCGGCGCTCAAGTCCCTGGAGCTGATGCAGGCCGAGCCCTGGCGCCGCCAGCAGGTGATGGCCAACGCGACCTTCATGCGCGACGAGCTCGGCCGCCTGGGCTTCAACGTGGAGGAGGCCCAGAGCCCGGTGGTGGCGATCACCATCGGCGACGAGGCCCGGGCCTTCCTGACCTGGCGCGCCCTGTTCGACGCCGGGCTGTTCACCAACCTGGCCGTGCCCCCCGGCGTGCCGCCCAACAAATCGCTGGTGCGCACCAGCTACATGGCCACCCACACCCACGAGCAGCTCACGCGCGCGCTGGAGATCTTCGAGCAGACCGGCAAGCAGCTCGGCCTGATCTAGCCCTCCCCGCCCCGTCCCGGACGCCCGACGGCGTCTCGCCCATCCAACGTCCGCAGCTGGACTTCCCCCCGTCGTTGCGTGCAGGATCTTCCGCGCCCGCGAACCGCGGGTGGGAGGGAGGCGCCGCCTTGGCCCGGGTATTCATCAGCTACAGCCATCGCGACAGCGACCTGATGAAGCGACTGCAGGTCCACCTGGCGCCCCTGCACGGCCAGGGGGTGGTGGAGCTGTGGGACGACACGCGTATCCGCGCAGGTTCGGTGTGGCGTGAGGAGATCTCCCGGGAGCTGGCCACCTGCGAGGTCGCGGTGCTCCTGCTGTCGGCGGACTACTTCGCGTCGGAGTTCATCCAGTCCATGGAGCTGCCCTCCCTGCTCGAGGCGGAGAACCAACGCGGCCTCCGGATCCTGCTGGTGGTGCTCAAGCCCTGCCGCTTCGCCTACAGCCGTCTCTCGCAGTTCCAGGCGGTCAATCCCGTGGACCAGCCCCTGAGCCGGATGAACGAGTCGGACCAGGAAGAGGTCTGGATGCGGGTCACCGAGATCATCGAGGAGACCCTGGCCTCGCGGAGCTGGGATGCCAGCTCGACCCTGGAGACCGCTCCCCTCAAGGACCTGTCGGCCATCACCCCACCGGCCGCCTCGTCCACCTTGCCCGAGGGCTACATGGTCACCATCCCGCCCACGGAGGCGGTGACCACCCAGACCCTTCGCAAGGTCTGGACCGTGCCCTACGAGTACAACCCCTTCTTCACGGGGCGTGACGAGGCCCTGGCCGCCATTCGCGCGGCGCTGGAGGATCGCAGCCGGACCGCGCTGTCGGGCATCGGCGGCTGCGGCAAGACCCAGGCCGCAGTGGAGTACGCCTACCGCCACAAGGACGACTACGATCACGCGTTCTGGATCAACGCCACCTCCGAGCTCACCATGTCGGCCTCCTGCGCCGACGTCCTGCAGAGTCTGGGGCTGGCGGAGGCCCAGGACGCCAACCAGACGCGGGTGGTCGCGGCCACCCGCCGCTGGCTCGAGAGCAACCCGGGGTGGTTGCTGATCCTGGACGCGGCGGACGAGCCCGGGCTGGTGAAGCCCCTGCTGCCCGTGGGGCGACCGGGACACGTGCTGGTCACCTCCCGCAATCCGACCCTGCACCTGCTGGGCATCCCCACCACCATCACCCTGGACGAGATGGCTCCGGACGAGGCGGTGGCGTTCCTGATGAACCGCACGCAGCGGGACCTGGACAACGCCGAGGAGCTGACCGCCGCGGCCGCCCTGGCGTCGGACCTGGGGTACCTGCCCCTGGCCCTCGAGCAGGCCAGCGCCTACATCACCGCGAACCACACCCGCTTCCGCGACTACCTGCGGGGCTACCGGCGCCGGTCGCTGCGGGTGCTGTCGCCGCCGGTGTCGGGCGAGTACCCGGAGTCCGTGGCCACCACCTGGGCCCTCAACCTCCGGGAGGTGGAGCAGGTCCCCGCGGCCGCAGACCTCCTTCGACTGGCGTCCTTCCTCAGTCCGGACCACATCCCGCTGGAGCTGCTCGCCCGCGGCACCGCCGAGCTGGGGCCGGAGCTGAGCCGGGCGCTGGCGGACGTGGCCGACGACCCCCTGCTCATCGACGAGACGTTGGAGCCCCTGTTCCGGTACTCGCTGATCCGGCGGGACCTGTCGTCGCGGACCTTCAGCGTCCATCGCATCATGCAGGCGGTCCTGCTCAACGGCATGCCGCCCGACGAGCAGGTGGCCTGGGCCGAGCGGGCGGTGAGGGCGGTCAACGCCTCGTTCCCCGAACCCAGGCGCGAGAACTGGGACCGCTGCGAGCGCTTCGCCCAGCACGCCCTGGCCTGCGCCGAACTGATCGAGACCCACGGTTTCGAGTTCGACGAGGCGGTGCGCCTGCTGGTGGAGGCGGGGCGCTACCTGCGCAAGCGGGCCCTGTACTCCGAGGCCGCTTCCCTCAAGCGGCAGACCCTGGAGATCCGGGAGCGGAACCTGGGCTCCGATCACCCCCTGGTGGCGCGGTCGCTGCTGGACATGGCCCGCCTCCTGCGCGACCAGGGGCGGTACGACGAGGCCCTGATCCAGATGGACCGGGGTGTGGCGATCGCCGAGTCCTCGCTGGACGAAGGGGATCCCCTCCTCGCCCGCTGCGTGCAGACCCGGTCGGCGATCCTGCGCAACCTGGGTCGACTGGACGAGGCGGAGGGCGCGGCGCGCAGAGCCCTGGCGATCCGCGAGGAGGCGCTGGGACCGGAGCATCGGGACGTGGCCAAGTCCCTGTCCAACCTGGCGGTGCTGCTCAAGAAGCTGGATCGCCACGCGGAGGCGGAGGAGCTGGCCCGGCGCTCCCTGCGGATCGAGGAGAAGGTGCTGGGCGTGGACCACCCGAACCTGGCGACCAGCCTCACCACCGTGGCCGACCTGTGCCTCGCCCAGGGGAGGCCGGAGGAGGCCAAACCCCTGCTGCAGCGGGCGCTGGACATGGACCGCAAGGCCCTGGGTTCGGACCACCCGGACGTGGCGTGGAGCCTCTACGGTCTGGCCGAGACCCACGTGGCCCAGGGGGACCGGGAGAGCGCGGAGAAGTTGCTGCGCAAGGCCCTCAAGAACCGGGAGCAGGGACTCGGCGCGTCCCATCCCCAGACCGTGTCCACCCGCAAGCGCTACGTGGAGCTGCTGCGCGAGCTGGGGCGGGAGTCCGACGCGGACTCGGTGGAGCGCAAGGGACGCTGACCGGCCCCACCGGGCGCCCTGGATCCGGAGTCCATCGCGCGATTCTGGTATTCTCCCTCCGCTTCGACGATTGACTTGAACGCGCGTGGAGAAGACTGCGATGAAGACCCCCCTGTGGACCCCGTCGCCCGAGCGGGCAGCCAACGCCAACATCAGCCGCTTCCGGGAGTACGTCAATGAGCGCCACGGAACCGACCTGCAGGACTACGACGCCCTGTGGAGCTGGTCCATCGACCATCGCCCCGAGCTCTGGGCGGCGATCTGGGACTTCTGTGGTGTGGTCTCCAGCCGGCGCTGGGACGAGATCGGCGTGGACCTGGACCGGATGCCGGGCAGCCGCTGGTTCGTGGGCTCCCGGCTCAACTTCGCCGAGAACCTGCTGCGCTACCGGGACGAACGGCCGGCGCTGGTGTTCCAGGGGGAACAGGGCGAGCCGGTCACGGTCACCTACGCCGAGCTGTACGACGAGGTCGCGCGGGTGGCCGCCGCGCTGAGGGCCGAGGGGGTGGGCGTGGGCGACCGGGTCGCCGGGTTCATGCCCAACATGCACCACTCGGTGATCGCCATGCTCGCGGCCACGAGCATCGGTGCGGTGTGGTCGTCGTGCTCCCCCGACTTCGGGATCAAGGGCGTGCTGGACCGCTTCGGCCAGATCGAGCCCAAGGTCCTGTTCTGCGCCAACGGCTACTACTACAACGGCAAGGCCTTCGACTCGCTGCAGCGGGTCTCCGGGATCCTCGAGCAGCTGCCGTCGATCCACAAGGTCGTGGTGGTGCCCTACACCGAGGAGCGGGCCGACATCTCGGCGATCCGCAACGGCGTCCACTACACCGACTTCCGCGGGGACGGGCCGGCTCCGGAGCTGAGCTTCGAACAGCTTCCCTTCGACCACCCGCTCTACATCATGTACTCGTCGGGGACCACCGGCGTGCCCAAGTGCATCGTCCACGGCGCCGGCGGCACGCTGATGCAGCACCTCAAGGAGCTGGCCCTGCACACCGATGTCAGCCGCGAGGACAAGATCTTCTACTTCACCACCTGCGGCTGGATGATGTGGAACTGGCTGGTGAGCAGCCTGGCCCTGGGGGCCACGGTGCTGCTGTTCGACGGCTCGCCGTTCCACCCGGATCCCGGCGTGCTGTGGCGGCTGGCCCAGGACCAGGGCATGACGGTGTTCGGGACCAGCGCCCGCTACATCGCGGCCCTGGAGAAGTCGGGGTACAAGCCGGGCGAGTCGGTGGACCTGTCGGCGCTCAAGGCCATCCTGTCCACCGGTTCCCCCCTGTCCATCGAGTCGTTCCACTACGCCTACCGGGACATCAAGGCCGACCTCTGCCTGTCGTCCATCTCCGGCGGCACGGACATCATCTCCTGCTTCGCCCTGGGCAACCCGGCGGGGCCGGTCTACGAGGGGGAGCTGCAGGTCCGTGGGCTGGGCATGCAGGTGGAGGCCTTCGACGGCGCGGGCAACCCGACCGTGGGTCAGAAGGCCGAGCTGGTCTGCACCCGTTCCTTCCCGTCGATGCCGATCTACTTCTGGAACGACCCGGACGGGGCCAAGTACCACAAGGCCTACTTCGCCGTGTACGACAACATCTGGCACCACGGCGACTTCGTCGAGGTCACCGACACCGGCGGCGTGGTCATCTACGGCCGGTCGGACGCCACCCTCAACCCCGGCGGCGTGCGGATCGGGACCGCGGAGATCTACCGCCAGGTCGAGGCCCTGGACGAGGTGCTGGACAGCATGGTGGTGGGCCAGGACTGGGACAACGATGTCCGGGTGATCCTCTTCGTCAAGCTGGCCGAGGGGTTCGAACTCGACGAGGCGCTGGTCGCCAAGATCCGGACCACCATCCGGGCCAACTGCACCCCGAGGCACGTGCCCGCCAAGGTGCTGACGATCGGCGACATCCCCTACACCATCTCCGGCAAGAAGGTGGAGCTGGCCGTGCGCCAGGTGGTCCACGGCGAGCCGGTGCTGAACAAGGACGCGCTGGCCAACCCCGAGGCCCTCGACCTGTACCGGGATCGCGAGGAACTCCGCAGCTGAGGGGCTGCGGGCTCCCCTCCGGAGACCCCAGGTGAAACGCAAGTGGCTCGTCGCCATCCCGGCGCTCGTCCTGGTCGCGACGGCCGTGGGGCTGTGGTTCTCCCGGTCGGGCATCGAAGGCGAGGTGCGCGAGCGGGTGATCGAGGAGCTACAGGCTCGCCTCGGCGGTACCGTGGAGCTGGATCGGGTGAGGGTGGCGGGGCACGACGAGATCGTGCTCGAGGGTTTCCGATGGATCCCCGGCGACAGCGAGAGTCGGATCCGGAGCCTTTCGGTGGCGGCGGTGGAGCTGGACGTGGACGCCGCCGCGCTGGTGGCGGGGGATGCCCGGATCCGGGGGGCGGCGGTGCGGGGGGCGGTGGTGGAGCTGGGCGAGACCGCGCCCGCGACCGGTGTGCACGAAGACCCGGGCAGCGAGCTGCCTGTGCCACCCCGGGCAGTAGAGCTGGGTGACACCGGGAGCCCGCTCCCTGGGGCTTCCTCGGTCGACTCCGCCGACGGCCGGGATCGGCCGACCTCCGAACTGCTGCGGCGGGCGGTCTCGCTGACCACCGGGGTCGCGCCCGAGACCCTGGCCGCTCCGCTGGCGAAGCTGGGGCAGGTCCTGGTCGACGACGCCAGCATCTCGCTGACCGGTGGGGAGATCCGCAACGCCCCCGGTGTGGGCGACGTGGTCGGCCTCGAGGGCTCGGCCTGGCTCACGGACGAGGGCGTCCTCCACGGGGAGTTCCACGGGAAGCCGTCCACCGGTGAGGCGATCCACGCGACCTTCGATCTGGCCGCGGACCGGCCGGTCAACGGGTCCGTGGGCCTCGAAGGGGTGGCGCTGGCCCAGCTGACCTCGACGCTGCCCCTTCCCGAGGGCTCGACCTGGGAGGGGGGCCTGGTGGACCTCTCCTTTGCGACCCGCACCGACGAGGGGGACGGCACCCTGCGCTGGGATCTGGACCTCGATGTCCGGGAGCTCAGCGTCTCGCTGTCGGAGTTCGGGCACCTGCCGCTGGACGTGGACCTGCGTCAGCTCGTGACCCTGCGACCCGAACCCGACGTGGCACGGCTGGAGATCGTGGACTGGCGCTGGAGCTTCAACGGGATCTCGGGAACGGGCTCGGGCCGGATCAGCGAGCTGGACACCGAGCCGGACCTGCGGCTGGTGCTGCAGCTGCAGGACGTGCCCTACGCCAGCCTCGCCGCGGGCCTACCCCCGAGGATCCTACCCCCCGAGTGGGGCATCGAGCTGGGGGGCACCCTGGACCTGACGGTCCGCGTCGGCGGGCCGCTGCACGATCGTTCGGCCTGGGACCTGGGCTGGAAGGGGGACTGGTCCCGGTTGTCCCTGCGGTCGTCCCAGGTGGGTGAGGAGATCACGTCCCTGTCGGGCCCGTTCACCTACACCATCGACCGCGAGGGCCGGGACCCCATCCTGCGGGAGATGGGGCCCGCCGACTCCCACTACCTGCCGCTGCGCATGATCAACCCCGACCTGGTGGCCGCGGTCCTGGTGTGCGAGGACGCGACCTTCTACAAGCACGGCGGATTCGACGAGCGGGAGCTGCGGGAGGCCCTGCTGGAGAACCTCCGGGAGGGCGGTGGGGGACGCGGCGGCTCGACGATCACCCAGCAGGTGGCCAAGAACCTGTTCTTGACCGGGGAGCGAACCTGGACCCGCAAGCTCCAGGAGGCGCTGCTCGCCTGGCGCCTCGAGAGCACCCTGGACAAGGATCGGATCCTGGAGATCTACCTGAACCTGGCCGAGTGGGGCCCCGGGATCTACGGAATCCGGGACGCGGCCCACCACTACTTCGGCACGTCCACCCGCCAGCTCAACACCTGGGAGTGCATCTTCCTGGCGACGATGCTCCCGTCGCCCGTGCGCTACCACGGCTACTTCCACCCCGGCGGCCAGGTCACCGACCGCTGGCGGGAGCACATGGACCTGGCCCTGTACCGCATGCACCACCAGCGCTACATCAGCGACGAGGAGCACGCGGCCGCCCAGTCCCGGACCCTGCGCTTCGCCCCCTGCGGCCGCTGAGACCGCACCGGCCTCCGCGAGGTCGGCGCCCGAGCCTGGTATCATGGGCGCTGATGGCGCGGCGGACCACGTGACGGGCTACATCGGCACCTACCTCGGGCATTACAAGATCCTCGGCCACCTGGGGGCCGGCGCGACGAGCGACGTCTACCTGGGCTACGACGAGGGTCTCCAGCTCCACGTGGCGATCAAGGTGGTCACCGACGCGGTGGCGGCCCGCAAGGAGATGGTCGAGCGCTTCAAGCAGGAGGCGCGGGCGACCGCGCGCCTCAACCACCCCAACGTGGCGCGGGTGTTCTACTTCAACTTCCAGGGGGACACCCCGTTCTTCGCCATGGAACTCATCGAGGGGGTCTCGCTGGCGGACGTCCTCGAGCGCAGGATGCGGATCACGCTCCGCCAGTACCTGGACATCTTCGAGCAGGCCATGCGGGGGCTCCGGGCCGCCGCCGTCCGGGGCATCGTCCACCGGGACATCAAACCCGGCAATCTGATGGTGGGGCGGGACGGCCTGGTCAAGGTGGTCGACTTCGGGCTGGCCAAGGTCGGAGACGACCAGGCGCTGACCCAGACCGGCACCATGATGGGGACCCCGTACTACCTCTCCCCCGAGGCGGTGCGTGGTGACGAGATCGGCCTGCGCAGCGACATCTACTCGCTGGGCGTGACCATGTTCCAGGCCCTGGTGGGGTATCCGCCCTACGACGCGGACACCCCCTACGGCCTGATGATGCACCACGTGAACTCGCCCGTCCCCGACCCCCGGGGGCTCAACGACCAGCTCCCCGTCCCCCTGGGGGAGCTGATCGTGCGCATGCTGGCCAAGGAGCCCGGGGATCGGCTGCCCAACTACGAGGCGCTGATCAACGCCCTGGCCCAGATCCGCGAGGAGCTGACGGACCGGCTGGAGCAGGAGCTCAACTTCTGCGGGCGCTGCGACGTCAACACGGTGGCCGACGGGGATCGCTGCACCCGCTGCGGCAAGCACTACGCGTCGCGGGTCCGTCCGGAGGCCTTCGACCTGTTCCTGACCGGCTTCCGCGACCGCGAGGCCCTGGAGCGCTGCACCCAGTACATCGCCAAGGCGGTGGGCCGGCGCCCCGAGATGGTCCGCAGGGCCCTGGTGCAGCTGCCGTTCAAGCTCGGGCACCGGCTGGCCTTCGAGCGGTCCAAGAACATGCAGCGGCGGTTCTACGACATGGGCGGTGAGGTGGACCTGCGCAGGGCCGAGGAGCCTCCGCGGGACGACGTGACCGAGCGCCTGGAGTTCGTGTCCGCGGCGGCGGCGCGCACCGCGAGCTTCATCGCCCCGATTCCCCGCTCGTTGCGCAAGGCCTCGGGGCGGACCGTGCCACGGTGGCTGCTGGGCGTCGGCCTGTCCCTGCTCGGAGCGTCGTCGGTCGCGGTGATCGTGGCGCTCTGGCACCCCTGGGCCCCGGGGGAGGGGGGGGCCGACGTGGACGGCGAGCACCGGGCGGAGGAGACGCCGGGGACCGAGCCCGACGCCGATGCCCTGGCCGCCGGGGAGGGGGCGCCGGAACCCGAGCCCCCGCGGATCGCCCTGGAGGTGGAGCTCATCGGCGAGGTACCCGACGGGACCATCGCCGCGGTGAACGACTCGATCCAGACCGCCGCGGCCGCCCTGACGTCGTCCTGCCCCTGGGAACCTCCGTCCCCCCGTCGGATCGTGCTGGATCAGGCCCGATCCTTCCGCACCGTGGAGGACGAGCGGGCCTGGGAGCTGGCCATGGGAGGCCCCCTGGAGCGCTTCCCGGTGGGCGACCTGGACCCGGCGGACGAGACCCTGGAGATCGCGGCCGCCCACTGGATCGCGAGAGCCGCCGTGGGCGATCTGGCGGGGGACGCGGCGCCCGCCTGGCTGGCGCTGGGCCTGGCCTACCACCAGGAGGCGCGGCTCAAGGGCCTGGATCCCGCCCCCTTCCAGGCCCTCGCCGAGGAGGGCGGGCAGATCCCCATCTCGTTCTGGGGGGCGTCGCCCGGCAAGAACCCACCCGAGAACATCGCGCGGGCCCAGTCGATGGTCGAGTACCTGATCGAGCGGGGCGGTCCCGAGCCCTTCCGGGACTTCCTGCGGGCCACCCGCGTCAGCCCCATCGACGACGCGGTCGAGGGGGTCTACGGAGTCCCCGCGGCCGAGATCCAGGAGAGCTGGACCCGCTTCCTGCGCACCCGGTACGGGAGCCTGGGGGACTGAACTCCGTCCCCTCCCCGGTTGGAAGCGGCCGCGGGCCTGTGCCATAGTGCCCCGGTTCGGAGGAGCCATGGTGGTAGCCGCGATTCGCTCCATGCGACCGCGCCAGTGGTTCAAGCAGGTCTTCGTGTTCCCGGCGTTGCTGTTCTCGGAGCTGTTCACCGACGCCCGGGCGGTGAGCTTGACCTTGGCGGCGTTCGGCGTGCTGTGCCTGCTCAGCTCCGCGGGCTATCTCTTCAACGATCTGCGCGACGTGGAAGCCGATCGCGCCCACCCCACCAAGCGCAATCGCCCCATCGCCAGCGGGGCGCTGCCCGCGCCGGCGGCGTGGGGACTGATGGCGGTGCTGCTGGTCGCGGGGGTGACCGCGGCCTGGTTCATCGGCCCGGCCTTCCTGCTCACCGCCGTGGGGTACACCGCCCTCACCGTGTCCTACAGCCTGTGGATCAAGCACGTGGTGTTGCTCGACGCCATGTTCCTGGCCGGCGGCTTCATCCTCCGGGCGGTGGCAGGGGCCGAAGCCATCGACGTGCCCATCAGCCCCTGGTTCCTGATCACCATCCTCTTCCTGGCGCTGTTCATGGGGTTCGCCAAGCGGTCGGCGGAGATCAAGCTGCTGGAGAGCGAGGCCGCCAAGGCGCGCAAGATCCTGGCGGAGTACTCGTCGGGGCTGCTGGACCAGCTGATCTCGGTGTGCGCCTCGGGCGCCATCCTGTCCTACGCCATGTACACCTTCGAGGCGGCCCGCACCCGCTACCTGATGGTCACCGTTCCGCTGGTGGTCTACGGGGTGTTCCGCTACTTCTACCTGATCCACCGCCGCGCCGGCGGCGGCGCCCCCGAGCTGACCCTGGTCAAGGACCCCGCGATGTGGGTCACCGGATTCCTCTACGGGGCCGCGGTGGTGGCGATCCTGTTGCTGGATCCGGAAGAGGCGACGGCGCTGTTGCGGTAGACCGGGACCGGAACCTACTGTGGCCGATCCGAGAACGGCATCATTCCCCTGACCTTCGCCACGTCCTTCTCGATCTGGGTGATCAGCGCGTCCTTGGACTCGAACTTGCGTTCGCCGCGGATGCGGTCGACGAAGTGGAGCTTGGCGCGGAGGCCGTAGAGGTCGCCTTCGAAGTCGAACAGGAAGGCCTCGACCGAGAAGTTCTGTTCGGCGAAGGTGGGGCGGTACCCCAGGTTGGCGACGCCGGACCAGCGGCCCTTGTCGGTCTCGAGCATCACGGCGTAGACGCCCGGCCCCGGGGTCAGCTCGGTGCGGGGGGAGAGGTTGGCGGTGGGGAAGCCCATGGCCCGGCCGCGGCCGCGATCGCGGACGATGGCGCCCGAGAGGAAGTGGTAGCGGCCCATCAACCGCCCCGCGCCGGCGACGTCGCCCTCCACCACCGCCTTGCGGATCCGCGTGGAGCTGACGGTCTCGCCGTCCAGCTGCACCGCCTCGATCTGCCGGGCGCGGGCGCCGCTGCGGGCCAGCTCCCGCTGGAGCAGCTCCAGGTTTCCCCGGCGCTTCTGCCCGAAGCGGAAGTCGTAGCCGATCAGCACCTCCCGGGGGCGAAACGAGGCCACCAGGACGTCCGACACGAAGTCCTCGGCCAGCAGCTTCTGGAAGTCGCTGGTGAACGCGTCGGTGACCAGCAGGTCCACCCCCAGATCGGCGATCAGCGAGGCCTTGTCCTGGAAGGTGGTGACCAGAAAGGGGTTGGTCGTCCGCCCCAGGACCCGCCACGGCGGGGGGTAGAACGAGTACACCACGGCCGTCCCCCCGGTCTCCCGGGCGCGCTCCACCACCTGGCGGATGATCGCCCTGTGGCCCAGGTGGACGCCGTCGAAGGTGCCCGCCGTCACCACCGCGCTGGGCGGGGGCTCGCCGATGTTCTCGTGGCCGTAGATGATCCGCATCTGTGGCGCTGAGTAGCCGACGGACCCAGAGAAGTCAACACGGGCGGGCAGCGGGCAGCCGGGTTGCGCGTCCGCGCGGGGGGGACCATGATCGTCGGCCCTGCGGAGGTCACCATGCTCAAGCGTTTCCGGGCCGAACCCTACCTGAAGGAGCACACGGCGAAGGTCACGGCGGTGGAGGGCGAGTGGATCGAGCTGGACGAGCCGATCCTGTTCGCGTTCTCCGGCGGCCAGCAGTCCGATCGGGGCACGATCGGAGGCTTCGATGTGGTCGCGCTCGAGGCCCTGGACGACGGGCGGATCCGCTATCAGCTGCCTCCCGATCACGGGCTGAGCGTGGGCGATCCGGCCCTACAGACGGTCGATTGGGAGCTGCGATACCGGATCATGCGCATCCACACGGCGACCCACATGGCCTACGCAGCCATGAGCGAGCAGATGGGCGAGGCCCGGGAGCTGATCGGCTCCAACGTCCACGCCGGCAAGGGACGCATCGACTGGGAGTTCGAGGGATCCGTGTCCGCCTGGGTCCCCGCCGCCACCGAGCGGATCGCCGAACTGGCGGGGAGGGACCTCGAGGTGCTTCGCTACGCGGACGAGTCGGACCCGGAGCGCTGGCTCTGGGCCCTGGTCGCCGACGACCTGAACGGCGACCTGTGGACCATGCCCTGCGGCGGCACCCACGTGGCCCGCACCGGTGAGATCGGCCGCGTGAAGCTGAAGAGGAAGAACATCGGGAAGGGCAAGGAGCGGGTGGAGATCACGTTGCTGGACTGACCAGAACGCGCTCCGGTCCTCCTCGGTCTCGGTCTCGGTCTCGGTCTCGGCCTCGGACCTTTCTGGTCGGGGCCTTCGGTAGCAGCTCCGAGGTCAGGGAGGCGGTTGGCCGGCGTCAAGGGGCAGCGGCCGGGTTTCATTCTCTGGGGGCTCTTCGTGGCGCTCCCTCGTCGGTCCCGACGTCCTGGGGTGAAGTTCGAGGCTCTGGGATCAGCTGTACGAGTTGCCTGCGGCGGCGGCCTTCGGACTCGGCCCCTGCTTCCCCGGCGACCAGGCCCAGTGGGCCGGGTGTCAGCTATGATTCAGGGACACACGGCCTCGGAACACCGGAGCGACGGAAGAGCAGCAGATCGGGAATTCCGCGACCGGGTCCCTTCTCGCGAGGGAACACCTCGGGGACCTCGTAGCATTTCTTCAGATATTCTCGAAAAAAAGAGTCGCGTATGTAGAACCACCGGGGCGTGACGAAATACTCGACCTGATCTCCCTCGATGCTACGCACGACATCTTCCCTGTCCAATACGCCCATCTCGAACCACCGCGGAGCCAGGTCGGCGAGCTCCGCGGAAACCCGCCGATCTGAATACGTTGCTACATGCGATACCAAGGTGGCGTGTCCGAAAACCGTATCTTGAATCGAGGAGTGCTCTGACAGGTGCTCCGCGATGTGATCGGCGGCGACCATGTTCTGAAGTTCGGCCATCTTTCGGTGAGCCAGTATGGGCAATGCCGAGTATTTCTCACTGTCACGTTCACTGCGGATCCCCGCCACCCCCATCCATCCGACTGCGCTCGCAAAGGTCGCACTGCACGCGACGGCCAGGACGAGGCGTCTCTGCATTCGGCCGATACTGTTGCGGGGGGCCCTGCGCCACGTCGAAGCCAACGAACCGACCGCGCCCGCTGCTGCGAGACACAGCAGGGGCACTGCGGGCTGCATGTAGAGGATGTGTCCTCCGTTCATCACCGTCACGGTGCCCACGTGGAGAACCGCCAGCAAGACCGCGAGGTGCGCAGGGCCGATGCTCGATACACGGGTATTCCGAAACGTCACCAACGCGGTGGATGGCAGGAAGACAGCTGCAGTACCGAAAAACAAAATCGGCAGGTGTTCCGGGAGCCAGATACGCAAGTCCTTGCCGAGTTCGACAGTGGACGCATGTTCGCCGGTCACGTGGTAGAGGTGATGGCCCACGAGCTGTTCCCACATCGCAGGTCCGGAGAGAGCGAACATGGTTCCGAAGATGATGCCGAGCGAAAGAAACAATCCTGCCCCGAAACGCCACCAACCACCTCGCCCGAGAATGGATCCCATTGCCCAGCTCGAGCAGACCACCACGACAGCGTGTTGCCCGGACACGATCGCAAGTCCACCGACCAGACCCGCGAGCCCGGGTCGATGGAACAGAACCAGCAAGGCACAGGCGGTGGTTCCCAGGACAACGGTGTCGATACCGGTGAAGACGTGCTTGGGCGGCACCACGGCCAGGTAGAGGACGAAGGCGGCCGTCCCGGCGACTGGGCCCCACAACCGCCGAGCACTCCAGCCCAGTATGAAACCCGTGAGGAGCTGGGCGCCCGCCAGTACGGCACGAGCTGCAAACAGCGGCGACAGGCCAAGACCCATACAAGCGGCAAGTGGCAACAACGCGAGGGGAGGTCTTGCGCTGGGTACATCCCGATACGGCATCAGACCGTCGGCAATCCGGCTGGCTGTATAGATGTGGATGTTCTCGTCGGACCAACCGGGGGTGTAGGTCAGCACGTGAAAGAGGACGAAAAGACCCAGCGCCACGAACCCAAGCACGCAATGACAGATCGTCTCCCTACACAAGCGGCGTTTCCTGGAGCGCAACGTCCCTCTCCTCAATAAGATGGATGCTCTATGTACTGCTTCACATACTGGCGCTTATGCAACCGGGAATCCGAGAGGTGTCCCAGGTAGTAGACTATCTGGGAGTCGGTCACCGACCAGAGCCGATGTCGATGGTCTGGCTCGTCGATGTTCATCCGGACCTTTCCCTCGATCCTGGAGTTCACTCCGGTGATCAGCTCACGGGTGCCAGCGCGCGAGAAAGAGAGCGCCCTCTCCTCGGTCTGCACGTCCTTTGTCAGAAACGCCGTGCGGCTGTTCCAGCCTGTGACGTTGTACGCGAACGCCCCGATCCCCTGTACCGCCAGGGACCACCCGATCATGAGCATGAACGTCAGTCGCAGCCATCGGCGAGCCAGGACCCCTTCCATCAATGGGGCTGCGAGTATCGCGAGGAATGGAATCGCTCCGAGCAAGGGCCGGTAACCAAAGCACCATCCCCCCCACCAGTCGAACCATTTGGCAGCCACGACCACCAGAGCGAGGACACAGATCCCCATTGCGCGTAGCTCCACCATCCCGTCACGTCTCCAGGCGAGAGCCAGACCCACCAGCCCGAGCGCAAGCCAGGGCGAGTAGACCAGCAGGCCCCTGGATGGGCTGATCGTCAGGCCCGCCAACCCTGTCACCAGTGGGGTCTGCCAGAGTTCGCCGGATCCAGTCTTGGCAAGGGCTACCGCATGACTCGTCTCTGTCTGCCCGAATTTCCAGAGCGAACCAAAACACTCCACATTGTAAAGTACCAGGACTGCGACCAACGGTGCCGCTCCGAGCGCGAGGCGGATCGCTCTCCCACGGTCGTTGACACCCAGCGCGGCTCCGACCACCACGAGTACCAGCGCGCTCGTGGGTCGGCAGATCATCGCGGCGGCGAACGAGGCGCCTCCAAACCAGGCGAAGGCCGGAGAACGTCGGGAGCAGATCAGGCACCAGGCCCCCGCGGACAGGAAGAGGGCGTCAGGCCCGTGCTGCCAGAGCGCTTGAGAGCTGGTGCTCCAGACGCAGGTGCCCGCCCCGTAAGCGAGTGCGAGCGCGAAAGCCAGGCGACGTGGGCACAGCATTGTGGCTGCAAGGAACACGAACACAGCCGACCCCGCCACGGACGCGCTGGCAACCAGCTTCGAGATCGGCCACAACAGATCGGCCCTCGATCCAAGATCCCCCACGAACATCGATGTCACCCGGTAGAAGGGCAGAGAAAGCAGGCCAGCACCGAAGCCGAATACATTGGCGTACCGGGTTCCGCCATCCGGGTCCTGGATTCGCGTGGGTGTGATGTAGTATTTGGGCCGGATCAGCTCTACTCTGCCTTCCTCAAACAGCTCGCGAGCCGTTCCAAGCTCTCCGATCTGCGAATCCCACGAATCGAAATTCAGGTATCGTTCTTTCCCTTTACCTGAGAGCGTCCAGACGAACATGAAGGGGTAGTCACTGGGCGCGAACGTCACTTTACTCGTTTCCATAAGGTTGATGGCGAAGTAGACATTGGGCTTGGCGTCACCCCCGGGGAGGAAATCGCCGTTGATCTGGTACAGGAGCAGCAACACACAAAAAATTGCAGTCGCCATGGATCCGGTCCGGATCCGTTCGCTCAAGGGCCAGCTGTTCTTCGCACCGTCGAGATCAGACATGGAATCGACTCTGCGCGTCACGAGGGCGCTTCCCCCTGATCAAGCGAATGACGCTCACGCGTCCTGCCCTGCCTTGGGCGATATCCTTGGGTTGGACGCACACGAGTTCCCGGGGATCGGTCGAGACAGAAGCCGTCCCTTTCGCCCGGTCTTCAGCACCCTGAGCCAGGATGGACATTGGGGTCGAGGTCGTCGCAGTCGAGACCGAGCGCCGGGTAGGTAGCAGGGTCATAGGGCCCCGGCTGCCACCACGAGGGGTAGCCGTCCGAGTCCAGGTCCCAGCCACCGGCGCCAGGACCGCCGAAGGCCCCCATGTCGGAGACCGAACCGTCCGGGTCGAGCAACTCCGGGTCGCCGGCGTCCACCAGCGGCGAGGTGGTCCCCAGGTGCAGGTCCCAGGTGCCCGGGTCGGCCCCGGTGGTGTCCACAAATTCCGGGGGCAGGATGACGTTGCCGTCCGGGCCGCCGTGCTCGTAGTCCCAGGTACAATGATTGTTGGGCACGTTGCCCCAGAGGTCGCAGTAACCAGCTACCGTTTCCAGGGCACCCTCGATCCCACCGCAATTGTCGGCAGTGTTCTCGACCATGATGACATTCACCATGCTCACGGGGCACTGGCCGAAGTTGGACATTGCACCTCCCACAGAACCGGCATGGTTTGAGCGGAACGTGACGTTGGTCATCTCGAGATTGCCACATCCACCGTGCACGTCGAGCATCACCGCGCCACCTTCGTATCCACTGGCGTTGTCGACGAACAGGACGCTGGCCATCTTGACTTGAGTTCCCTTTGCGCACAGGGCCCCGCCATTGCCATCCGACGAGTTTCCGAGGAAGAGAGTTCGGACGATCTCCAATTCCGAATCCTTGCCGTAGACCGCGCCACTCACGGATGTCGCGAAGTTCCCGATGAACCGCAGGTTATCCATCCGCATGAAAGAGTCGTTTGCGTAGATCGCGCCGCCGATTCCGGCGAAGTTCTCCACGAAACCGACACCCGAGAACACCGGCGCCGCCGAATCGATGTAGACCGCGCCTCCCACTGACAGGTACTGGTTGATGTTGCTGGTAAAGACGCTGTTCTCCACGAGGGGCTCTCCACCCCGGATCAGCATCCCGGCCCCGTAGTAGTCCGCCGAGTTCGACATGACGATCAGTTCGGACAGGGTGGGAGACGCGTCCTGGATCGACACCCCTCCTCCGTCCCAGGCATGGCCATCGGAGATCGTGAACCCCCGCAAGATTGATCCGGTGCCCTCGCCGCAGGCGAAACTGACCACCGGACCGACCCCGTCGCCGCTGATGACCGTCTCCTCAGCGCCGCTGGCGCTGAAGAGCTCCACCGCCTTGCCCAGGAAATCGATCTGCTCGAAATACGTCCCGCGTTCGACGCAGATCCGATCGCCATCCGCGGCTAGGTTCAGTGCGTTCTGGATCGACGGAGCGTCGACGGGAACCACCAGGTCCGCCCCCTCGCCGTCACAGGCCAGAGGAGACGTGGTGTCGTCGTCGCCTGCGCTGTCGTCGTCCCCGGTGCTGTCGTCGTCCCCGGTGCTGTCGTCGTCTCCGGTGGTGTCGTCGTCTCCGGTGATGTCGTCGTCGTCACTGGTGGCGTCGTCATCGTCCACCGGTGGGGGTTGGGGGCACCCGGTTCCCGTCACAAGATAGCCGGTTAGGAGCGTGAGTGTCACCCGGTTGACGAACGAGGGCCGCACCATTCCATCCCCCTCTGCAAAGTTCGTTCTCCTACGAAGATTGCATTTTTTTTTTTTCCTTTGCTAGCGTTTTCAATGGAGGGGGAGCCTCGGGGTCAGCTCCTGGCCGACAACCATCCTGGAGACGAGGGGAAGAACCATGGAGAAGTGCGTCCGGATCTTGCTGACGAGCCTGTTTGTTCTGCTGAATCCGATGGTCGCCAGTGCAGCGTTCCCCGCGAACTGTGAGGATAGCTGCATGGGGGACTGGGATAGCGATGCGGGCCCGGGGGCTCCGACCTGTGACTCCCTGTGCCAGGACGACAGCGGCGTGATCAACTGCACATTCAGGGGCGCCCTGGATCCCGCGACCACCGTGTACGCATACTCGGACTCGGGAGACTTCGTGATCTTCGGCGAGAAGGGGGGAACTCTGTTCTGCTGCGACGACAGCGACGTCACGTTTGGTCCGATCTTCATCGAGACGGACGCCGACGACGACGTCGTCTGCCTGCGGCACTACAACCTGGGTGGCAATGAATGCGAACCGGACGACGCGCACACCAACACCTGCACCTTCGACTCGGACTCCGACTGGGACGACACCGCCACGGTCAGGACGCACAGAGGTACGGACCACGTCAGCGGCAGTAACTTCGAAACAGATTGTGGGCCCGACGATGTGAAGTGGTGTGACCACATCGATCTCGGTATCGGGGTCTCCGGTTCGGGGAACGAGGACCGGGCCAACGGCGGCGATGGCGGCGACTGGCTCAACGCCGACGGGGCCTACGGGGCGTTGATCTGGGGCGGGAACGGCAGTGACAAGATCCTCGGCAGCGACGGAGCCGATTCGTTGTTGGGCGGCGACACAGGCGGCGATGTGATCCTCGGCGCGGGGGGTGACGACATCATCGAGGTGGGAAACTCCGATGGTAATTGGGCCAACGGACAGGGCGGCACGGACACCATCAAGGGGGGCGCATACGTCGACACCCTCTGTGGCGCCTGGGGTAGCGACGGTAACGAGGACACAATCCGTGGATGGGGCGGATCCGATACTTGTGTTCATTACTCCGACGATGTCCTGCTCACCTGCGAAGACACCACAGAAACGACGTGTCCGGCCCCTGACTTCTAGCTGGTTGGCGATTTCACGGCGGACGCAACGATTCATGGAGGAGCTTCCAGGCCCCTTGGGAGGGGCTGATAGACAACCAATGATCATCCACCTGGACTAGATCCGCGGAACAAGTCGGGAGATGACTGAGGTGGGGAATCCAGGGCAACGAGAACCTGGACAAAGCCGCGAAGCACGCCTTTTGCGAGCCATCGACGAAGCACGTTGTCGGCTGGTCGCGGCAGCTGCGGTCGCGCTCCTCCTGGCCTCGACCATCCCGGCCGCGCTGGCGGAATCACCTGCCGGACGAGGGGCCGGGGAACGGTCCTCCCCCAACGTGGTCGTGATCGTCATCGACACGCTCAGGGCGGACCGGCTCGGGTGTTACGGCAGCGACCTGGGCGCCACACCGCGGATCGACCGGTTCGCCGAGCAGAGTGTGGTCTTCGAGAAAGCGTACTCCCACGCGCCGTGGACACTTCCGTCGATGGCCTCGCTCTTTACCTCACAGGTGCCGCTCCAGCATCGGGCTGATGGCATGGGTAACCGGTTCCGGGCTCTCGCAGAGGAAGCGGTCACGCTCGCCGAGACCTTCCAGGATGCCAGCTACCGTACGGCCGGCGTGTTCAACGTGAGGTTCCTGTCCGCGTCGTTCGGCATGACCCAGGGACTGGATCAAGTGGACGTCCATCTGGGTGACCACAACCTGGATACCCGTCAGGCGACCGGGACCACCGATGCCGCCCTGGAATGGCTGGACGAGGTGGGGAGTGAGTCGTTCCTGCTGATGGTCCACTACTTTGATCCACACCTGGTGTACGAGCCGCCGCAGCCTTACCGGCGGCGGTTCGCGGCGCCCGAGGATCAGGAGACCGACGATCCCGTGTTTGGGGACGGCCGCGAGATGATCGCGTATCACACCGGCCGCCTGGAGATCGCCGGAAAGGTCGTTCGACGGCTGGAGCGTCTCTACAATGGCGAGGTCGCCTACACGGACGCCGAGGTGGGCAGGCTGCTGGACGGCCTGGAGGAACGTGGACTCGCTGCCACGTCGGTCGTGGTCCTGCTCTCGGACCACGGAGAGGAGTTCGGGGACCACGGCCGGTTCGAGCACGCACACTCGCTCTACGACGAGTTGCTGCACGTTCCGCTAATCGTCCGCGCCCCGGGCATCGGCGCGGGACGCGTGCGCTCGACCGTGGGCATGATGGATGTGGCGCCGACCCTCTGCGAGCTGTCGGGTCTCGACGTTCCCCCCGGGTTCGCGGGCGTGGGAATGCATGATCTCATGCTCGGTCAGGTGGGGTCGGATCGTCCGGTCTACGCCCAGGGCAACCTCTGGCGACCTTCCGGGTTCTCGTGGAGGGAGGGGCCGCACAAGCTGATCGTGACCCCGGCGTTCATGGAGACCGAGAGGAGGATCGAGCTGTACGACGTGGCGGCCGATCCACGAGAACAACGGAACCTCTCCACACTTCAACCGGAGCGAGCGTCCCGGATGCTCGAGACCGCGGAAGCGTACCAGCGATGGGCTCGGCAGCAGGCCAACCCTGAGGTTCCAGCGGAGATCTCCCCCGAAGACGAAGCACGGCTCCGCGCCCTGGGTTATCTCGAGTAGCGTCTCTCCCCGCGCCAAGCTCCATTTCGTCGACCGCATCCGCGGCGAACGCAAGTTCGAGTCCAAGCGCGCGTCATCGCCCAGATCGAGAAGGACGTGGCGAAGGTGCGGGGGATGAGAAGAGAGGAGAGCCTCGCGCAAAGGCCAAAAAGGGGGAACGGGGAATGGGGGGGCTTTTCGCTACTCCTCCAGGCACTCCTTGACCGACTTGGTCGCCACCCTCAGCGCCTCGGGCAGCAGGGAATCGGTGAGCAGGAGGTTGATCTCGGTGCGCAGGTCCTCGGTCTCGCCAAGCCGGCGTTTGAGATCCACGATCAGGTAGCGGTACTTGAGCTTGTCCTCGGGGGTGCCCTCGTCGGCCTTCAGCCCGGCCTCGAAGTGCTGCACGGCTTTGCCCAGGTAGCGGTCCTCGATGGGGATCAGCTCCCGGATCTGGGCCCGGAGCGCCACCAGCTCCTCGGGCACGGGCTGCAGCTCGTCCAGGCGGTCGAGGTAGGCGTCACGGCGGCCGCGGAAGCCGCCCCGGTGGGCCAGCTGGGTCAGCAGGAACAGGCCCCGCTGCTGGGTCAGCAGGTCGGGGATCTCCAGCCACTGCTGGTCCAGCTCGTCGAGCCGCATGCGGGCGTGAAGCGGGCCGTCGATGCCCGGCAGGAACCCCACGATCCGGTCCCGCACCGTCCACGCGGCGGTCAGCAGCAGGTCGCCGCGGGCGAACGCGGGCTTGTCGAGCACCCCGGCGCAGAGCACCGCCAGCTGGTAGCGATCCCAGGGCTCGAGCTGCTCGGGGGACGGGAATCCCCGGGTGGCCGACTCCAGCATCGCCAGCAGCTCGGCCTTCTGGTCGTCGGACAGGGGCTGTTGGAAGTCGTCCAGCCGCGCGGCGTAGTGGCAGGTGGGGCAGACCGCGACCCCGTGCTCCCGGGGCTGGGTCCCCTTGGCGTACTGGCAGTAGTCGCTGTCCGTGCCCCCCAGGGCGTTGGCCGACAGGGGCCGCAGGGACTCGAAGGCCGTGCCGTCCACGGGGCAGACGAAGGTGTCGGGCAGCATGCCCGAGCCCAGGGCCACCGCGGCCATGGCCAGGGCGGCGGGCAGGCCCAGGGCGACGGCCAGTCGCCGCAGGCGGGGGAGTGAGTGACGGGAATCGTGCATCGGAGCTCCTCGTCCCTGGGGACCGGTCACAGGTTCCCGGCCAGCTGCTCGGGATCGAACATGGCGTCCGGGAGCTCGGCTTCGGGGACGTCCAGCCGGTACTCGGTCACCTCGAGCAGGGTCGACGAGCCCTTGCCCAGGTTCTCCATCAACATCCGCGTCGCCACCGTCCGCGATCCCTCGGTCGCGACCGCCTCGAAGGTGAGCCGCTTGGCCTCGGTGGAGCCGTCCGGGCCGTACATCAGGATCCTGCGCGGCACGTGGGTGTCCTTGTCGATCCAGGTGATCAGCCTGCCGTACGCGGACTCGATCCCGTCCACGGGGATGCTCTGGATCGTGTGGCACTCCAGCGCCGCGCCGCCCACGGTGATCGACTCGCTACCCAGCACGGTGTGGGTCCCCGAGCCCGCGTCACCCAGCTCCATGTCCTCGTACGAGAAGTCGGTGCCGAGGAAGGGGCCGGTGCGACCGCTGCCCGCGATGCGGTTCAGGTTGCCCCCGATGGGCATGTACATCCACTTGTCGTCCTCGCCGTCGGTCCGCTGCTTGCGGAGGAACTGCATGCCGTTGAGGTTCACGGGTTCGCGGAGGATGGCGAGGCTCTGTTCGAGCCCGTCCACGGCGCGGGTGCGCACCTCCAGCCGCATCTCCTTGGTCGACCCGCTCTTGCTGGTCACCACGAGCTCGAGGGTCTGGACCGTGTTGCCCAGCTGGCGGCTGGCGTTGGCCTGCTCGATCAGCGTCTCGGCCTCGACCGCGCGTGTGATGCGGGGGACCCCCAGGGTCAAACCGATCAGCAACAACATCCCCAGCGAACGTCGAACGGCCATCCGAACCTCCTGCTCGTCTCGAGTGGGCACCCGCGGGCACCCGGGATCCATGGACGCCCCGGGCGGCGACTCTATTTCACCTCGCTGGCCTCATCCAGATCCAGGATCTCCGTGTCCCTCACGTAGCTCTTGGTGGAGAAGCGGGTGATCCGACCGATCCGCTGGACGATGGCGCTCATGCGCTCGGTCTCGTGGTACACCCGTTCCAGCTGATCCGCCACCCGGCCTTCCGCCTGGAGCTGGAGCATCTCCACCAGTCCCATGATCGCGGTCAGCGGCTGGTTGAGCTCGTGCGCAGTCGTCCCGGCCAGCGCCGCCAGGGTCGCCTGTTTGCCCTTCTCCACCAGCTGGGCCGACATCTCCTCGATCCGCGTCTCCAGGGCCAGCCGCCGCCGCAGGTCGTGGAAGATCCCCACCGTGGCGACCTCCTCTTCACCCTCGTGGAGGATGGCCGCCGAGAGGTTCACCGGGACGATCTCCCCGTCCGCGGACAGGATCTCGGTCTGCAGATCGTGGACGAACCCGGGCTCGCCGAGCTTGCCGCTGCGCATGATCCGCATGTGCTCCTCGGCCGTGCCGGGCAGCGACAGGTTGGCCACGTGCAGCCGCCCCACCACCCCTTCGCTGGAGTACCCGAAGAGCTTCTCGGCCGAGCGGTTGAACACCCGGACCGTGCCACCCATGTCCGCGGCCACGATGGCGTCGGCGGAGTGCTCCACCAGGTTGACCAGGAGCTTGTGCCGTTCGCTGGAGTCGTCCCGCTCGGACCACGAAGGGAGGACCACGTCGCTGTCGAGCCAGGACTTGCGCGCCGCATCCACCCGCTCCCGGGCGACCACCCGCCTCACGTCCGCCACGCGGGGCGAGCAGGCCTCGGCCACCCGCGCCGCGAAGGTCCGCTGCTCGACGGAGAGCTCCCGCGGTGGATAGGGAAGCGCCAGCAGGAGCAGCCCCTGGCCCTGGCGGCCATGACGGATGGGGAAGGTCGCCACGTTCCGACGGCTTTCCTCCCCCTCTTCCTCCCGGCCCAGCGCAGCGCCGAGCAGGTCGTAGGGCAGGTCGGCACGCATGACCGAGCGGCCGTGGCGGAGGGTCTCGTGCATCTCGGCGAAGCGGGCCAGCTCCACCTCCCGCTCCGGGGCGGACTGCTCGTCGGCCGTGGCCAGCGCCGCGATCATCGCCCTCTCCCCCAGGGGCATGCGCACCACCAGCATGGCGGTGGCGTCGGGGATCGCCCGGGCCACCGCCCGCGCCACGTCGGGGAGCACGACCTCCCAGGGTTCGTGGCGGGCCAGGCGCGACACCACGTCGCCCAGCGCCCGGTGGAGGGCCCCCTCCTGGCGGGCTCGGTCGCGGGCATCCGCAAAGGACAGCAGCCCGCAGACGGACCCGTAGAGGTCCGACGGCCGCAGGGGTTTTTGAAGGAAGGCGTCGGCCCCGGCGTCGAGGGCATCCCTGACCGCGCCGATGTCGTCCTCCCGCCCCACGACGACCACGGGCAGCCCCGCAGCGGCCGGGTCGCCCCGCAAGGTCCGCACCAGCTCCAGGGGCTCGGCGTCCGGGAGGACCGCGGCGGTCATCACCAACGCGGGGGTGGCCTCGCGCAGCAGGTTCAGGGCGGTGGTCGCGGTCTGGCTCGTCAGGACCGCGAAACCCTCGCGGACCAGGAGGTCGTGGGCGACCTGGATCCCCTCCAGGTCGTCGTCCACGAGCAGGATCGGTCGGGGCGTCATGGGCCGCTCTCACCCTCGGGCGGCAGCGCCGCCAGGGCGGCCAGGTGGACCTCCAGCGGACTCACGCCGGCCTTCGTCGCCAGGTCGTGGCAGTCCTCGAACTCCGGCATCCGGTTGAGCACCCGGTCGCCCACGCCGCTCTCCTTGATCCGCACGGATCCCCAGGGCGTCTCGACCGGGAACCAGCGGCGCTCCAGGCAGCTGCGATGGACGTGGCTGCGGCGGACGCCGATGGTCGTGGTCTGCTCGAAGAGCACCGCCTCGAGGGGGGCCGCCTCGTGCGGCGCGCAGATGGCGCTCACCAGCACACCGGGGCGCCCCTTCTTCATCTGGATCGGCACCAGGAACGCGTCCATGGCTCCGGCCTCCAGCAGCCGGTCGATGAGGGGGCCGACGAACTGGGGTGACATGTCGTCGATGTTGGCCTCGAGCACCACGGCCCGCTCCTGGGGCACCCCGCCGGAGCCGCGGTCCTCCGCGTCGCCGATGAGCAGCCGAAGGGCGTTGGGCAGCCCCTCCCCGCGGGCCTTGCCCAGGCCATGACCCACGGTTCGCAGCACCATCTCGGGCATCCGGCCGAAGCCCGTCGAGAGCGTCCTCGCCAGCGCGGCTCCGGTGGGGGTGACCAGCTCACGGGCCTGGCCGCCGTCGTAGGTCGGGCACCCCAGCAGGAGCTCCACCGTGGCCGGGGCCGGCACCGGGATCACCCCGTGCTGGCAGCGCACCGTCCCGTGGCCCAGGGGCAGGGGCGAACAGACGACGCGCTCGATGCCCAGCCGGTGAAGCCCCGCCACCGAACCGACGATGTCGACGATGGAGTCCACGGCCCCGACCTCGTGGAATCCCACCTCCTCGGGGTCCTTGCCGTGCACCGTGCCCTCGGCCACCGCCAGCGTCCGGAACACCGCGATGGACTCGGCTCGAACCCGCTCGGGGAGGTCCGCGGCCTCGATCATCCCGCGGATGTCGGCGAAGGTCCGGTGGACGTGGCCGGTCTCGGCACAGTCCACGATCACGCTGGTGCCGCCGATGCGGGGGTCCCTGGCGTCCGGATCCGTCTTCAGGTCCCAGCCCGGCAGGTCCAGGCGGCCCACGTCGTCGGCGATGGCCGACAGCTCGGCCCCGGCGTCCACCAGGGCGCCGAGCGTCATGTCGCCGCTGATGCCCGAGAAACAGTCGAGATATGCGGTCCGCATGGGATCCTCGTCACAGGGGCCGGTTGATCCGCGTGGCCGCGGCCGCCGCGCCGAATCCGTTGTCCACGTTGACCACGGTCACCCCCGTGGCGCAGGAGTTGAGCATGCCCAGCAGGGCGGCGATGCCCCCCAGCGAGGCCCCGTAGCCGACGCTCGTGGGCACGGCGATGACGGGGCAGCGCACGAAGCCGCCCACGACGCTCGCCAGGGCCCCCTCCATGCCGGCCGCGACGATCACCACCGACGCCTCGCGGAGCTTGTCCTGGGAGCGGAACAGGCGGTGGATCCCGGCCACGCCCACGTCCACCAGCGTGTCCACCTCGTTGCCCATGTGGCGGGCGCAGACCAGCGCCTCGTCGGCCACGGGCAGGTCGGAGGTCCCGGCGGTGACCACGAGCACCCGGCCCCGCCCGGTGACGGGGACGGGGCCGTCGCTCCAGGTGACGCAGCGCGCGAGCTCGTGGTGCTCGGCTTCGGGGTGGGCCTGCAGCAGAGCCTCGGCCGCCTCCGGAGCCACGCGGGTGGCGAGCACCGGGCCGCCCTCGCGCCGCAGCGCGCTGAAGATCTCGACCACCTGCTCCACGGTCTTGCCCTGACCGAAGATCACCTCCCCCAACCCCTGGCGCAGGGAGCGGTGGTGGTCGATGCGCGCGAAGCCCAGGTCCTCGAAGGGCAGGTGCTCGAGCGTGCGCGCAGCCGCCTCCACGTCCAGGTCGCCCGCACGCACGCGAGACAGCAGCTCCTTGAGTCGTTCGGCGTCCACGGATCACGCCTCCTCTCGAAGGGGGCGCAGTGTAGCACGTGTTGCGGGGTCCAGCGTTTCGTGCGACCCTCCACTCCATGCCGCGCATCCCCTACGCTGCGAGGCGCTGCGCCCCCCTGGTCGCTGCGCTCGCGCTGACGTTCGTTTCGGCCTCCGCGAGGGCACAGGAGCACGACGACGTCCTGCTCCGGGGCCTCGACCTGGTGGTGGATCGCTACTGGCGACCCGAGGAGGTCCAGCTCCCCACCCTGCTCGCATCGGGCCTGCAGCGCCTGGAGCGGGCCGGGGACGCGGTCCTGGTCACCCCGGCGGGTGACGGGGGAGACCTCCGCCTGTCCGTCGGGGAGGCGTCGGCCACCTTCGCTACCCGGGACGTGGGTGACGCGGCCGCGGTGGTGGCGCGCATGCGCGAGGCCATGGCCTTCGTGGATACCCACATGCCCGCGGACGAGGACCCCCCCGATCTGGAGGTCCTCGCGCTCCAGGGGCTCCTCAAACCCCTGGATCGGCACTGTCGGGTGATCGACGAGCGGAAGCTCGCCGACTTCGAGGCCCGGTACCGGGGCACCCTCAGCGGCGTCGGCGCCCGCATCGGCAAACGGGCCGACGTCCTGACCGTCGTCAAGGTCTACGAGGACTCGCCGGCGCTGGATGCCGGGCTGCGGGCGGGGGACGTGGTCACCCACATCGACGGCGTCTCCACCCTGAACATGCAGGTCTCCGACGCCATCGCGCGAATCCGCGGGCCGGAGGGACTCCAGGTGACCCTCACCGTGCTGCGCCCCGGAGAGGAGGGGCGCCGGGTCTTCCCCATCGTCCGTCGCAAGGTGGTGCTGCCCACCATCGACTCGCGGCTCCTCGACGAGCGGTTCGCGCTGCTCGCCCTGGACCACTTCAGTCAGCGGACAGCGGACGAGTTCAAGCGCAAGCTGATGGAGCTGGCGGAGCAGGCGCCCGGGGGGTTGTCGGGGGTGATCATCGACCTGCGGGGCAACCAGGGCGGGTCGATGCTGCACGCCTCGCGGATCGTCAACTACTTCACGGACGAGGGGGCGATCCTGGTCACCCAGGGCGCCGACGGCAAGGGTGTGCAGGGGCTGCGTCACCGGGTGGACGCCAGCGCCGAGGAGACCATCGCGCCGTGGCCGGTGGTGGTGCTGGTGGACCACAAGACCGCCTCGGGCTCGGAGATCCTCGCGGGCGGGCTCAAGTTCCTCGGGCGGGCCCTGGTCATCGGTACCCAGACCTTCGGCAAGGGGACTGTCCAGAAACCGTACGAGCTTCGCGAGAAGCTGCAGATGAAGCTCACCGTCGCCCGCTACCTGGTGGCCGAGGACGTCTGGCTCTCCGAGGTCGGCATCACCCCGGACGTGGCCCTGGGCGAGGTCTACCTGGACGACGACGGCATCGACTACCCGGACGTGCTGATCGACCCGCTGGCGCCACCGCCGCTGCCCCACGCGGACTGGCAGCCGACGCGGGGCGGCCTCAACGCCCATCCAGAGCTCGGCCTGCTCTACCCCTACCTCGCCTGGGCCGGGGACGGGTACATGGACCCCTCCGTCGAGGGCTGGCAGGCCGATCTGGCGGTGGTGCTGGGACAGCGGATCCTGGAGCGCGGCGGTGGCGACCGTGCGGCCCTGCTGGAGAGCGCGCGGGTCGTGGTCCGGGACGAGTCGGAGAACCAGCGCACCCGCCTGCACCAGGCCCTCGAGGAGCAGGGCCTCGCCTGGGATCCCTCCCCCGCCGGCTGGATGGACCTGGCCCCCGGGCGGGAACCCGACGACCTCGCCAGGATGCGTGAGCCGGCCCCGGTGGACGTGGAGGTGGTCCTGGACGGCAGCGAGCTGCGGGCCGGGGAGAGCAACGAGCTGACGCTGCGGGTGACGAACCGTCGAGCGGCGCCGCTGGTCCACCTGCGGGCCCGCTCGATGAGCGAGCGGGGGGCGCTGGATGGGCTCTCGTTCGTGCTCGGCGACGTGGCGCCGGGGGACACGGCCTCGTGCACGGTGCCGGTGTCCGTGTCGGCCCGGACCCAGACGCGGCTCGATCAGGTACGAATCTACCTGGTGGACGACGACGGACCCCTGGGCGGGCCGCTGGCGACCCGGGTGACCACCCGCGGTACCGCTACACCGCGCTACTCCGTGCGGGTGGAGGCCCTGTCCACCGCCCAGGAGGATGGCTCGCGGATGGTCCGCTTCGAGATCGCGGTGCGCAACGACGGCGCGGTGGACTCGGGGCGCGTCCGGGTCTCCTTCGACAATCCCGGACTCGAGGGGATCGAGCTGCAGGAGTCGCACCGGACGCTGGAGCGGATCGGAGCCGGCGGAGAGGAACAGGCCACCCTGGAGGTCCGCTTCCGCGAGGGCACGGGGGGGACGTCGCTGGTGCTGCAGCTCGACGATCGGGACTACCGGGTGGGAACGGCCGTCGAGCTGACCGTCGATGCAGCGACGCCCACCTTCCCCGACAGCTGGTACCAGCCGCCGACCTTGGCCCTGACCCGGGGCGACGGGCCCCTCTCCGGCGCCGGCACCCTGCGGGTACGCGCGAGGGCCGAGGACGACGAGGGGATGGCCCGGGTCGTGGTCTGGCTGGGCAGCGACAAGATCCAGGTGATCGAGGCCAGCAAGACCTCGAAGAAGGTGCTCCCCGTGGATCTGGAGGTGGAACTCGAACCGGGCGTCAACACGCTGCGGCTCGAGGCGATCGACGCCACCGGCATTCGCGCCGACCGGCGCTTCGCGGTCCTGGGATCGTGAGGAGGCCTCGGGCCCCAGGCCTCAGGTGAAGGGGTCGTCTCGCAGGCGCTCGACATCCGATGCCGGAATACGAAGAGAGTTCGCGCGGGACCATCCCGTCGTGCCCGAATTCGGACCGGATGTCCGGCGGGGTGCCGCGCATACCTGACGCCTGACTCCCGGCGCCTGACGCCTGACTCCTGACGCCTCACGCCTGACGCCTGACGCCTGACGCCTGACGCCTGACGCCTGTTCTTCAGCAGACGTCTTCCTCGGAATAGGCGCTCGCGTTGAGACAGAGGCGCTTGCCCATGATCACGGCCGCCTCGATCTCGTCCATGGAGACCTTCTTGAGGGGGAAGGTGGCCTTGCGGATGCGCGCCTTGCGCAGGGTCACGCCCTCCAGGTTGGCGAAGTCCAGGTCCGCGCCCTCCAGATTCGCGAAATCCAGGTTCGCGTTCTTGAGGTTGGCGTGCCACAGGCTGGCATTGCTCAGATCGGCGCCGGTGAGGTTGGCCTGGAACAGGTTGGCATCGCCCAGCTTGGAGCCGGCCAGCTTGGAGCCGGAGAGATCGATTCCGGCCAGGTCCGTTCCGCGCAGGTCCACCCCCTCGAGACTCTCGCCGCGCTGGAGCATGGAAACGATTTCATCCTTGGTGAACGCTCTCGGTGATGGCATGAGCACCTCATTGCCCCGTTGCACCCCCCGGGGCGCCAGGGCAGATCACCTGTTGAGGGGATCGTTCCGCTCCGCAGATATCGCGGGCTGCCCCTCGTTGTATGAAGAACCCGGGCTGTCCCCGCGCGCTCCCTTTCCGCGCGGGCCCGGTCGTCGTTCGGTTCGATGTCGGGAGATCCGTCGCCGCAGCCGCTGGACGATGGGCGCGGCCACCGCCGTGCCGGAGGTCCGCTCGATGTTGGCGATGCCCCCCGGCGCGACCACGTTCACCTCCACCGCGCGGCCGCCGATGACGTCGAGCCCCGCCAGGAAGATGCCGTCGTCCACGAGCCGTCCTCGCATCGCATCGCACAGCTCGCGGTCGTGGGAGTCCACGGAGGACGGCACCGGCCGCCCCCCGGCGTGGATGTTGTGGAGGAACTCGCCCTCGCCTCTCATCCTCGTGTAACAACCCACTGGTTCGCCATCCACCAGCAGGATCCGCTTGTCTCCCCGTTCACTCTGCGGAGCGAGCTCCTGGGCCACCAGGTAGCCGTCGGCGAGGGCCGCGGCGCGCTCGATGGCGCGATCCAGCTCCCCCTCCTGCTCCGGATCGACGAGTTGTACCCCCTTGCCCCCGAAGCCGCGGACCGGCTTGAGGACCGCCGGTCCGTCCAGTTCGAGGACGAAACGCCGCAGCACCTGCCGGTCGCAGGTGACCACCGTCCTGGGCTTGTGGTGCGTCGGCAGCGCCTCCAGGGCCAGCTTGCCCGCCCCCGCGGCGATGCCGTCGGGGTCGTTGAGGACCAGCGTCCCCCGCTCGCGCAACGCGCGGGCGAAGTCCAGCACGGTCCGGCGCACCGGGTTGTTGCGCAGCAGCAGCGCGTCCAGCTCCTCCAGGTCGGCCAGTCCGGTCGGGAGGGACCCTTCGCGCGCCGCCTCGGCCAAGCTCTCCGGGCGGTCCGTCCCGTCCGGCACCGCGTGGGCCCGGGCCAGGATCCGCCCGTTGGGGTCGAGGGTGAACCCGTCGATTTCAATGAACAGGGTGCGAATTCCCGCGTGAACCGTCGCGGCCGCCAGGTGTGTGGTGGTGTAGCTGCTCCGGAGATTCCGGAGGCGGTTCACTACGAACCCGATCCGCATGTCCCGCCCACGTCTTGGTCAGCCCATCCCACGTCTGCCTGGGTCCGCTGGTTCGGCACGAAGGTGTAAAGATCCTCGCGAAGATGGTCAAGGAAATTCGGCAACTTGGCGAGGAGGCGCGGGGGTTTGCGGTCGACGACGGCCCGGCGGTTTCGTAGACTCACCCGAAATCGCGTCCCGGGGACCGATCTCCGGGATGGGGAGGAACGGCAGATGGACACTCGCAACGTCTCGTGGATGCTCGCCATGGCGGCCGTCAGCGCGTTGCTCGCGCTGGGGATCGGCGGCTGTGGCATGGGTGGGGGCGACGAGGGGGAGGCCGACATCATCGTCAGCCCCGCCGGAACCCCGGAGACCCTCGGCAAGCAGATGTCGGACGCCAATCGGATCGCGGGGATCGAAGGCGAGATCAAGCAGGAGCAGGCCGACTTCATCCGCCTGGCCCAGCAGTACAAGGAGGCGACCGGTCAGAGCCTCACCGGCATCGAACTCACCCAGGCCGAGGTGGACCTGCTGCGCAAGAAGCTCGAGGCCGAGGAGGACGTGACCTACCAGGGGCTGGTCAAGGACATCCTCTCCCGCCAGGAGCGCATCGACGAACTCCGGGCCGAGATCGAGTCGCTCAAGGGCAGGCTCCCGGTGCCGGTCGTGGTCCAGCGGGGCGACAACCACCTCAGCATCGCCAAGGACTACCTGACCAACGAGATCGGGCTGTCCGAGGAGGAGGCGAGCAAGGTGGCGCGCAAGGCGCTGCTGACCGACCGGCTGGTGTCCGGTCACGAGGTCTGGAACTTCTACGAGAACGGCGTCTACGGGACCGCCGTGACCCAGGGCACGGCCAAGGTCAGCCCCTACTTCCTCAACGTGCAGGCCGAAAAGAAGATCAAACGCGAGCGGGACGACGCCCAGCAGCTGGCCACCACCCTGCAGGCGGAGCTCGAGGTGCTCGAGCACCAGCGGGATCAGCTGACGGCCGAGCTCGAGGAGCTGGAGCGGCGGCACGAGGAGGTCGTGGCCGAGCGGGACGTGCTCCACGGCGAGAACGTGGAGATGGAGACCCACATGTCGTCGGCCCACTACTACGTGGACACGGCGTCGAACCTGCGCCAGGACGGCGTGATCAAGGCCGGCGGCAAGCGGCTCAAGGACTACGATCCCGAGCTGTTCATCTACTCCATCGATCTGCGGGAGGACGACCGCATCGTCCTGGGCGCCCGCGCCTTCGGCAAGAGCTCCATCAACAACGCCGAGCTGCTCCCCAACGACAAGTTCATCCGCAACACGGACTACACCGTCGACACCTCCGACCGCGACCGCGCGATCATCAAGCTCTACAACGCCGAGAAGTTCGAGAACGAGCGCTTCGTGATCGTGCTGCGCTGACCCAGGCGTCAGGCGCCGGGATCGGATCCTCGACTCCCCGAGACCTCCCGATAGACCTCCACGTGGGCCGCGGCCGTGTCCTGCCAGCGGAAGGACTGCGCCCGCCGCAGGCCGGCGGAGATCAACCGAGCGCGGAGATCCTCGTCCTCCACGGCGCGTCGCAGGGCGTGGGCGAAGCCCTCGGGGTCGGTGGGATCGACGAGGAGCGCAGCGTCGCCGGCCACCTCCGGAAGCGAGGCCCGGTCGCTGCTCACCACCGGCGTCCCGCAGGCCATCGCCTCGACCAGCGGGAGGCCGAAGCCCTCGTAGAGGCTGGGCATCGCCAGGACCCGCGCGCCCCGGTACAGGGCGAGCAGCTGGTCGTCGGAGACCCGGCCGGTGGCGCGGATCCGGTCCCGCAGCGGGCTGGCGTGGACGACACGTCCCACCTCCGGATCCGCCACCCGGAACCCGTCCCGCTCGCCTGCGATGACGAGCTCGCAGGCCGGATCATCCAGCGCTTCGAAGGCCCGGATCAGCCCCACCACGTTCTTGTGGGGCTTCACGTTGCCCACGTAGAGCACGAAGGGGCGGTCCACCCCGAGCCCGGCGAGGGTCTTGCTCGTCTGCTCCGGCGTCTCGTCCGGGCCATACCGGCCGTCGATGCCGTTGTGGACGACGCGGATCCGCGCCGGATCCGCCCCCAGACGTTCCACCAGCTCGTCGCGGGTGAACGCGCTGACGGTGATCACCCGCCGCGCCCGACCCAGGGCCCCCCGGAGCATGAGCTGGGCGTAGGTCCGCCGCGCGACCCCGCCGAAGATCCCGGGGAGGGCCAGGTGAGCCACGTCGTGGATGGTCACCGCCAGGGGCACGGGTACGGCCAGCGGGGCGTTGTAGTGGGGGGCGTGGAACAGGTCGGCCCCCCGGGCCTTGACCGGCAAGCTCAGCTGCTCCCGCACCGAGTAGATCCCCGAGCGGCTGCGCACCGGCAGGACCTCCAGCTCCGGGAGGTGGGCGAACCGGTCCAGCAGGGCGGACACGTAGGTGCCGATGCCCGACGATCCGGCCATCCTCACGTCGAGGGCCACGCGGAGGGGGCGATCCATGGGGGGATCGTGCGGGCCCCGCGGCAGGTCGGTCAAGCTCCCAACCCCGGGGAGCGGCCGGACGCTACAATGACCGGGCCCCCGCCGGACGGGCGCAGTCGCCATGGTCGAGACCTCCCTCCACGTCGCCTTCGTCGCCACCCAGGAGCGCTCCGTGTCCCTGGAGCTGGCGCTGGCCCGTGGACTGCGCCGGCTGGGCCACGAGGTCTCCTTCCGGGTCCCCTCCAGCCCCGCGGCGGCCCATGGGCTGTGGCGACGGGGAGAGGGGAGGGGGCTCGTGCCGGTGCGGGGGCGCCCGCTCCCCGGAGATCTGCTCGACGAGGCCATGCGTTTCGCCCGGCTCCGCGCGGCGATCGACCCCGAGCTGACCCCCGGCTGGCTCGCAGCGCGTGCCGCCCTGCTGTCGTGGCGTAGCCGTAGCCTGCGCGCCGTCCTCGACCGAGGGGATGTGGACCGGCTGGTGCTGTGGAACGGGTGGCATCCCGAGGCCCGCGCGGCCCACCTGTGGGCGGAGCGGCGGGGCATCCCGTGCCTGCACCTGGAGAACGGGTTGCTTCCGGGCCGCATGCAGGCCGACTTCGCCGGGGTCAACGCCGCGGCCTCCTTCGCCTCGCTGCCCCTGGACCGCTGGCCCCCGGCGCCGGACGGGGTCCGGGAGGTTGCGATCTCGAGCGGACACCCCGGCCCGGCGTGGCATCCGGTGGAGGAGGTCCGGCCCGGGCCCGCGGCTGCGTGGGTCCACCGAGTGACGTCCCGGCCCCTGGGATTCGGACGGCTGCGGAGGGGTCTCGCGGGAAGCGCGCCTCCGCCGCCCCACGCGCTGGGGAGCCCCGACGGGCGTCCCTATGCCCTCCTCGCGCTGCAGGTACCCGACGACACCCAGGTCCTGCTGTGGAGCGCGAGGGAGCTGTGGGACGCCTCCTCCCTGGTCGCGCCGGTGCGTAGGGCGGTGCGAGCGGCCTTCGGACCGGACCTGCGGCTGGCGGTCAAGCCCCACCCCCTCGACCCTTCCTGGCGGTCGGTCGCCACCGCGGTGGATCGCACGCCCGACTGCCTGCTGGCCGGCGGTGACGTGGGGCCCTGGCTCGACGCCGCCGCCGCCGTGGTGGTGCTCAACAGCAGCGTGGGACTGGAGGCGGTGCTGCGGGGGCGGCCCGTGGTGACCCTGGCGGACTCCATGTACGACGTCGACGGCGTGGTGACGCGGGCCCGGGGCCTCGGCGACCTGGCGGCCGCCCTGGGCCGGGCCGTCACCGGCGAGCGGTGCGAGCGGAACACCCACGCGCTGATCGGCATGCTCGCCGTCCACGCCGGCATGCCCGGCGAGCGGACGCGGCTGGCGCCGGACTCGGTCGATGCCCTGGCCAGCCTGCTGACCGCCGGCACCCACCCCTGGTCGGAGGCGCGGGATGGCTGACCTGGCGCCCGTGCTGCACCTGCGCTCCTCCACCGACCTCGCGGGTCCCGATCGGGTGCTGCTGGACCTGGCCGATGCCCTTCCGTCGACGGGGTACCGCGTGGTCCTCGGGGTGCTCACAGACCGTCGGCGGTCGCCGCCCGCCCTGCGCGAGGCTGGCCTGGCGGCGGGGCTGGTGGTGGACGAACTGCCGAGCCACGGCCCCCTGGATCTGCGCCTGGCCGCGCGCATCGCCCGGTGCGCCCGTCGTCGAGGAGCGGTGGCGATCCACGCCCACGAACCCAAGGGCCAGGTGGCCGCGGCCGCGGTGGCGCGTCGCACCGGCCTTCCCCTGGTGATCACCCACCACGGCTGGCTCTCTCGCACCCGTCGAGAGCGCCTGTACGAACGGGCGGCCCGGCGGGCGATGACCCGGGCGGCGCGGGTCGTGGCGGTGAGTGCGGCCGGGGCCAGGGAGGTGCGCAGCCGCTGCGGTGTGGACCCGGTGACCGTCCCCAACGGGATCGACGTGACCCGGGTGGGTGCGCCCGCCGGCGACCGCCGCCTGAGGCAGCTGGGGATCGACCCGGCGCGGCCGCTGATCGTCGGCGTGGGCCGCCTGGAGCCGTCCAAGGGGTTCGCCGATCTCGTGGATGCGGTGGCCGGCCTGGGGTCCTCGATGGACCCCGTCCTGGCGATCCTGGGACGGGGACCCGAGGGACGCCGCCTGGCCCGGCGCGCCCGTCGGCGGGGCGTCGAACTCGCTCTCCCCGGCCACGTGGGGGACGTGGGCGCGATCCTCGGGCGGGCCCGGGCCTTCGCGCTGCCCTCCCACCGGGAGCAGTGTCCGGTCGCGGTTCTCGAGGCCCTCGCGGCGGGCTGCGCGGTGGTGGCATCGGAGGTGGGCGGGGTCGAGGATCTGCTGGGCGAGGCGGGGCTGACGGTCGCCCCGGGGTCGCCCGAAGCCCTGTCCGGAGCCCTCCGCCGGCTGCTGGACGATCCGGAACTGGCGGACACGCTGGCGGCTCGCGGGCGGGGGAGGGCGGAGACGGTGTTCGGCGCGGGAACCATGGCCCGCGGGTATGCCAAGGTCTACGGGGGGCTCAGCGGTCGGGCGCTCCGTCGTTGAACTCGTCGTCCCCCTGATCGAAGAAGTCGATGCGACGGGTGTCGTAGGTGGCCGGACGGGTGCGGTCACGGGCCCATTCGCGGAGGTTCTTGATCCGCTGGTCCATGGTGACCGCGAGGGGTACGGTCTCCCGGATCACACCCAGCAGGTCGTCGTTGTTCAGCTCCCGGCCCTCGGCGAAGGACTGGAACAGCCCGGAGATGACCACCTGCTCGATCTCCGCGCCAGAGAACTTGGAGGTGGCCTCGGACAGGGTCCAGCAGTCGAAGTTCTCGGGGTTGCGACCCCGGCGGCGGAGGTGGATCTGGAAGATCAACGCCCGCTCGTGGATGTTGGGCAGGTCCACGAAGAAGATCTCGTCGAAGCGGCCCTTGCGCAGCAGCTCGGGGGGCAGGCTGGTGACGTTGTTGGCGGTGGCCACCACGAACACCGGCCGGGTCTTCTCCTGGAGCCAGGTGATGAAGGCGCCGAAGGCCCGGGTCGCGCCCGCGACCTCGGCTGCGCCCGTCTCGACACCGGCAAAGGCCTTCTCGATCTCGTCGACCCACAGCACCACCGGCGACAGGGATTCGGCCAGCTTGATGGTGTCGCGCAGCTTGGACTCGGTGGATCCGCTGGCCTGGATCAGCGCGCCCACGTCCAGCCACAGCAGGGGGATCCGCCACAGGTGGGCGACCGCCTTGGCGGTCAGTGACTTCCCGCACCCCTGGACACCCACCAGGAACAGGCCCTTGGGCTGGGGAAGGCCGTACTTGCGGGCCTTCTCGGTGAAGGCCCGGGAGCGGTTGACCAGCCACTCCTTGAGCTGCTCCAGACCGCCCACGTCCTGCATGGTCTCGCTCTGGTCGTAGAACTCCATGAACTCCGACTTGCGGATGATCGCCTTCTTCTCTTCGATCAGCAGGCTCAGATCCTCGGTGGCGAAGCCGTTTCCGGTCAGGGCGATGCGGGTGTAGACCCGCTTCAGTTCGGCCTCGGTCAGCCCGAGGGAGGACTTGACGAACTTCTCGAACAGCTCGACGTCGATCTTGATCCCCTGCTTCTTGATCAGGGTCGCCAGGAGCTTGGCCACCTCGGCCAGGTCGGGCAGGGGCAGGTCGACGACACGGATGTCCTTCTCCAGCTCCCTGGGGATGGTCATCACGGGGCTGATCACACACAGGGTCTGCTCGCGCTCGGCCAGCTGCCCCTGGATGTCCCGCAGCTCGCGAATCACATCGGGTCGTGCCAGGTCGTGGTGGAAGTCCTGGATCACGTACAGCAAGGGCCGGTCCTGGGACCTCAGCCACGAGAGGATCTCCATGGCCGATGCGGTGCCCTGGCCCTCGCCCGAGGGATCGGCGCCCACGTGGGTGACCACCACCTCGCGGCCCACCTTGTCGCCCACGCGGCGCAGCAGACGCGCCGCGCGTTCCTCCTCCCAGGTCAACACGTACAGGAAGGTGTAGCGGGAGCGTGCGAGGTCGGTCAGGTCGTCGTAGAGGCGTTCCACGGAGGGATTATACGACGTGGGAGCCGCCGTTGCCCCGGCTCCAGGGCAGTCGCTCCAGGTCCAGGTTGCCGCCGCTGAGCACCACACCGACCCGGTCGAGCCCTTCCAGCCCGCGGAAGCGGGAGGAGAGCACCGCCGCGACGCCGGTGGCCGCGGAGGGTTCGATGACCAGCTTCATCCGCTCCCAGACCATCCGCATCGCGGACAGGATCGGGTCGTCGTCGACGGTGATCACCTCCTCGACCAGGTCCCGGACCACCGGCCAGGTGTGCTCGCCGAGGCTGGTCAGCAGGCCGTCGCAGATGGTGTCGGGACCGGTCTGGGGGATCAGCCGACCCGCGGCCTTGGAGCGGGCGGCGTCATCGGCGCCTGCGGGTTCGGCGGCGAACACCCGCAGCCGGGGATCCACCCCCCGCGCCGCGATGGCGATGCCGGAGATCATGCCGCCGCCGCCCACGGGCGCCACGATGGCGTCCAGGTCGGGTGCCTGGTCCATCAGTTCCAGGGCCAGGGTGCCCTGGCCGGCGATGATCGGCGGGTGATCGTAGGGGGGGATCATCGTGGCCCCGGTCTCCGCCTGGACCCGGGCCGCCGAGGCCTCCCGGTCCGCCACGTTGGGCTCGCAGAGCACCACCTGGGCCCCGTAGCCCACGGTGGCCCGCTGCTTGGCTGCGGGGGCCGTCCGCGGCATCACGATGTACGCGGGGATGCCCCTCAGCCGCGCCGCCAACGCAAGGGCCTGGGCGTGGTTGCCCGACGAATGGGTCACCACCCCCAGGCGGGCCTGGGCCTCGTCCAGACACAGGACCGCGTTGAGGGCGCCGCGGAACTTGAACGCGCCGACCTTCTGGAACTGCTCGCACTTCAAGAAGATCCGGCGCCCTGCGAGCTCGTCCAGGGTGTGACTGGTCATCACCGGGGTGCGGTGGGCGTGGGCGGCGATGCGCTCGGCGGCCGCGCGGACGTCCCGGAGATCGGCGGCATAGTGCGTCACGGCGGCGAACTATAGCCCCCGCTCAGCGGCGGCGGAAGAGTGAGATGCGAGTTTGCCCGGCGGCGCCCTCCGTGGGACGGGTGAGATGGGCGGGGAGTTCGGTCAGCCGGTCCCCCGGGCCCACCCGGTACAGCTCCTGGCCGTAGCTGCGCTCCAGCATCAGGCCCCGGGGCCGCGCGAGCTCCTCGACCAGTTCCCGTTGCCGGTAGTGGCGGCGGTGGAAGGGGTTGGGGAAGCGGTCCAGGGGAAGCCGGTCCTGGTCGGGGGTCGACAACCAGAGCCAACCTCCGGGGCGCAGCGCGTCGGAGAGGGCCGACAGCAGCTCCCGGTCCTGGTCCACGTGCTCCAGGGACTCGAAGCAGACCACGTAGTCGAACACCCGCCGCGGCAGGGCGCAGGGGAATCGGTGGACCGCAAACGTCGCGTGGGGCGTGGCGAAGCGTCGCCTGGCGAGCCGGATCGCGGGACCCGATCCGTCGATGCCGACCACCGGCCCCCCGAGCCTCGCCGACAGCAGATCCGTGCCATACCCGGTCCCGCAGAACAGGTCGAGGCCGACGGGGATGGGGGGGGAAGGCAGGAGCCGCGCCAGCACGTCTGCGGCGAGTTCGTAGCGCTGGCGGTGGTCCGCGCGGATCGCCGCCGCGGTCGTGGCCACCTGGCGCTCCCCGCTGCGCAGGGCGTAGCGACGGGCGCGGGCGAGGCGTGCGGTCAGGCGGCGCAGGCCGGTGGACACGCGGTCCGGATTCAGAACAGGAAGGCGGTGAAGTCGGCCTCGACCGACCAGCCGTCCATCACACCGTCGCCGTCCGTGTCCGCGTCCAGCGACCGGTTGGCGGACAGGACGTCGGCCACGGACTCGGTGGGGTCGAGTGGACTGGGGATCTGGGAGGCGTCGGCCTCGGACATCTCGCCGTAGAGATAGCCGTTGGAGATCACGGTCATCCCCGGGTCGAACGTGCCCTCGCTGTAGTAGTGGTACAGCGTCAGCGTGCCCAGTCCGGGGATCACGAACACGGTGGTGATGTCCTGCCCCGCCGTGTCGTAGACCATCCCGTTGAGGTTGGCCTGGAACTCCATCGGCGGCCCGAAGCCCGGATCCCAGTGGTAGGTCCCCAGGTTGTACTCCCCGCCCCCGGTGCGGGCGCTGAAGGTGGGGGCGTAGGGACCGCTGGTGGGATCGAAGATCAGGATCAGGTCGTACCCGGCGGGCGGCAGCGAGGGGGCGAGCATCGTGTTGAGCAACAGGTCCATGAAGGGGTCGCCCGTCAGCAGGGTGAAGTTCAGGGTGTCGAAGACGTAGGCCGGGGACTGGATCACCAGGGTGACACAGCCCTCGTCCGTCTCGCCGTCGCAGTCGTTGTCGATGCCGTCGGCGGGGATGGCGCAGTTGTCCTCGACCATGCCCGGGTTGGCGTCGGCCTCGGTGTCGTCACAGTCGCCGTCGCAGGTGGTGTACCCGTCGTTGTCCGCGTCGATGCCCTCGTCCACCTGGCCGTCGCAGTTGTTGTCGATGCCGTCGCAGGCCTCGTACGCCCCCGGGTACACCGCTCCGTTGCCGTCGTCGCACTCGTAGCAGCCGTCGAATCCGTCGCCGTCCAGGTCGCCGGTGAGGTCGAACAGCCCGTCACAGTTGTCGTCGGTGTTGTTGTTGCACAGCTCGGTCGCGCCGGGGTTCACCGCCGGGTCGTTGTCGTCGCAGTCGTCGGGGACCTCGTTGGCGTCGCCGTGCTCGTCCGCGGCGGTGGAGTCGTCGTCGTCTCCGGTCGAGTCGTCGTCGTCCCCGGTGTCGTCGTCCCCGGTGGAGTCGTCGTCGTCGCCGGTGGCGTCGTCGTCACCCGTGGCGTCGTCGTCGTCCCCGGTGCTGTCGTCGTCGTC
>CAZITQ010000053.1:0-42894 GCA_964542165.1 uncultured Rickettsiales bacterium
GGGGGGGGGGGGGGGGGGGGGGCGGGGGGGCGCCCCGCCGCCGGGGGGGGCGCGCGGGGGGGGGGGCGCGGGCGGCGCGGGGGGCCCCCCCGGGGGGGGGGACGGGGCCGAGGAGCGGCAAGAGGAGCTGAGGCGCGTCTTGGCACTCGCGCACGGACTGCGGTGATACTGCGAATCCGGGGTGCCGGTGGGCCACTTGAGCCCGGCCCCTCCCCGGCGCATGATCCCTCCATACCCCGTGCCGATACCGCCGACCGAGGTGATGCCGGGAGGAGCCCCCGATGAAACCCACCCTGTGGATCCGCAACGCCCGTCAGGTCGTGCCCGTGGACGAGGATTTCACGGTCATCGAACACGGCACGGTGATCTGCTCGGGCGACCGCATCGCCTGGATCGGCCCGGACGGCGACTGGCCGGACGATCTGGCCCCGGGCCCCGGCGCCCGGGAGGTGGACGCCGGCGGCGGCGTGGTCCTCCCCGGGCTGATCGACGCCCACACCCACGCGGTGTTCGCCGGCTCCCGGGCCGGGGAGTTCGCCCGCCGGCTGGACGGGACGACTTACGAGGAGATCCTCGCCGAGGGCGGAGGGATCCTGGGCACGGTCCGTCACACCCGGGTGGCGGAGCTCGACGAGCTGGTGGCATGGGCTCGCCCCAGGCTCGAGGCGTTGCACGCCGGTGGGGTCACCACCATCGAGGTCAAGTCCGGCTACGGGCTGGATCCGGACGCCGAGCTGAAGATGCTGCGCGCGGTGCGGGAGTTGAACCGCGACGACCGCTGGGAGCTGCTGCCCACCTTCCTGGGCGCCCACGCGGTGCCGGCGGAGTACCGCGACGACCGGGGGGCCTACCTGGACCTCGTCGTCGACGGGATGCTCCCCGCCGTGGTCGAAGAGGGTCTCGCCCGTTACTGCGACGTGTTCTGCGAGCCCGGGCTGGCCTTCGACGTGGAGGAGTCCCGCAGGGTTCTCGTCCGCGCCCGGGAGCTGGGGCTCGGGCGGAAGATCCACGCCGACCAGCTGTCGTCGGGCGGGGGTGCAGCCCTCGCGGCCGAGGTCGGCGCCGTCTCGGCCGAGCACCTGGAGCACCCCTCGGCGGCCGGCGTGTCCGCCATGGCCGCCTCGGGCACGGTGGCGGTGCTCCTTCCCGGCGCCGACTATTTCCTGCGATCCGAGACCCATCCTCCGATCCAGACGTTTCGCGAACACGGCGTGGCGATGGCCCTGTCCACGGACATGAACCCCGGAAGCTCGCCCACCACCAATCTGCTGCTGATGGCCTCCCTGGCCTGCGTCCGCTGGCGGATGACCGTGTCCGAGGCCCTGGCGGGAGTCACGACCCACGCCGCCCACGCCCTGGGGCTGGGGGACGACCGGGGGCGCCTGGCGCCGGGACTGCGGGCGGATATCGCCGTCTTCGACGTGCCCGATCACCGTGACCTGGCCTACTGGTTCGGCGGTCATCCGACCCGCTGCGTGATCAAGGACGGCAGGGAGGTCTGGCGACCATGATGGGCCTGCGCTGGGAGGGGAACCGCCTGCGGATCCTGGACCAGGCCCACCTGCCCCACGACGAGGTCTGGCGGGACTGCACGACCGCAGACGACGCGGCCGCGGCGATCCGGGAGATGGCGATCCGCGGGGCGCCCGCCATCGGGATCACCGCCGCGTTCGGCCTCGTTCTCGCCGCGCGGCGGGGGGACGATCTGCAGGCCGCGGGACAGCTGCTGCGGTCCGCGCGGCCCACCGCGGTCAACCTGGCCTTCGCCGTCGACCGGATGCTGGCCGTGGGCAGCGATCCCGATCGCCTCGAGCGGGAGGCCATCGCCCTCCGCAGCGAGGACCGGATCAGCTGTGCGGACATCGGTCGGGCGGGGCTCGAGCTGGTCCCCGATGGAGCTCGGATCCTCACCCACTGCAACACCGGCGCGCTGGCCACCGGAGGGGACGGCACCGCCCTGGCGGTGATCCGCGCCGCCCAGCGAACGGGCCGGCTGGACCACGCCTACTGCACCGAGACCCGGCCCTGGCTGCAGGGGGCGCGGCTGACGGCCTGGGAGCTGGCATCCGACGGGATCGACCACACCCTGCTGGTGGACTCGGCGGCGGCGGGTCTGATGCGGTCCGGGGGTGTGGACCTGGTGATCGTCGGCGCGGACCGTGTCGCGGCCAACGGAGACGTGGCCAACAAGGTGGGGACCCTCTCCCTGGCCTTGGCGGCCGCTGCTTGTGGGGTGCCGTTCTACGTGGCCGTCCCGCTGTCGACCGTGGACCGGGCGACGCCCAACGGGGAGGCGATCCCGGTGGAGGAGCGGAACCCCGACGAGGTCCGCCGGATCCGGGGGACGCAGGTGGCGGGGACGGACACGCCGGTGTGGAACCCGGCCTTCGACATCACGCCCGCCGCGAACGTCGATGCCTTCGTGACCGATGCGGGAGTGATCCGCCCTCCCTACCGGGGTTGGCCCTTCGGCTGAACCGCCGCAGTCTGGGGTGGAGACGATCCGCGGATCCCGTGGTATGTTGGGCCCAGATCGGGGCCCTTCGCCCCAGGAGGAAGGAATCGACGATGACACTGGCTGCCGTATGGAGCCCCGGGATCGGCGAGCTGGTCGTGATCCTGGTGATCATCATGATCTTCTTCGGCGTGGGGAAGCTGCCCCAGATCGGCTCGGCGCTTGGCAAGGGGATCAAGAACTTCAAGAGCGCCGCCGACGGTCAGGGGGAACTCGACGTGACCCCGGAGGCCGACAAGAAGGACTGACCCACCGCCGGCCTAGCCTGTCGGCCATGGACGCTCACGCGTCCCCATCCACCCTGCGGGACGTCTTTGCGCACCCGCTCCCTCGCCATATAGCTCGATATGCCTCGCTCGCGGCCACGGAAATCCGCCTCCGCAGGGCGGCGCGGCCTGGCGGAGGCCCATGGCCGACAGACTCCTATCCGGCCGGTTCCCCCCCATCGGCCGAGCCGTCCGTCCGCCCCGATGCCGAGCTGCGTCCGGTCGGAGACCGCCGCGCCTCCTCGCGCGCCCGCAGCATCTCCCGCGCCGCCACCCGGACCTGCTCGTCCGCCACCTTGGCGCGGCTGAGGTCGATCAGGTCCTGGCGGACCAGGTGGGGCATCACCGCGATGGAGATGTCCACCGGCGTGTAGGGGTTGAAGGCGATGGCCTTCTTGACCGAGTAGCGACTGATCCACCGTGTGGATCGGTAGACCTCGACGATGCAGTCCGGGTTGGTCGGCTGCAGGGCCGCGACCCGGACCACGTCCCGCTCCACGATCCGCCCGTTGCGCAGCAGGTTGCGGATCACCGTCGGATTGCGGTCGAATCGCAGACGGTCGAGCTTGAACCGGTCCCGTCCCCGGGCATAGGCCTTGCGCAGCCCCAGGGACACCGAGGCCATCTTCTCGTTCTCTTCCTGGTCCTCGTACGGGGAGGTCTTGCGACGGGCGGTCGTGGTCAGAAAGAGGCGCCCCATCGCCTCGGGCCCCTCGAGCTTGGCCGCCGCATAGAGCTCCCGCACGCGTTCGTACCCCAGCGACTCGGTCAGCGGCCGCGTGGTCAGCAGGTCCAGCAGCATCTCCCGGGCCAGTGGATCCACGTCCGAGCGGCTCTCCCAGAGCCAGCGCAGGACGCGGTAGCCGAGGCGCGAGCACGAAGCGTTGATCAGCCGGGTCAGCTTGAGACGCCGGAGCTCCCGGTCCGAGATGGAGGTGATGCGCCGGACGAGGGGCTCGAGCTCGGTATCGGCCGCGCGATCCAGACGAGCTTGCAGCAGGTCCACCAGGATCGCGCGGTGTTCGACCAGCCGGGCGTCGTTCATGGGGTGGCTGCGGCCATCTCATCGAGGATGCCCCGGGCCGCAGCCACGGGGTCCGGGGCCGTGCGGATCGGGCGGCCGACGACCAGGTAGTCGGCGCCGTCGCCCACGGCCATGGCCGGCGTGGCCACCCGGGCCTGATCGTCCTTGGCCGCTCCCGCGGGGCGGATGCCCGGCGTCAGCAGGCGGAAGGGGCGGGGGAGACGTTCCCGCAGAGCGCCCACCTCCCGCGGGGAGCAGACCACGCCGCCGACGCCGCTGTCGTGGGCCAGGGTCGCCAGGGCGTTGACCTGGGCGTCGGGTGGGCGATCGATGCCCACCTCGGCCAGCGCCGTCTGATCGAGGCTCGTGAGGACCGTGACCGCCATCACCGTCGCCTCGGGCAGGCCTCGCTCCGAACTGCCCTCGGCGGCGCCCTGCGCAGCCGCCGCCAGCATCGCCCGACCCCCCGAGGCGTGGACGGTCATCAGCGAGGCGCCGAGGCGAGCCGCCTCGCGGCAGGCGCCCCTGACTTGTGCGGGGATGTCGTGGAACTTCAGGTCGACGAAGACCCGGTATCCGGCGTCGTGCAGCAGCCGCACCACCGGCGGTCCCTCGGCCGCGAACAACCTCGCGCCCACCTTCATCCAGCGCAGCGTCCCCGAGAGCCGCTCGGACCACTCTCGGGCCTCGTCCAGGGTGTCGATGTCCAGCGCGAAGATCAGCGAATCCCGTGCGTCCATTCCGGCGGTGTCTCCCATCGCCGGGAGTGTACCGCAGATGGCCGTCCGGGGCCGGTCGAGGGCGGCCCGCGGAGAGCGCGGCCACTGTGCCCTCCGACATCATTGACAGACGTCCCCGCGAGGCATACCATGATGACCGGTCGCGAATCGCGCAAGTAGTTGTTAATGCTGAAGAAGTTCGGTCTGACGGGCGAGGGCTCGGGGCCGGCGGCCGGGGCGGTGGACCGGGAGATGGGACATGGGAGATCCGCCAGACCCCAGGAAGGGTGACGAGATGGAGGGCTTCGACGCTGCGGAGATCATGCGCAGGGACTCGGTGCGTCTCCCCCTGAAGCTGTGGACCGAGGGGCTGGTGGACGGCCGCCTCGATTTCCACAACTGCTCGAACCTGTCGGTGGGCGGCATATTCATCGAGTCGGCCGAGCCGTACGACGTGGGCAAGACGGTCCAGATCGAGTTCAACCTGCCCGGCGTCTACGATCCCATCAAGGTCACCGGCAAGGTGGTCAGCCGCATCGACGAGGTGCACGCCGACGGCGTGCGAGGCAACGGGTTCAAGTTCACCGACCTGAGCGAGGCCGATCGGCACCTGATCGAGAAGTTCATCGAGACCAGCATCGAGGAAGAGTCGATCTTCTAGGCGTCAGGCGTCAGGCGTCAGGCGAACCAGTCGTCTCGCTTCGCTCCACATCCGATCCGGACATCTCCTGGATGAGACGCGGCGCGGCCGCGGGCGCCCAGCATGGCTCTTCGCCTGGCGCCTTCCTTCCTACCGGCGTCCCCCCAGCGCCCCCAGCAGGAACCTCCGCAGTCCGGTGCGCCGGTCCAACTCGTCGTTGTTGCTCAAGCAGCGCCCCAGGGCCCGGTTGCTGCCGACCAGGGCGACGATCTTCGCGCCGCGGGTGATGCCGGTGTACAGGAGGTTGCGGCGCAGCATCACCCAGTGCTCCCCGCAGACCGGGATCACCACCGCCGGGTATTCGCTGCCCTGGCTCTTGTGGATGCTCACCGCATAGGCGGGCACGACGGCGTCCAGGTCGGCGGCTGCGTAGACCTGGGACCTGCCGTCCACCGACAACGTCAGCTCCTTGTCCGAGGTGTCGACCGCCGTCACCTGCCCCAGGTCCCCGTTGAACACCTCCCGGTCGTAGTCGTTGCGGATCTGCATGACCCGGTCACCCACCCGGTAGACCCGCGCCCCGCGGGCCAGCTCGTCCCGGCCCGCACCGGGCGGGTTGAGGGCCTCCTGCAGGGCCGTGTTGAGGGTCTGGGCGCCACAGGCGCCCCGGTGCATCGGGGTGAGGACCTGGACGTCCTTGCGCGGGTCCAGGCCGAAGCGGCGGGGGATGCGGTGGGCCACCAGCTCGATCACGGTGCGGGCCGCCTCCTCCGCGTCCTCCCTGCGGACGAAGAAGAAGTCGTCCTCGGGCGACCGACCCGAGCGCGGCCACTGGCCGGCGAGCACGTCGTGGGCCGCCCGGACGATGCCGGACGCCTCCTCCTGACGGAAGATCGTCTGCAGCGTGACCGAGGGTATGCTGCTGGATCGCAGCAGGTCGGCCAGGACCTGACCGGGACCCACCGAAGGGAGCTGATCCGCGTCGCCGACGAGGACCAATCGGGTGGCCCCCTGGACCGCGTCCAGCAGGGCACGGAGGAGCAGGGTGTCGACCATCGACACCTCGTCGACCACCACGACCCCGGCCCGCAGCGGGTGCTCCGCGCTGCGGTGGAAGGCCCCGTCCCGGGGCGAGAACGCCAGCAGACGGTGCAACGTCGACGCCGGGTGGCCGGTGGCCTCGCTCATCCGGCGGGCCGCCCGCCCGGTGGGGGCGGCAAGCAGCACCGTCTCGCCGCGGGCGGAGAGCACGTCGAGGAGGACGCGCAGGCAGGTGGTCTTGCCCGTGCCCGGTCCCCCGGTGAGGATCGCGAAGGGGGCGGTGGACATGCGCACCACAGCCTCCCGCTGGGCGGTGGCGAGCCGGAGCCGGCAGGCCCGCTCGGCGCGGGCGATCTCCGCAGCGTCCACCGGGACCGGCCGTCGCCCGTCGCTGCGCAGGAGGCGGGCGAGATCCTTGGCGCAGGCCCGCTCGGCTTCATCCAGGGCCGCCAGGGCCAGGTCGTCTCCGTCCGCGGTCAGGTGACCGGATCCCAGCAGGTCGTCACAGGCCGTCTCCAGCAGGGGGATCTGGATGGCCAGCTCCCGTGCGGCCCGTCCCAGCAGGTCGAGGCGAGTCGCCCGCGTGTGGCCCTCGTCCGCCTCCTGGGACAGGGCATGGAGCAGACCGGCGCGGGCCCGCAGCGGGCTGTCGGCGGGGATCCCGAAGGAGCGGGCGATCTCGTCCGCACGCCGAAAGCCGATCCCCGCCACGTCGCTGGCCAGGCGGTAGGGATTCTCCCGCAGCACCGCCATCGCACGGGCGCCGTAGCGGCGCTGGATGCGGCCGGCATAGGCCGGGGAGATGCCGTGGCTCTGGAGGAAGACCATCACGTCCCGGGTCGCGTGGTGTTCGGCCCAGGCCTTGCGGATGCGGGCCAGTCGCTTGGGGCCGATCCCGGGGACCTCGCCCAGCCGATCGGGGTCCTGTTCGATGATCTCCAGGGTCCGATCGCCGAAGTGCTCCACGAGCCGGCTGGCGAAGCCCTCGCCGATGCCGGGCACCAGCCCCGAGCCCAGGTAACGACGCACCCCGGCCAGGGTGGTGTGGCTGACCGGTAGGAAGCTCTCCACCTGCAGCTGCTTGCCGAAGCGGGGGTGGGTGGTCCAGCGACCGGTGAGGCGCAGCATCTCGCCCTCGCGGATCCCCGGCAGCGGACCCACCGCGCTGATCCGATCCCCCTCGACGCGGAAGCGGATCACCGTCCACCCGCTCTCGTCGCTGGCAAAGACGATGCGGTCCACCTCGCCCTCGAGGGTCACCAGGTCCCCGTCCCCACCGCCGGGGCGGAACAGGGGGGCCTGCTCACTCACCGTCGATGTCCCCCAGGACCCGCTCGATGGCCTGGCGGGCCGCGTAGGAAGAGAACCCACGGCGGGCCAGGGCGGCGTAGGCCCGGCGACGCGCCACCGGAGCGTCCAGGCCCGCGTAGCGGCCCGCGAGTCGCCGCAGCAGGGTCTCGGCCGTATCTCCCTCGTCGCGGCCCTCCAGGGAGGTCAGAGCGGCCTCGATGTGCGCGCGGTCGACTCCGCGTTTCCTCAGGTCGGCGGTGAGGCGCCTCGGGCCGCGATCCTCGGCGTGGTAGGCCACGAACTCCCGGGCGTAGGCCCCGTCGTCCACCGCGCCGCTCGCGCACAGCTCGTCCAGGACCTCGCTGATGGTCCCGCTGTCGAACCCGCGCTTGCGCAGCCTGTCCCTCAGCCGCCTCAGCGTGTACGGCTGACGGGCCAGCAGCAGCATCGCGGCCCTGCGGGCCAGGTCGGTGGGAGCGGGCACGGCGAGGATGCTACCCTACCTCGTTCGGACTGGGGCAATCTTTACCGCGCCCGTGCGTAGGGAGATTCATGGCAGAGGTCTGGCACTGGATCGGGGTGATCCTCCCCTGGCTCATCCTGGTGGTCTGCTCCCTGGTGGGACTGGTGGGCACGCTGCTGCCCGCGGTCCCGGGGGGTGCGCTGATCCTGCTGGGCACCTGGGTCTTCGCCTTGTGGACGGGCTTTCAGCGCATGGCCATGGAGCCCCCCCAACCCTGGCTGCTCGGCTGGCCCACCCTGACCCTGGTGACCCTGCTGGCCATCGTCGGTGGGGTAGGGCAGTACTTCGTCAGCGGCTTCGGTGCCAAGAAGTTCGGCGCCAGCAACTGGGGCGTGGCGGGTGCGCTGGCCGGGTTCGTCATCGGGCTGACCTTCACCCCCATCGGCTCCCTGATCGGGGCCTTCGTCGGGGCCGCCCTGGTGGAGTACCTCGTGACGCTGCACCGGCGTACCCGCGTCCCCGCGCCGGGGGAGATGGAGGAGGGGGAGGAGGTCGTGGAGGTCCTCGACGCCGTGGTCGAGGAGGTCGACGGGGCCGGCCTCCCCGCGCGGGTGGACGACGACGGCGCGCCGTCGCGCTGGAACCGCGTCGGCGGCGCTCTCAAGCGCGAGGGACGAGACGCGGGCAAGGCCTCCCTGGCGGGGTTCGGAGCCGTGCTGGGAGCCGTGGCGTCCTTCATCTTCGAGTTCGTGTTCGGACTGATGATGGTGCTGGTGATCATCCTTGGGTTGATCCTCTGAACGGCTCGGCGGTGACCGTGCCGGTGTGCCGGACCACCGAGACCGGGACCCGGACCGGACGCCTGCCGGGGGGCCCTGAGACCGGGGTCGTTGGCTTGACGCACCCGCGCCCCCCAGAGAACATTCGGCCAGGGGCGCCCCTGTGAGCGAGACGAACGATCACCCGGTCGACCGCTTCGCACCGCTGGCCGCGGGGCTGTTGCGCCTCGATCCGCCCCCCCGCCGGCTCTCTCCGTTGCGCCGCATCCGCATCATCGACGCGGGTGTTCCCGGCCGACCGACCCCCCGGCGGGTCCTCCTGGCCGCGATTGCCCTGGCCCTCGCGGCGGCCGTGCTGGCGCCGGACCTGGTCTACGCCCGACGCCCCGTCGTGGAGGCGGAGCTGATATCCACCGCCCCCGCTGCTCTCCCCCGGGCCCTCGACGCCGCCGCGGGTGTGATCCCCGCCGCGCTCACGGGGTACACCGCCACCTTCCGGCTCCCCACCGACGACGTGCGCACCGGCCCCGTCTCCCCGGACGAGCACCGGGACCTGGTCGAGGGGCGTTCGACCCTCGACGTGCACGTGATGGGCACCCGCGGTGAGCAGGGGAGGCCCGTCAGCGGGCTGTTCCAGACCACGCGCGTTGCGACGGCCGGGCTGCTCGTGCTCCTCGCCGCGCTGGCCGCCCTCGGAGCGCTCGCGGGCCTGCGGCGTGGCTGGTGGATGGGGCGTCTGGCCCGCCACGGCGTGGCGGTGGTGGGGCGGGTCACCGAGGCGCGAACCGAGCGTCTGGTCCGCGGTGGCCGCCCCGACGGACGGCGCTACGACCTCTACTACGACTTCCGCGCGGACGGGCAGATCCGGGAGGGCGTGGTCACCGGCTTCTACCGTCGCAACCACGTCCCCTTCGAGGTGAACGGCCCGGTGCGCATCCTCTATCAAGCCGACGCCCCCACCCGGTCCCTGCCCGCCGATCTGCTCCCCCTGGCTGCCCCCAGAGGATGAACGGTCCGCAGCGCCGACGGGAGGACGAATGAGGTTCCCGGTCCCTCTGTACGTGTTCGTCGCCTTGCTGATGTCCCTGGCCCCTGTGGCGTCCGCGTGGGCACATCAAGGCGACCCGCACTGGGTGTTCTTCGCGGACAAGGGAATCGCCGCGGACGCGGTGGCGGGCGCGCTGGCGCACCGGTCGGCGCAGCTGTCCCCCCGGGCCCTGGAGCGCAGGCAGCGGACCCGGGGTGACGGGGGGGTGGACGGCCGCGACCTGGAGCCCTCGCGGGCCTATGTCGATGCCGTACTGGCCACGGGGGCCCGCCACCGGGCGACGTCGCGCTGGCTCAACGGGATCAGCGTCGTCGCCAGCGACGAACAGCTGGCCGCGATCGAGCGCTTGCCCTTCGTGACGGGCGTCCGGCCCGTCGCCCGGCGTGCCCGGGACCGGGGCATACCATCGGCCGGGCCCACGCTGGTCCCGCCGCCCGACGAGTACGGCGTGGCCGAGGAGCAGATGGGGATGATCGGCATCCCCTCGCTGATGGAGTGCGGCCTCTCGGGCGCGGGCGTGGTGATCGCCGTTCAGGACACGGGCTTCACCCTGGCCCACCAGTCCCTGGCCCACGTGGATGTGGTCGCCCAGCACGACTTCATCAACGACGACGACATCGTCGAGAACGAGGAGGGGGACCCGGAGGGTGCCCACAACCACGGGACCTCGGTGCTGTCGATCATCGCGGGATGGGACGAGTTCTCCTACGTCGGCGTCGCCCCGGACGTGTCGGTGATCCTGTCCAAGACCGAGGACGTGTCCCAGGAAGAGCCCATCGAGGAGGACTGGTTCGTCGAAGGGCTGGAGTGGGTGGAGGGCGAGGGCGCCGACCTGTTCACCGCCTCGCTGGGGTACTTCGACTGGTACGAGGCAGAGGACATGGACGGGCAGACCGCGGTGACCTCCATCGCCGCCGGGATCGCCGTCGACAACGGTCTGATCATGGTCAACAGCGCGGGCAATGCGGGCCCGGATCCCTCCACACTGGGGGCGCCCGCGGACGCCGACGGCCTGATCAGCGTGGGGGCGGTGGACTTCTTCGCCCACATCGCCGATTTCTCCTCCCGCGGGCCCACCGCGGACGGCCGGATCAAACCCGACGTCTCCGCGCCCGGCGTGCAGACCTGGGTCGTCGATCCCTCCACCACCGACGCGTACCGGCAGGGCAACGGCACCAGCTACGCGGCGCCCCACGTGGCGGGCCTCGCGGCCCTGCTGCTCCAGGCGCTGGGGCCCATGACCCCCGAGGAGATGTGGACCCTGCTGACCACCACGGCCTCCCAGGCGGACGCGCCTGACAACGACCTGGGCTGGGGGATCGTGGACGGCGTGGCCGCCGTCGGTCTGTACTGCACCTGCCAGGACCACGACGGGGACGGCTACTACGACGAATCCTGCGGTGGCCAGGACTGCGACGATTTCCGGGACACGGTGCACCCGGGAGCCGAGGAGGTCTGCGACGGCCTGGACGACGACTGCGACGGCGAGGTCCTCGAGGACGAGACGGACGCGGACGGCGACGGATTTTTAGCCTGCGATCCGGATCCGGAGGCCGTGGATTGCGACGACTCGGACGCCGCGGCTCACCCCGGTGCGCCCGAGGAACCCTACGACGGCGTGGATCAGGACTGCGATGGCGACGACGTGGTGGACGTGGACGGCGACGGAGTTCCGGGCCCGGACGAGGACTGCGACGACGAGGATCCCGACGTCTTCCCCGGCGCGGCCGAGGTCTGTGACGACGGCGCGGACAACGACTGCGATGGCTGGACCGACGCCGACGACGCCGAGTGCTACGACGGCGTCCCCGCGACCCTGCTCGACGGCACGAGTTGCGAGTGTTCGGCGGTGGGGGAGGGGGGCGGCGTTCCCCTGGTGGCGGGCCTCGGTCTTGCGTTGTTGGTCCGCTCACGGCGACGAGCCTGATCCGAGGAGCCTCGCGCAAAGCCGCGAAGTACGCCAAGGCCGCATAAGCCTCCACGGTCCTCCTGGCGCCCTGGCTCCCTTCGCGCGATCTCCGACTCGAGGGTGAGGAAGCCGCTTCGGGACGATCTCCCGGATCAGATCCGGCCGTCGTGCAGCTCGACCCGGGCGATCTCGGGGTCGTCGTGGCAGACCTCGAACATGGAGCGATCCAGGACCACGAGGCCGCGGTAGGCGTCGGCCAGGTACACCCGCTCGGCGTCGGCGGTGACGTCGGCCAGCCCCAGGCCGGCACAGACCGTGGCCATCAACACGGGATCGTCCAGCCCCTCGGGCGGCCGCAGGTCCAGCAGGTGCAAGAAGCTGGTGCCGCTGGCGACCACCACCTCGTGTCCGTCGCAGTACAGACCCGCGCGTTCGGGCACCCCGCCGTCGGTCTCCAGATGGATCGAGCTGACGGCCTCCAGCCCCGTGTCCGTCCTGCGGACCACGTGGAACCAGCCGAACTCGTCGAAGGCGACCACCACCGCCGGGTCCCCGGGTTCGGGCCGGGTCTCCGCCAGGGCGAGGATCTCGCCGGTGCCCAGGGTGCAGTGGGCCGCCAGCTCCAGGCGCTGTCCGTCCCGCACCAGGCGCACCACCATGTTGCCCTCGGCGCTGATCACCTCGTCCTCGCCCACGACCACCATCGCGCTGGCCTGCTCGACCCCGGGGAGGGATGCGTGGGCCCTCGGCGACCCGTCCGCGGCATCCAGGAGCAGCAGGCGTCCTTCGCCGGTGAGCCCCAGCCAACCGCCCCGCCCCGCGATCCGTCGACATCCCTGGGCCGGGTCGCCGTGGGGCTCCAGCTCCGCGAGGCCCCCCTGGTCGTCCCACCACAGCAGCCGGCCCCGGTCCGCCAGCAGGACCAGCCCGCCGTTCCGCTGGGCGACCCCCAGCAGGCGGCCGCCGACACCGACGCGGGGGCGCCGCTCCAGAGTGGCGCGGTCCACGCGTTCGAGGCCGCGGGGGGTGGCGAGGCAGATGGTGTCCGGCAGCAGGGCGACCGCCTCGGCGCTCCCCCCCAGCAGCTCGTCCAGCAGACGCCTGGCCTCGGACTCCTCGTCCTGGGAATCCGCGGGGCCCTGCGCGTCGTCGGAGCCCGGGGGAGGGGGCTGGGAGTCGTCCATGGCTGCCGTCTCCGGCGCGCGGCTGGGAAGGGGGTGCCGCAGCGCACAGGATCACTGTACTGGCGTCCGGTGCGCCACCGCAAACCGGGCGGGACGACTACCGACCTCGACTCGGCCGTCAGACAGCCAGTAGGCCGAACACGGTCGCGGCGAAGCAGGAGGCTACCGGTGCGAAGAACAGCAGCAGGGCGGGCACGACCACCACGGCGGTTCGGGTCGTGGATCGCCGGTGGACCCGTGCGGTCCCGATCACCATCACCACGGTCCACCAGACGGGAAAGACGGCCAGGCCCAGCCAGGGCAGGACCCCCAGCCATCCCAGGGCGAATCCGTACATGGCCACCTTGATCGTGGCCTCGATTCCTTGCTCGGCTCCAGCGCCCACGAGCCTCAGCGCCACGTGCATCACGCAGGCGACCGCGAGGAAGAGCAGCAACACCAGCAGGGGGGACGTCAACAGGTAGAGCAGGCGAGCAGCCAGGTACACGGCCAGGCGGGTGTCGAAGGACGACATGCCGTGGAGTGCGGGCTGGACCAGGAGGGCCATCGTCGAGACCACCAGCTTCACCGCACTGAGGGCCAACTGCCCCGAATTCAGGAGCAGGGCACCCACGAGGGCGAAGGTCGTCACCCCTCGGAGCCCCCCGCCGGGCTCGAGCCGCTCGAAGAAGGCGTTCGGCTGGCTGGTGACCTGACTGGTGGTGCGGTACCAGGCTTGCCAGCGCCCGATTTCGCGGCGCTCCTCCCAGGCCACCGGGGCGGTGAACGACCGGCGCTGCCGTACCCTGCAGTCGACGCAGTAGCGCAGCCCCGTCACGCTCACGTCGCAGGCGGTGCAGGTGAAGCGACCGCAGCTCGCGCAGACGCCGGTCACCTCCAGATCAGGGTGGCGGGGGCAGTACCCCGAGGGGCCCCGGGCGACCGGGGGCGCTGCCAGTCGGAGCACCCGGCCACACTCGGGGCAGCGGTAGCGGTCCTCCGCCCCCGCCGCCTGCTCAGCGCCGCAGCTGGCGCAACGGCGGGGGACGGTCCCCTCGGTGCTCACGCCACACCCGTGAGGATGGTGTAGAGCCAGTTCGCGGCGAGCAGGAGCAGGACGCCGAGCCACAGGGCCAGGTTCTGCCGGTGCGGCATGGTGAGCCGCAACGGGGGCAGGCGCAGAGCGACCCGCGCCAGGGTCCACAGGGACCACGCGAGGGCCGTGAAGAACAGCAGGCTGCCGAAGGGGGACTGGATCAGACCACCGAGGACCTCGCCGTGTACGTGATCGACCCAGGATCGGGTCATCCCGCAGGTGAAGCAGGGGTAGCCGGTGATCTGCTTGAACGTGCAGATGTAGGGGTTGCGGTGGAAGGGGAAGAACCGAGCCAGTCCGAAGAGGATCAGCAGGCCCGCCGCCGCGGCGAGACGCAGGTCGATCGCCCGCCGCTCGGGTCGCGGCCCCAGCCGCAGGCGCATCAGAGCAGCTCCGCGATGGCCGCCACCACGATCACCACCACGTAGGCCATCACCGGCGCCACACAGGCCATGGCCATCGGGACGAGGATCACCAGGGCCTTGGTCACCGAGCAGCGGTGGACCTTGGCCACGCCGATCACCATCAGGACCGTCCACCACAGGGGCGTGACCATGGCACCGAAGTAGGGGATCACCCCGACCCAGCCGGTCCCCAGGGCGTAGCAGGCCACCTTGAGGGTGGCCTCGAGCCCCTCCTTGCCGGCCCCCACCAGTCTCAGGGCCAGGTGCTGGAACGACGCCAGGAGCAGAAAGCTGAACAGGGTGAGCACCGGCGTCAGCACCACCATGGCCAGCATGAAGCCGCAGATGCCCAGCATCACCCAGGCGTCCGAGCCGCCACCGCTGGCCACCATCGCGATGCCCACGATGCCCAGGACCACCACGTACATCATCAGGAACAGCAGCTGGGTCGAGCTCTGGAGGAATCCACCGATCAGCCCGTAGCTGATGGCCGAGCCGAACTCCCCCCGGGGGGGCATGGCCTCGTACAGCAGGTGGGGGCGGGCGGTGAGGTCTACGGTGGTCCTCCACCAGGCCCTGGCCCTGCCGATCTCCCGTCGCTCCTCCCACGCCACCGGTGCGGAGAGGTGCCGCGCGTGATCGCGCTGGCAGGACACGCAGTAGCGCAGTCCCCGCACGCTCACCTCGCACTCGACGCAGGTGAAGGCCCCACAGACGCCACAGACCCCGCTGGTGGGCCGCCCCGGATGATGCCGGCACCAGCCCGCCGGCCCCCGGGGTATGGGCACCGGTGCGTAGATCACCCGGCGACGGCAGGTGGGACAGCCGTAACCCTGGGGGAATCCGGGGGGAAGGGCCGAACCGCAGCTGCCGCAGCGCCGGACACCGCTGAGGGCCGGCGGCGGCGCCATCGCCACCCGCGGCCCTTCGTCCGGGGCGGTCGGCTCCCTGGATTCGCCCTCGGTCACGCCGTCATCTCCCGCAACAGCCCGGCGATCAGCACCGGGATGGTCGCCAGCCAGGATACCGCTCCCAGGCGCGCTCGGGTGGGTCGGGAGAGCAGGTCGACTTCCCCCAGGCGAATGCCGAAGGTGATCAACAGCGGCGCGAGGGGGAGGCACAGGGCGAGGGTCCAGAACAGCAGCCCCCCACCGGCGCGGGGGACGAGGAGCGTCATCGCGGCCAGGGGTGCCCCCCAGGCGGTCATCCAGTAGGCGATGGCCCTGCGCAGGCGCGCGTCATGTGAGCTCTCGCCGGGGTTCAGGCCCAGATCGGGCAGCGAGCCCACCAGCGGCGGGATCGCCAGCAGCGCGAGCCACGGGGCCAGGCGGACCACGGCGCCGAGGGACGGCCCCCAGAAGGTCCCGGGCACCGCGAGGACGGGGAACGCGAAGGTCGCGCCGCCCAGGACGCCCAGGACGAGGATCAGCATCCGGCCGCCGCCCGTCTGTTCCGGGGGTTCGAGCCGCGGACCCAGCAGCAGCGCCGCTAGGGTGCCCGCGATGGCTGCGATCCCCGCCGCGAGCGCGAGACCGGCGGGCCCGAGGGGGGGGATGTCCGGGGCGAGGTCCAGGACCAGGTGGCCCCCCAGGCTCCCGCAGGCACACAGGCCCCACGCGAGCAGCAAGGGCGAACGTGACGGGTTGCCGTCGGAAGGCATGGGGATCAGCCGCTGGCGGACAGTACCCGCGGAGGCGCACCGTTCTCCAGGATCGCTCCCCGCTGGACCGCCTCCCGGACGAGGCCCAGGTTGAAGGCGTGCCCGCTTCGGCTTGCGCAGAATCGGCCCAGAAGAGGCGCGCCCAGCAGGGACAGATCGCCGATCATGTCGAGCACCTTGTGGCGCACGCACTCGTCCTCGAAGCGAAGACCGCCGGGGTTCAGCACCTCTCGGGGACCGAACACCACCGCGTTCTCCAGACCCCCGCCCAGCGCCAGGCCGGCGGCGTGCATCCGCTCGACATCAGCGAGCATGCCGAAGGTCCGCGCGGGGGCGATGTCGGCGGCGAACCGCTCCGAATCGCCGGAGAACCGGATCGACTGCTGCGTGAGCAGGGGATGCTCGAAGCTGATGTCGCACTCCAGGACGAAGTCGTCCAGGGGTTCCAGCCGCGCCCGGCGGCCCGACTCGCGGTCCTCCCATTCCACGCTCTCGACCACCACCAGCAGCATACGCTCGGCCGTCTGGCCGGTCGTGCCCACCCTGCGGATCGCCTCGACGAAGGGTCGCGCCGAGCCGTCCATCGCGGGGATCTCCGGGCCGTCCACCTCCACCCTCGCGTTGTCCACGTCCATCCCTCGCAGGGCGGCGGTCAGGTGCTCGACCGTCCCGACGCGGATGCCGTCGACGCCCAGGGTGGTCGCCAGCTCCGTGCCCACCACCTGGGGCAGCCTCGCCGGGATGGGGGGAGAGCCGGGGCGGTCGGTGCGGTGGAACACGATTCCGTGATCGTCGGCCGCGGGCAGCACCTCGCAACGGACCTGGACACCGCTGTGCAGTCCCACGCCGTCGAATCGAATCGGTGCTCCGAGGGTCCTCTGCCGCACGCGTCCTCCTGGTTCACCCCTTCATAGCCCACAACCCGGCGCCGGCCAAGCGCCGGAGGGGCGACGGTCAGTCTTCCTCGGGTAGATCGAACTCGACCCGGTCGCCCGCCTCGACACCGTGCTCGTCGAACCAGCCGCGGTTGACCTCCAGGGCGTACTGGCACGGGTAGATGGAGGAATGGGAGTCCAGGGACCGCGGGAGCATGTCCGTGATGTGGACGATCTTCTTGTCCGCGTCGATGTAGGCGATGGACAGGGGGATGCTGGTGTTCTTCATCCAGAAGGAGCGGACCTCCTCCCGGTCGTACACGAAGAGCATGCCCCGGTCCTCGCCCAGCTTCTTGCGGTACATCAGGCCGCGACCCTGGTCGCCCACGTCGATGGCCAGCTCGACCTTCAGCGTGGCATCTCCCACGGTCAGGCGGGTCGTCTCGAGGCCGGAACCTCCACAGCCGGGGCCCAGCGAGATCATGGCCAGCATCGCGATCACCTTGGGCAGCAGGGTCAAAACAGCTCCTCGGTGCGAGCGGGTGGTGCCACCCCCAGGTGCTCGTGGGCCCTCGCCGTGGCCACCCGCCCGCGGGGAGTCCGTTGCAGGTACCCCTCCCGGATGAGGAACGGCTCGTAGACCTCCTCGATGGTGTCCTTCTCCTCGCCGATGGATGCGGCCATCGTCTCCAGTCCGACCGGACCACCGCCGAACTTGCTGGCGATGGTCCGCAGGATCCTGCGGTCCATGGTGTCCAGCCCCACCTCGTCGACCCCCAGGCGCTCCAAAGCCCTGTCCGCCACCGCCCGGGTGATCCGTCCGTCCCCCTCCACCTGAGCGAAGTCCCTCACCCGGCGCAACAGGCGGTTGGCGATCCGGGGCGTTCCCCGGGAGCGCCGGGCCAGCTCCACGGCCCCGTCGCCCGCCAGGGGGATCTCGAGGATCTCCGCGGAGCGCACGATGATCGCGCGCAGCTCCTCGGCGTCGTAGAAGTCCAGCACCAGGTTGATGCCGAAGCGGCTGCGGAGGGGGGAGGTGAGAAGTCCGGTGCGGGTCGTCGCGCCCACCAGGGTGAAGGGGCGCAGCGCCACCGGCACGGAGCGGGCGGTGGGGCCCTGTCCCAGGATCAGGTCCAGCTTGAAGTCCTCCATGGCCGGATAGAGGACCTCCTCGACCGGCTTGGGGAGGCGGTGGATCTCGTCGATGAACAGCACGTCGCCCGCCTCGAGGTTGGCCAGCAGCGCCGCCAGGTCCCCGGCCCGCTCCACCATCGGGCCGGAGGTGGCCCGGATCTGCACACCCATCTCCCGGGCGACCACGTGGGCCAAGGTGGTCTTGCCCAGCCCGGGTGGGCCGGCCAGCAGCAGGTGGTCCAGGGCCTCTTCACGCTGACGGGCCGCCTCGATGAACACCCGCAAGTTGGCCTTGGCCCGCTCCTGGCCCACGTACTCGGCCAGGGAACGGGGCCGCAGCTTGGGCGAGACGGCGTCGTCGTCGGCCACCGACAGCGGTGTGATCTCGCGCGATTCGTCCGTCATCCGTGTTCATCCGTGCTCATGGGTGATGTCGATCAGCCTCTCCGGAGGTCTCCGCTGCGTTCCGTCACGGGTCTCGATCATCGTGCCTTGGGGGCCAGCTCGGTCAGCGCGCGTCGAAGCAGCTGGTCGAGCGTCTCGTCGGGCTTGGGTTCGACCGCCTTGAGCGCGGCCTGGATCTCGGGTCGCCGGAATCCCAGGCCCTCGAGGGCCTCGATCAGGTCGCTGCGGACCGAGGATGCCGTCGGGGTGGCCGGGACGTCGGCGGCGGGCAGTTCACCGAACTGGGCCGGGAGCTTGTCCCGTAACTCGAGGATCATCCGCTGGGCGCTCTTCTTGCCCACGCCGGGGATCATCGACAGCCGCTTTGTGTCCCCCAGCGCGATGGCCTCGACCAGCTCGGCGGGGGTGATGTTGCCCAGGATCGCGATGGCCAGCTTGGGTCCGATCTGGTTGATCGAGACCAGGGCCAGATAGAGATCCCGCTCGTCGGTCGTGCGGAAGCCGTACAGGGTGATCGCGTCCTCCCTGACCTGGGTCAGGATCACCAGCGACACCGTCTCCCCCACCGGGGGCAAGGTGGCCAGGAAGGTGGCCGGCACCCGCACGTCGTAGCCGACGCCGTTGACGTCCACCACCACACCCTCGGCGGTCACCACCGTGAGGACACCGCGCAGCGATGCGATCATCGACGCGCCCTCCCGGCCCGCATGCCCGCCTCCGCCAGCCGGTCCCTCAGGGGCGAGGCGTGGGTGTGGCAGATGGCCACCGCCAGGGCGTCCGTGGCATCCGAGGGCAGGTCGATCCGCCGGCCGAGCAGGGTCTCCACCATCGCCCTGACCTGGTCCTTGTCCGCCCTCCCGCTGCCGGCCACCGCCAGCTTGACCTGGGCCGGCGCGTATTCGTGCAGCGGAAGGTCCGCCTGGGCGACGGCCAGGATGGCCACACCCCGGGCCTGCCCGAGCTTGAGCGCGCTGCTGGCGTGGCGGGCGTGGAACACGCTCTCCACGGCGACCTCGTCCGGGCGGGTCCGCTCGATGGCGTCCACGAGTCCCGCGTGAATCCGCTTCAGGCGTTCGGCGAACGCCATCTTCGACGGGGTCTTGACCACGCCGACGTCGAGGCAGCGCAGGTGACCGCCGTCTTCGCTGACGACTCCGTATCCGGTGACGATGCTGCCGGGATCGATGCCGAGGACGACTCCGCTCACGTGCCTTCCGCGATGCGGTCCATCTCCTCGTCGGAGATGTCGAAGTTGGCGTACACGTGCTGGACGTCGTCCAGATCCTCGATGGCCTCCACGAGCCGGATGACCCGGGCCGCGTCGTCCCCGGTCAGCGGGACGGCGGAGATGGGGACCATGGTCAGACCCACCTCCCCCAGCTCGATGCCCGCCTCCTCCATGCCGCGCCGCACTGCGTCGAGTTCGTCGGGGGCGGTGAGGATCTCGAACTCCTCCTCGTTGTCCTCCATGTCCTCGGCGCCCGCCTCCAGAGCCGCCTCGAACACGGTGTCGAAGTCGAGTCCCTCCGCGGCGACGACGATCCGTCCCCGGCGGTTGAAGGCCACGGCCGCGGTGCCGGTCTTGCCCATCGATCCGCCCCGCTTGGTGATGATGTGGCGCACCTCGGGACCGGTCCGGTTGCGGTTGTCGGTCAGGCACTCGACGAACAGGGCGACGCCGCCGGGAGCGTACCCCTCGTAGGAGATCTCCTCGTACTGGGTGTCCGGGTCGTCGCCCGAGCCCTTCTTGACCGCCCGCTCGATGTTCGCCGCCGGCATGTTGGCCGCCTTGGCGGTGGAGATGGCCGCACGGAGTCGGGGATTGGAGTCGGGATCACCACCGCCCTCGCGGGCGGCCACGGTGACCTCTCGGATGATCTTGGTGAAGAGCTTGCCGCGCTTGGCGTCGGCCGCGCCCTTCTTGCGCTTGATGGTCGACCACTTGCTGTGACCGGACATGGATGACCTCGTATGTGGATGAGAAGGGGTCCCGACATCCCGTTCCCTCGGTCCGGGAGGTCCGGGGCACCCTCTGACTTTCCCTTCAATTCCGCGCGGTTGGCACGGATCGATGCACGCACGTTCTATCACCGCGCGACCCGCTTCACAAGCGGTCCGGAGGCGGCCGGTCGCCTCCGCCGCGGGGCCTCGCGATCGGGGTGCGAAGCGCCGACGACCCTGTGGTATGCTGCCCGCGCCCGGGACCGCCGAGTGAGGGCGGCGGGCCGCAGCCGGCAGCGACGCTCGGGGGGGTGGAAACCCGGGCCCTGCGTCGCCAGTGAGGTGCCAGTGACCGACAGCACGACGAGCCAGGAACTCCGCGTCGCGAAGCGCTGCCCGCTCTTCGTCGAGGTCGAGGTTCGGGACCGCAGCGGGGTGTACTTCTACCGCGCGCGCAACATCAGCTCCGGTGGCGTGTTCATCGACGCACCGGTGCCCCTGGAAGAGGGGACCGCCATCGACCTGCGGTTCCAGCTGCCCGGCGGTGAAGTCGTTGCCGTGGAGGGACAGGTGATCTGGACCACGCGAATGGCGGGGGTTCCGGTGCCCTACCCGGGCATGGGTGTGGCCTTCCGCAACCTCGAGCCCCACGCGCACCAGGCGATCCAGACCTACGTCGGCTCCTTCTCCGGCCGCGGATAGCGCCGGACGGGCCCCGCGCCCCTACTCCAGCCGCTTGAACAGCAGGTACCCCGCGGGGGTGGCGATCACCTCGCTGATCCCGCCCGCCGGCACGCTCTGAAGGGCGCCAGCCATCTGGGGGGCCAGGTCCGCCAGGACCACCTCGCCGATGTCCCCGCCCTGGGCGGCCGTCGGACCCACGCTGTACGTGCGGGCCAGGTGGGCGAAGTCGCCACCGGCCACCGCCTGGGTCCGCAGGTCCTGGGCCAGCTTCTCGTCTTTCACCAGGATCTGGGCCAGCCGGATCGTGGGCGAATCGCCGCGCTCGGCGACCCGCCGCTGTGCCTTCAGCTGTTCGATCAGGGTGGCAACGTCCGCCTTGTTCGCCACCCGTGACTTGAGCTCCTCCAGTTCTGCGATGGACTCGTCCCAGCGCTCTTGCTCCGCCAGCAGGGCCGCCAGCTGGTGTCGGGCGAAGTTGAACCGCGGATCTGCCCGCAGGACGGCCCGGAGGGTTTCCTCGGCGGCCTTCATGTCCCCGGCCTGGACGTGGGCCCCGGCCAGCTCCACCGCCATCGCCAGATCGCGGGGGGACAGGGTCGAAGCGCGCTTGAAGTAGCTGACCGCCAGCTCGGCCCGCTCCTGGAGCATGTAGACCATGCCCATGGCCCGCAGGGAATCGGTGTGGGCCGGATCCAGGGCCAGCGCCTGCTGCAGGGAGGCCTCGGCCTCCGAGAAGCGCTCGTCGGACATCAACAGGACGGCCAGGGTCGAGTGCCCGTCCGGGTTTCGCGGGTCGAACAGGATGGCCTGGCGGACCGCCTCCTCGGCCTCCTGGGTCCGATCCATGGATGCCAGCACGATGCCCCGGTTCAGGTGCCCCAGGGAGAATTCGGGCGCGAGGACCAGGGTCTCTTCGAAGGCCGCCAGGGCGCTGGCCGGATCCATGGACACCCCCTCGAGGCCCCGGCGGAAGGGGTCGAAGACCTCCCTGGGGAGGGTGCCGGCGACCACCAGGGCGGCGGTGGTCCGCAGGTCCTTGGTGTACTCCTCGCGGGCGTCGATCTGCAGCCCCTGGTCGAAGGCCGAGACCGCATCCGCCTCCCGGTGCAGGTCGAAGTACACACACCCCAGCTCCAGGTGGATCATCGGGTTGTTGCCGTCGAGCCGGACCGCGTCCTCCAGCAGCTCCGCTGCCTCGTCGAGCCGCTCGTGGTGGGCGAAGTAGGTGCCCAGGTAGAAGTAGGCGTCCGAGGAGTCCGGCGCCATCTCGATGGCCCGCCGGTAGGACGCGATGGCGTCTTCCTCGCGCTCCTGGCTCAGGTACAGATTGGCCAGGTGGCTGTGGGCCTCGGCCATGTCCGGCTTCAGCGCGATGGCCTCCTCGAACTTGCCGATCGCCCCCTCCAGATCGCCCTGCATCGCCCGGGCAGCCCCCAGGCCGTGGTGGGCCCAGGCGAAGCCCGGATCCAGCTCGATGGCCTTCTTGAACTCGACCTCGGCGGTGCGCGGATCGTTGGTCGAGCGTCCGTAGAGGTAGTGCGCGGCGGCGCTGTCCGGATTGGCGTCGAGGGCGAGCTTGTAGAAATGGACGGCGTCCTCGGCGCGCCCCTGCAACCCCAGCAGATCGATGTAGAGCCGGTGGGCCTCCACGTAGTCCGGGGCCTCCTGGAGCAGGGCGTAGGCCGCTTCCATCGCCTCGGGGATCCGACCGGCATGGGTCAGATCGAAGGTCTGGCGGAGGCGGGCCTCCTGGGCCTGTGTGGGCGCTGCCGGGGCCGGTGTCGCCGTCAGCAGGACGAGGAGCAGGGTCATGAGGGTGGGTACGAACCGTGGCATGGCATTCCTCCCCGTCCCGCGGGGCCGCCGGGGGCGGGACGGGTACTATACCCCAACGGGCGGCCGCGCCAACCGCTACACGGACCCCGCTGGACGGCGGGGCGTACCCGTGGAAGAATCGGCCCAGGAAACGGACAGGAGCCATGCAGGACGTTCGTCGTTTTTGGGGAGTCGGGTCAGGGGCGCTGGTGCTGGCCGGGATCCTGGCCGCAGGGGCGCCGTTGACATGGGGACCATTGTCCGTCGGCGGGCGCGCGCTCGCCGCCGACGACGCCACCATCGCCGTGGTCGGCGTGCACGGGCACGCGGATGTGGACCCGGACCTGCTGGACGAGATCGCCTGGGCGACAGCCGAGGCCATCGACTCCGAGCGGGACGTCGATGCCCTCGACACCGAGGACTTCGGCCGCAGCGTGTGGGCCCGGCGCAACCCCATCCTCCAGAGCGTCTTCCTGGGCAGCGCCGAGGGCGCGTTTCAGGAGGGGAGGATCCTGTACGACAACGCCCAGTTCATGGGCGCGCTGTCCTCGCTGGAGAAGGCCCTCAAGTCGCTGGAGCGGGGCATCGAGTTCCTGCGGGATCCCAAGCTGCTGGTGGAGATCAACCTCTACCTCGGGCTGACGAACATGGCGCTGGGCGACAACGAGGTCGCTGCCGGCTACTTCGAGGAGGTCGCCCGGACCGATCCGGCGCGTTCCCTGGATCCGGTCCGCACGCCCCCCAAGATGCTCGAGGCCTTCGAGGCCTCCCGGGATCGCGTGACCAGCGCCGGCACGGCGTTCTTCGAGATCTCGTCCGGAAAGGTCACCGGCGCCGAGGTCTACATCAACGGGATGCCGTCGGGGAGTACGCCGACCTCCCTGGAGCTGGCTCCGGGGCGGTACCACATCTCCGTTCACGATCCCGAGAGGGGCTGGGACTACGCCGACGAGACCGTCGGCGAGGGCGACGTGCGGGAGCTGGACTTCCGGCTCAAGCGCCGCGGCATCCGTCCCCTGGGCCGCGAGAAGGCCGAATCCACCCGCAGCCGCAAGGTCCAGGCGCTCTACCGCGGCCTGGGTGAGGCCATCCAGTCCGATCTGGTGCTGCTGGCCTCCCTGGACGACGGGGACAACCTCCACCTGCAGCTGTACAGCCCTCGTTCGGACGTGTTCTCCCAGGAGGTGCTCGGCCTGGTCGCCCCCGGCGGCGGGCTCGACATCAGCGCCGTCAACGAGCTGGTGGACCAGATCCTGGTGCTCACCGACGGCAACGGCGGCATCCGCCCCGATTCCACGTCCGCGACCCTGGTGCCGATCTACATCGGCCGCAATCCGACGCTGAACGACCTGCTGGCCGGTCCGGAACCCGCCGAGCGCGTCGTCAGGCGCGGCGACGATCCCCGGGGCGACGACGACGACGACGACCCCCCGGTGGTCAAGGGCCCCACCAAGCCCGTCCACAAGCGCCCCGCATTCTGGGTCGTCCTCGGCACCGCAGTGGCCGGCGGGGTCGCGGGCGCGATCGCCGGCGCGAGCGCCGCGGCGAGCCAGCAACCGACGATGGGCAACGGGACGGTGACGGTGGTCATCGAGCCCTGAGACGAGCGGGCGCCCCGATCGTCACCCCTTCTTCTTGGGCTTCGCCGACGGCGCCTTTCTCGGGGGGAACATGCGACGGGACAGCTCCGCCATCCGTTTCTGGGCGCGGCCCATGACGGTGCCCTCCGGGTAACGACCTTGGGGGTCGGGGGTGCCGGCGGGGAGACCGGTGAGGACCTCGAGGGCCTCGTCGATGGTGTCGAGGGTCCACACGTGGAAGCGGCGTTTGCGGCACGCGGTGACGACCTCGGGATCGAGGACCAGGTCGTCGGCGTTGCGGCGGGGGAGGATCACGCCCTGGGTGCCGGTGAGGCCACGGTCGCGACAGGTGAGGTAGAAACCCTCGACCTTGGGGTTCACGCTGCCGACGGTGTACAGCTCCCCGCGCTGGCTCACCGAGCCGGTGATGGCGATGCCCTGGTCCACCGGGGTTCCTGCCAGGTCGCTGAGGATGGCGGCCAGCTCGGCGGCGGCGGCGGAGTCGCCGTCGATGCGACCGTGGCTCTGCTCGCAGGTGAGCATCGCCACCAGGCCCAGCGGATCGCGCTGTGCGAAACGGGCGCGCAGCAGACCCACCAGCAGGTACACCCCCTTGTCGAAGGTCTTGCCGCTGAGCTTGGACTCCCGCTCGATGTTGATCACGCCTTCCCGACCCACGGCCGTGGTGGCGCTGATCCGGCTGGGGGCGCCGTAGCGGTAGCCGTCGGCGCCGTACACCAGCAGGCCGTTGACGACGCCGACCTCGGCACCCTCGGTGAGCACCCGCAGGCGGCGGGTCGCGAGGCGTTCCCGGTGGTCCTCCTCCCCGCGGGCGGCGCGCCAGCGACGGGCGCGCAGCGCGTCGTCGACATCCCGGGCCGATATCCGTCGCCGTCCCGCCACCCGGGCCAGCAGGTTCGCCTCGCGCGTCCGGTCGGCCAGCAGGGCGAGGCGGTTGGAGATCCTGCCCCGGCCCTCGGCGTCGCGGACCTGCTCCTCGAGGAGCCTCGCCGCCGCGGCGGCGGACAGGGGCAGCAGGCGCTCCCGTCGGCATAGACCCGAGAGGAAGCCGCCCATGCGACCGGCGACCGCGTCGTCGTACGGGAGGTGGGAGCCCGTGTCCGCGAGGAGCCCGAAGGCGCGGCGGGCGGAGGGTTCCAGCAGGGCGTTGAGGCGGTGGGCCCGGACCCCCAGGGCCACGACCCGGGTGGTGATCGGCACGGGATCCGGCCGGTAGTCCGCCACCGCGGGGGCGGGGGAGCCCGCGGTGGGGCGCATCTCCACCTCGCCGGCCAGCAGCGTCGACACCAGGCGGCGCAGTAGCCCCATGTCCGTCAGCAGCTCCTCGGCCGGGATCGCGCAGACCCCGCCGTCGGCACGCACCAGGGCTCCTGCGGTCAGGTCGGCAGGGCCGGGGGCCGCGTCACCGGACGGATCGTCGATACCGCCGAACAGCTCCCGGGCGTCGACCTGCGTGAGCTCCACGAAGGGGGGGCGATCGATCCCGGTCGCATCGCGGAGCTGCCGTCCGCGGTAGGCGTCGGTGGCCTCCAGGCGCGATGCGTCGTCACCCTCCTCGGCCGAGCACAGCGTGGGCAGGTCCTGCAGGACCCGGGCTCGCAGAGCGGCCAGGTGGGCCTTGCCGAGCAGCGGCGCCACCTCCGACCTGAGCGCGGCGATCCCGTCGCGGATCTCCCTGCGTGCGGCGCCGCGGGCCGAACCGCCGAGGGTGTTCATCCGATCGGCGAAGCGGTCCAGGGCGTCCACCAGACGCCGACCCTCCCCGGCCGGGGTGGACACCAGCCGGGGCCGAACGCGGTCGTCGAACCGCTGTACGTAGACGCGATCCAGGAGCGCGGATCCCCCGCCGTCGAGCTCTCCCAAACACTCCCGCAGCAGGGTCCGGGGCCCCGTGCCCGGTGGCCCGCGCAGGATGAGGTGGTGCGAGCGGCTGGGCACGCGCAGGGCGAGCCGCACGGTCTCACGGGTCCGCTCCTCGCCGACCCAGCCGTCGTGGGCGGGGAGGCCTGCGGTGCTGGGCTTGCCGAAGACGGCGGGATCACAGCGCCAGCGGAGCGTGTCGGCGGGAAGGGGGGGGGGGCGGGGGCGGTTCTTTCTGGGGGCCACACTACTCCTCGAGGTCGGCGGAGACCGGCTTGGTCTCCCCGGGGCCGACGGTCACCTTCTTGGTCTCCTCGGTACCCAGGGGGGGACAGACCAGCCTGACCGTGTGGGTTCCCGGCTCCACCTCGAGGCTGCCGATGGGCGAATGGCCCACCTTCTTGCCGTCCACGTACACGTCGGCCCAGGGCGTGGCGTTGATCCGCAGGAACGCGGGCTCGGCCTTCTCGGGGAGCTTGGCCAGGGTCGCACGGGCGTAGACCGAGCCGTTCTCCGGGAAGGTCTTGGAGACCGCTGTGTCCTCGTACCCGTCCAGGACCAGCGTCGCGCGGACGACCTTGCCCGGGGTGCCCTGGTCGAGACGGAACGGGGTGGTCCCTACGGTGGCCCCACCGATCCGCACGCTCGCCCCGTTGGGCGTGGAACGGAAGACGATCGCCGGAGGCTTGTCCCTGTCCGGCTCCGCGGGTGTCGCGGAATCCGGCGGCGGAGTCGGGGTCTCGGGCTCCGGAGTCGGTGTCTCGGCCTCGGCCACGGTGGCCGTGAGCTTGGCCCGCAACCGCAGGGTCTCCCCGGCCCCGACCTGGAAGCCCTCTTCGTAGGGCTCGAAGCCCTCTTTCTCCACCCGGATTCGGTACTGGCGGTCCGGCTCCAGTCGATCGTACGGCACCTGGATCGGCTCGCCGTCCAGCGTGATCGCCGCGCCGCTGGCCTCGGGGGGCTGGATGTCCAGGGCGAGGGTCCCGTGGGTCGCCGTCTCGGTCACCGGCGCGGCCGTCCCGGGGATCCACCCCATCTGCCAGGCGGCCACCCCGCCGCCGACGACGAGCACCAGCAGGACCATCATCACCACCGCGATGGCGACCCAGGCCTTGGATTTCTTGGCGGCGGGCGGCGGATCGGGGAGGGGCTCGTCGAGCTTGACGAGGGGCAGCTCCTCGATGGTGTCGACCTCGTCCAGGTCGTCGTCCTCGAGCTCCAGCTCGACCGTGTCCTCCATCCGCACCAGGGCGGAGGCGGCCTCGCGACCCCGCTCGATGCGCTCCCGCTCCTCCTGCCGCTCCGAGGCGAAGGACTCCTGCATCCACGCCGCGGCGTCCTGGGTCAGCTCGTGGATCGTGGCCGGCTTGAGGAACTCCTCCAGGTCCCGCCGCAGGGCCTCGGCGTCCGCGTACCGGTCCTCCGGGGCCAGGGCGAGGGCCTTGTGGATGATCCGACCCAGCTCCGGGGGGATCTCCTTGTTGGCCTCGTGCACGGGGGGCACGTCGCCGTTCCTGATCCGGTTCAGGGTCCCGATGTCCGTGTCGGCCTTGAACAGCTTGCGTCCGGTGACCATCTCCCACAGGCAGATGCCGGCGCAGAAGACGTCGGAGCGGGGATCGACCGCGCTGGCCTCCCCCCGGGCCTGTTCGGGGCTCATGTACTCGAACTTGCCCTTGAGGACCCCCTCCTCGGTGTCGGTGAACGCGGACTTGGAGGCCTTGGCAATGCCGAAGTCCACCAGCTTCACCTGACCGTCGTAGGAGATCAGGACGTTGCTGGGAGACACGTCACGGTGCACGATGCCCAGCGGCGTACCGGTCTCGTCGGCCTTGCCGTGGGCGTGGTACAGGCCGGTCGCCACCTCGTGGATCACGTACGCCGCGAATTTCAGCGGTAGCGGTTGCTCGGTCCCCTCGAGCTTGGCCTGCAGGGTCTTGAGATCGCTGCCGTAGATCCCCTCCATGGCCAGGTAGTAGTGGTTCCGGATCTTTCCGAAGTCATACACCTGGATGATGTTGGGGTGCTGCAGCTGGACGGTGAGCTTGGCCTCCTCCACGAACATCTGCACGAAGTCGGCGTTCTCGGTCAGGTGGGGGAGGATCCGCTTGATGACCAGGTCTTTTTCGAAGCCGCTCTCCCCGTACGTGCGCGCGCGGAAGACCTCGGCCATGCCACCGACGGCGATGCGGTCGACAAGGAAGTACTTGCCGAAGGGCTCGGTGTCGAACCGTCGGCGGGGAGCCTCCCCCTCGTCGCCCGTGTTCTGCGGATCGCCAGGTTCCACGGCAGCACTCCGAACGTCGCCCCCTCGGGCGGCCCCACCATATACGCGGATCTGGTAGGATTTCAAACAGTTGAGTATAGGGAAACGCCGATTTTCTGGTCAAGGCGCTCGGGCGCGCCCGGTGGTGCGCACAACGGCGTGCGTCTACAATGGCCTTCCGAACGTGGAGGCCCTTCCCATGGCTCTGTTCCCGCGGGTGCGACGAGCCGCGCGATGCGTGACCGTCGCGCTGGTGACGCTGCTCGCCGGCTGTCCCGGCGGCGGGTCCTCGTTCGACCTGGTCGTGGACCTGGTTCCCCCCCCGGATCAAGATCCGTTCGCCGACCTGGACGTGCTCGAGATGGCCATCGAGTACGAGAGCGGTGACGCGTTGGTCTACTACAGCTCCCCGGTGGAGACCGGAGAGTGGGCGATCGGCGACGTGCCCCCTTCCACCGAGGCGGGGCGATCGGTGCTCTCGTTCCGTGGCCTGGGCTTCGATCCCGCGGGTGAGGACAACGCGCTGGAGCTGGCCAACGGGCGGTCCTCGCTGGTGGCGGTCGAGTCGGCGTCGACGGTCTGGATCTACTTCGCCTCCCGACACCGGTTCGGGCAGGTTGCCGGTGAGCTGGGCACCCGGCGGGTGGAGCCGGCCCTGGCTCACCTGCCCGGCGGCGGGGCCCTGGTCATCGGCGGACGGGCGGGGAGCTACCCGGTGGACCAGGCCGCGCAAGGCATCGAGCGCCTCCGCCTGGGCGGGAACGGGGAATACACCTTCGAGGAGGTGGACAGCACCTACCACCGACTGGGTGCCGTGACCCACCTGGTGGATCGCGCCTCGAGCCCCCTGGACGGCAAGGTGTTGATCATCGGCGGCTGGGAGGACGCGGTGGAGGGGGACGAACAGGCCGAGGACGTGGACGCCTTCGATCCCGAAGGGGAGACCATCGAGGCCGCCTTCACCCTGCCGGCTCCCCTGGCCCGTCCCGAGCTCACCCGGCTGGCGGACGGGCGGCTGCTGCTCTCCGGTGGACAGCAGTGGGACGGCAATTCCCTGATGCCCGGCGGTGACTACCAGGTGATCGACGTGCTGGTGGGCCAGGCGGTGATCGGGGGCCAGATGGAACGAGCCCGCTACCGGCACCAGGCGGTCCAGCTGGCCGATGGCGCTGTGCTGGTCTGCGGTGGGTGGCGGTTCGTGGTCACGGGGGACGTGGCCACCGAGGAGTGTGAGGTCTGGACCCCCGGAGGCGTGGACAGCGACGACGGCATGAGCCTCCACGAGGCCAGGACGGAGTTCGGGATGCTCCGCATCCCCGACGACCCCCAGGGGCGCGTGGTGGCCTTCGGGGGTTGCCGGACGGACGACGAGGGCCAGGACGTGGTGATGGACAGCGTGGAGGAGTACGACCCGGTCACCCGGACCTGGTCGACCCGAGACGTGCGGATGGCGGAGGCCCGCTGCGGTTTCACGCAGACGGCGCTGGCCGACGGCCGCGTCCTGATCTGCGGCGGCGAGGACGCCGACGGTGCCCCGCTGGACAGCTGCGAGCTCTTCGACCCCGCCGTCGAGGCCTTCGTCCCCCTACCCGAGGTCTGGATTCCCGGCGGGCGGACGGCGCACGGGGTCGTCGAGCTGGCGGACGGCAAGTTCCTGCTGGCTGGCGGCGACGGAAACGACGCCCAGACGGCCTACCTGTACAACCCCTGATGAAACAGGCCGACGGCGTCGGCTGTTTCATCGGCCTCGATTGCTGCAGTCGGGCTCCGCCCGCAGCAGAACCGAGGCCCGGAACCCGGCCTTATTCCCCTCCACCCACGGTGGCCCGCCAGTCGTCCAGGGTCGAGCACATGCAGTCGGTGTCGGAGTCGCAGCTGCTGCCCGAGGCGACCAGGTCGGCCCTCAGGATCGTTCCGTGGGTCTCGTGGGTTCGCATGCCGTAGTCGCACACGGTGTCGCGCAGGGTCTTGTCGGGCACCCGGTAGCTCTCGATGCAGTCCCGAAGCTCGGCGTCCCCGAACCCGATCCCGCACTCCTCGTAGATGTCGGCGAACTCGTTGCACATCTGCTGGCAGGTGTTCTCGCAGCCAGCCAGCAGCAGCCCGGCCATGGCCACGATCCCCAGCGTGAGCACCATCGACTTGCCGTTCATCCCGACACCCTCACTCGGCGGTAGACAGGTCGAACGCGGCGGCTCCCGAGACATCCCAGGTGGCTCCACACATCCGATCGTCTTGCAGGCCGTCCATGTACTCCAGGAAGTAGCGGCAGGCGACGTCGTCCCCGCTTCCCTGGGCCGGCACGCGATAGTCCGAGAGGCAGCGGTTCAGGTCCGTCGCCTCCACGTCCTCCTCGCACACCGACTGGCGATATCCGTACCAGCTGTTGCACAGCAGCTGACAGTCGTTGAGGCAGCCGAGCTGGAGCCCCAGGACCGTGGCGACCACGGCCGCCGGTGCGATCCGGACGCCCAGTTTCCCTGCCTTCCACACGTCGACGGCATTCAACCACGGGGGTAGGGGTAGATCAACGGTCTCGCGGGAAAGGGTCGTCTTGATCCTGCGACCATGCTACGTGTGTAGCCGTCATGCACGCCGGCACCGTCCTGCAGATCGAGCCCACCGACCTGTGCAACCTGCGCTGCCCCATGTGCTCGCCCCAGCTGCGGGAGGGTGAGGTCCACCACAGACTGCGTCCGGGGTTCATGGACCTGTCGCTCTACCGGCGGGTGATCGACGACATCGCCGACTCCGACCTCGAATTGGACCACCTGATCCTGCAATGGCTGGGCGAACCCACCCTGCACCCGGAGCTCGAGGAGATGGTCGCCCTGGCCCTGCAGCGGCTGCGCGGGCGGGTGGGGTACGTGCGCTTCGACACCAACGCCGTGGCCCTGACCCCGTCCCGGACCGACCGGATCCTGGGGGCCCGCGCGACCTGCGATGGCCCACCCCTGCTGGTGGTGTTCAGCCTCGACGCGGTGACCGCCGACACCTACGCCCGGGTCAAGGGTCGCGACCGCTTCGGCCAGGCGATGGCGAACATCGAGCACTTCCTGCGTCGCAGGGCGGAGCTGCCCGGGGACGACCCGGGGGTCAACACCCAGTTCCAGTTCGTGCTGCAGCCCGAGAACCACCGGGAGGTGGGGGAGTTCGTCGCCCACTGGGACGAGTTCCTGGGGCGAGAACGGATGGGCATCGGCTTCAACGAGGTGATGATCAAGCGCCTCTCGGTGGGGACCGGCGGGGAGGCCCAGCGCGGGGTGGACGAGCTGTACGATCGGGCCATCCGGGAGCACGGGCTCGCGCCCCGCGACGAGGAGCACCTGCACCTGCGGATCTGGGAGGAGCGCACCTGGGGCGAGGGATCGGGGGATCCCACGGCCGGTGCGCCCGAGGTCCGAACCGAGCACGGAGCCGGCGGGGATCCCGTCCGCCCCCCGTGCCCGGCGCCGTGGAAGACGCCGGTGATCCGATGGGACGGGGAGCTGGCGGTCTGCTGCGCAGATGTGGATCGGGCGGTCCCGGTGGGCAACGTGGATCGGGAGGGGTTCGTTGCCCTGTGGCGGGGGGATCGGATGACGCGGGTCCGTCTGGCCCACCTGCTGGGGGAACTGGACGCCTACCCCTTCTGCGCCGGCTGCGGTGGATTCGCGTTCTACGATCTGACCCCGGACGAGGTGCGGGCCTACCTGGCCGACGTGGGCCGGACCGACCTCTGGTCTCGGGTGCGCGCCCGCTTGACCTGATCCCGGGCCTTCCCTAGGATGGCGCCGCCTCTCTGCCCGGGAGCACGAATGCACAATCGGATCCTCCTGATGCTGACGGCGGCAGCCCTGTGTGGGTTGTGCGGCAGTGCGTGGGGGAAAGACTCGGCGGCCAAGGACGCCTTGGCCGTTGCGTCGGCCAGGACCGTGACCGCGTCCGAGTCCGAGTCCGAGTCCGAGTCCGCGTCCGCGTCCGTGTCCGTGATCGAGTCCGAGATCGAGATCGAGTTCGAATCCGAGACCGAGGCGGATGGCCGCCCCACCGAGACCGGGGCGGATGGCCGCCCCACCGAGACCGCGGTCCGTCGCGGCGTCCCCACCGGCCACCACTCCGGCGGCCGGCTGAACAAGGGCATCCCCTTCCCCGCGGACGACGACCGTTTCTGGGTCATGCACCCGGAGCGGTCGTACGGCACCCAGTGGACCATCGACCACATGCAGCAGGCGGTGGACGAGGTCTGGGCGGTGTACCCGGGCAGCCCGGCGCTGACCATCGGCGACATCAGCCGCAGGGGCGGCGGTCACTTCACTCCCCACATGTCCCACCAGAACGGTCTGGACGTGGACTTCGGGCCCTACTGGGCGAATGAGGAGGTCCAGCCCCTGCGCTCCATGCGTCCCGAGGCCATGGACCTGGACCGGACCTGGGCGCTGCTCGAGGCGCTGGTCGCCGACGAGTCGGTGCAGTACATCATCCTCGACTACCGCCTCCAGAAGGTCTTCTACGAGTACGCGGCCCAGCTGCCGTGGATGGACGAGGCCTACCTGGAGCTGATCTTCCAGTACCCGCGGGGCACCAAGGCCTCGGGGATCATCCGTCACTGGGAGGGCCACTACAGCCACTTCCACGTGCGGTTCTACTGCCCCGACGAGTTCTCGGACTCCTGCTCGCCCACGGCTCCCTGAGCCACATCCCGCCGCAGGGCATCCGTGCAGTCCTCACCCCCCGGTGAGATCCGCTCGTAGAGGACGAACGGGCCGGCGGCGTCGACCTTCTCGAAGGCCTCGCAGGCGTCGGCGACCGCCGCGAGGGCGCTGTCTTGCACCCCGTCGAAGACCAGCCAGTCCACGTCCTCGAAGCCGGGGGGGAACCAGTCGGGACTCCAGGGGAAACGATCCGCCTCACCCATGGCGAAGTCGGCGGTGCAGACCTGGCGCTCTCGGCCGGAGAGGACGGCCATGCTGGGGTAGTCGGAGGCCACCGGGGCATCCGCCGGTACCGCGTCCACCAGGGCGTGGAAGGGCTCGATGTCTGCCGGATCCCGCCCCGGAGGTGGCGCGACGTCCGCGCGAAGCAGCGGCGGCCCGAGCCAGGCTGCGCAGCCCAGCTGGATGGCCAGCAGGGCGGCGAGCAACGCGGGGCGTTTCCATCGCAGGGTCCGCGCGTACAGTGCGCCCCAACCCACGGCAGAGGCGCCGCCGAGTACGGGCAGCAGGGGGGCGGCGTGGTGTCCGTAGACCCCGGCCCAGTCCGCCCACTCGTGGGGAGAGATCAACAGCAGGAAGCCCAGCAGGGGCAGGGCCGGGGCCAGCAGGGGTGCCGCCAGGGCGCCCGCGGCGCCAAAGGGCAGCAGGTAGGGCAGCAGGAAGCGCAGTTCACCTGTCTCCAGGGACTGCAGCGTCAGGCTCCCCGAGGGGCTGGCGTCCCGGGGATCGAAGTAGTAGGTGAGCTCGCCGCCGGCCGCCCGGATCGCAAACCAGTACAGCACCGCCATCCCGCACATCGCGCCGCCGACGAGGCGGCGGCTGTGGCCGGCGCGGCGGGCGAAGGGCAGGGCGACGGCCAGGGCGATCAGCAGGTAGATCATCTCCTCGCGGACCGTGAGCGTGGCCGCAGCGAACAGCAGGGCCGCCACCGGCCTGTCCTCGAAGACCATCGCCAGGGTCCACAGCAGCAGGGGAATGCCCAGGACGATGGGCCGGAAGTCGCACAGCGCGGTCATCCACAGGGGGACCTGCAGCAGGAAGGCCAGCGCGATGGCCACCGCAGCCCAGGGGGTGGCCCCACCCGCGCGGGCCAGGCGCGCGACGGGAAACGCCGCGGACGCCACGGCCAGGCACTGGATCCACAGCAGGGTGGTCACCTTGGGAACCAGGGCGTAGAGGGGGACCACGGCGATCAGGATCGGGTAGGTGTGGTGCAGCTGGAACAGCCCCGACGCCTCGTGGGGCGAGCTCGTCTGGGCGAACCAGCTCCCGTGGACCGTACTCCACAGCAGGTTGTGGAAGAAGGCCAGGTCGTAGGCCCAGGCGCTGCCGAGGTTGGCCAGCTTGTGCTGGGCCAGCAGGCCAGCGGTCACGCCCCAGGCCAGGACCACGGCGATCAGCGTGCCGGCGGGCGCCCACCTTTTTCTGGCCATGGGGTTTACCTTCATCGGACCTTTCGCTGGAATCGTGGGCAAGGATAATGGACGGAAGGAAGGACGCTCAAATGTGGGGCGCGCGACGGGCGATTTCTGCGGCGGTGCTGGCGCTCGCGATCGGGGGAGGTGGCCCCAAGGGCGAGCGTTGGGGTGCGGGGGAGTCGGGGGACGGTCCAGAGATGGCGCCGCCTCCTCCGGCTGCGGTCGAGGATCCCCGCTGCCCCGACGGCATGGTGTTCGTCGAGGGCGGTGACTTCCCGTCGGGGGCCCTGGGCGAGGACATCGACTTCTACGCGGAGTGGCCCGGGACCGAGCACCTCCCGAGGGAACCCAAGGTCCGCAGCGTGGATGCGTTCTGCATCGACCGCTACGAGTACCCCAACGAGGCCGGAGCGGTCCCACGGGCCTACGTCAGCTGGGACGAGGCGGTGACGCTGTGCAGCGAGCGGGGCCGCCGCCTGTGCACCGAGAACGAGTGGACCCGCGCCTGTGCCGGGTCCGGCGGGCGCCGCTTCCCGTACGGGGACACACACGTGGTCGGCAACTGCAACGCGGACGTCAACGACCGGGTGGGCGATCCCACGTGGATCCGACCCGCGGGGTCGTTCACCCGCTGCGTGAGCGCCGAGGGCGCGTACGACCTGGAGGGCAACCTCTCGGAGTGGGTGGACGCGGTGGCCGAGGGGCTCCCGGATCAGCGCCTCATCCGCGGGGGGACCATGTGGGTCGGCGTCTACGGCCGGGGCTGCTTCGCCCGCCATCGCCACCACCACTCCGACGCCTCCCACGAGGACGATGGATTCCGCTGCTGCGCCCAGCCTTCCTCGACCGATGGAGCACCACCGGCCGAGGAGGCGGCTACCCCGGCGAGCCCGTGAACCGGGCGGCCAGGGCCAGGGTCGTCAGGAGCTGCAGGGGGATCGCGAAGGCCAGCGCGGCCTCCCGCAGCCGCGGGTGGGGGAGCCGGCCCAGCAGCCCGACACAGGTCAGCTGCAGGGTCAGCGCGGCGATGGCGGTGACGTCCCAGTCCGCGGGGTAGCCGTACCACACGCTCCAGGTGGCCCACAGGGCGAGCCCCCCGGCCGCGCAGAGGGCCACGAAGGCGATCCGGTCCACCGTGGCGCCGGACCCAGCGTGCCGGCCGGACCGACCTGCGAACCTCCCGAGTCCCCCGGTGATCAGGACCACGGGTGCGACGGCGGCGAGGGGGGCCAGGGAGAGCACCCATCGCCAGAGGGCAGCGCCGGCGGCCGCGAGCCCAGAGGGCCCGGGATCGTCCAGCAGCGGCCCTCCGAAGCACCCGGCCAGCCCCGCCGGCTCGAAGGCCCGGGCGAGGAAGCTCCAGGGCATGGTCCGGGCCCGGTGGATCAGCGACCACTCGGCGGTGGAGATCGCCGCCCACAGCACCGCGAACACCGCGACGAACACCATCGCGGCCCCCGCATGACCGCGCCGGATCCACCGAAACAGGAGCCACAGGGTCCCCAGGCCCAGAACGTAGGCCGTCCCGTGGGCGGTGCACGCCAGGGCCAGCAGCGCGGCGCATCCGGCGGCCCAGCGAGCCGGGTGACCGGGGGAGTCCAGGGCGGCCAGGCCCGCGGCCAGGAAGCAGGGGACCAGGGCCGACATCAGCGCGGTGGACTGGGGGTAGCCCAGCAGGAGCAGGGTAAACGGCATCGCGCAGGTGGCGCAGGCCGTGAGCCCCCGCTCCCTCGCCGTCGGCAGACCTCCCGAGAGCAGGGCGGCGCAGGCCAGCAGGCCGATCAGACCGGGCCACCCCGCCGCACGGGCCGCCCAGATCGCGGCCCCGTGCCCCCCATCCGACGCGGCGGCGAACCAGGGGACGAACCACAGGTGCCCCAGGAACTCCCCGCCCACGAAGAGGTGGCCCTCCCCGGGATCCAGGGCCGCGTGGGCGGCCAGGTTCGCCACCGAGTCCCCGCCGGGCTTTCCGAACGTGACGAGGGTGGCGCCCACCGCCGCCGCGATGCCCAGGCCCACCAGGCCTGCGATCCGTCCCCGCCCGCGGGGAGCGAGGGCAAGGGTGAAGACCGGCAACAAGAGGCCGGAGCCCAGTGCCGTCCAGACGAGCAGATCTCCCACCGAGGGTACCGCCCGGTCCGGCAGGGCCCAAACCCCGGTGAGAAACCCGGGTCGGCCGAAGGTCTCGGCCGCCAGCAGGCCCGCGGCTGCGGCCATTCCGGCCGCCAGCCCGACGAGGAGCGGGAGGTGGGCGCGAAGGTGTCGAATGGTGAGTGCAGGGTACAACGGGAGGCGTCAGGCGTCAGGCGTCAGGTGTCAGGCGTCTGATGTCTCCATCCGACGGTCCGCGATCTCGGGCCGGATCCGAGGTAGCATCGTCTCTTCCGCGCAGGAGACACCCATGACCGTTCGAAACCTGGATGTGATGTTCCGGCCCAAGTCCCTGGCCCTGATCGGGGCGAGCAACCGCGAGGGATCCGTGGGTTCGGTGCTGGCCCGCAACCTCTTCCACACGGGGTTCGAGGGGCCGATCATGCCGGTCAACCCCAAGGCGAAGGCCATCGAGGGGGTGCTGGCCTACCCGGACGTCGCGAGCCTCCCGGTGACCCCCGATCTGGCCGTGATCGCCACCCCGCCGGGACCGATCCCCGGGATCGTGGGCCAGCTGGCGGAGCGGGGCACCAAGGCCGCGGTGGTGATCACGGCCGGCTTCGGGGAGGGCGGCGACGAGGAGGGGCAGGCCCTGCGGCAGCGGATGCTGGACGCCGCCCGGCCCCACGTGATGCGGATCGTCGGCCCCAACTGCGTCGGGATCCTGGTCCCGGGTATGCACCTCAACGCCAGCTTCGGCCAGCTGTCACCCCTGCCCGGCGACATCGCCTTCGTCACCCAGTCCGGGGCCATGGTGACCTCGGTGATGGACTGGGCCACTCCCCGGGGCATCGGCTTCTCCCACCTGGTGTGCCTGGGGGGCATGGCGGACGTGGACTTCGGCGACATGCTGGATTTCCTGGCCAACGACGGGGGCACGCGCGCGATCCTGCTGTACATGGAGGGGGTCACCCACGCGCGCAAGTTCATGTCGGCGGCCCGGCGCGCCGCCCGGACCAAGCCGGTGATCGTGGTCAAGGGCGGGCGTGAACCCGAGGGCGCCAAGGCCGCCGCCTCCCACAGCGGCGCCCTCACGGGCTCGGACCAGGTCTTCGACGCGGCCTTCCGCCGGGCCGGGATGCTGCGGGTATTCGAGATGGACGAGCTGTTCGACGCCACCGCGACCCTGGCCCTGGCCCGGCCGCCGGAGGGCAACCGGCTCGCGATCGTGACCAATGGCGGCGGGGTGGGGGTCCTGTCGGCGGACGCGCTGTCGGCCATGGGCGGGACGCTGGCGACGCTGGAACCTTCGACCATCGAGGCGCTGAATCAGGTCCTGCCCCGCATCTGGTCCCACGGCAACCCGGTGGACATCATCGGCGACGCGCCGCCGGATCGCTGCCGCAACACGATCCGGGTGATGAGGGACGATCCGAACTTCGACGGCCTGCTGATGCTGTACTGCCCCAACGCGGTGACCACCTCCACCGCGGCCGCCGAGGCGGTGGCCGACCTGCTGGCGGACTACGACCGCACCGTGCTCACCTCCTGGATCGGCGATCGGTCCGCGGAGGAGGGGCGACGCCTGTTCACGGCCAAGCAGATACCGACCTACGAGACCCCCAGCCAGGCCGTGCGCGCCTTCATGCACATGGTCCGCTACCGGCGGAATCAGGAGCTGCTCGCCGAGACCCCCGAGAGCGTGCGCCGGGACCTGGAACCGGACACCGCCCGGGCCCAGGCCGCCATCGATGGGGCCCTGGCCCAGGGCCGCGAGTGGCTGACCGAGCCGGAGGCCAAGGAGGTGCTGGCGGCCTACGACATCCCGACGGTGACCACCTACGTGGCCACGGATCCCGACGACGCGGCGCGGATCGCGGCCGAGCTGGGGACGCCGGTGGCGCTGAAGATCCTCTCGCCGCAGATCACCCACAAGAGCGACGTGGGCGGGGTGGCCCTGGACCTGGCGGCCCCCGGTGAGGTGCGTGACATCGCCACCGGCATGCTCGAGCGCGTCCGGCTGCAGCACCCGGACGCCCAGCTGGACGGCTTCACCGTCTCGCCGATGGTCCGCCGCCCCGGGGCGTACGAGCTGATCCTCGGTATGGTCGAGGACGTCCAGTTCGGCCCGTACCTGCTCTTCGGACAGGGGGGCACCGCCGTGGAGGTGATCCAGGACACGGCCATCGCTCTACCGCCGCTGACCCTGCACCTGGCGCGGGACCTGATGTCCCGCACGCGGATCTACAAGCTGCTGGAGGGGTACCGGGACCGTCCCCCGGCGGCCATCGGGGACGTGGCCCTGACCCTGCTGAAGGTCTCCCAGCTGGTGATCGACCTGCCCCAGGTGGTCGAGCTGGACGTCAACCCCCTGCTGGCCGACGAGAACGGCGTCCTGGCCCTGGACGCCCGGGTGAGGGCCCGGGCCACGGAGCGCAGCGGCCCCGAGCGGCTGGCGATCCGCCCCTACCCCAAGGAGCTGGAACAGAAATGTCCGCTGGAGGACGGCACCTCGCTGCAGCTTCGGCCGGTGGTGCCCGAGGACGAGCCCGCGTTCCACGAGATGTTCCGGGCGCTGACCCCGGAGGACGTGCGGATGCGTTTCCGGGCCGAACTCGCGGAGCTGACCCACGCCATGGCGGCCCGGCTGACCCAGCTGGACTACGACCGGGAGATGGCGCTCGTGCTGTGCGACCCCGACTCGGCGCCGGGCCAGAGCGCGATCTACGGCGTGGCTCGCCTGTGGGCCGACGCGGACAACGAGCGCGCCGAGGTGGCGATGGCCGTCCGCAGCGACATGAAGGGGCGCGGGCTGGGGGCGCTGCTGTTGGAACAGATCACCCGCTACGCCCGCTCCCGGGGCACCGGCGAGCTGTTCGCGGACTTCCTGGCCGAGAACGAGCCGGTCCACAAGTTGTGCCGGGCCCAGGGATGGTCGGTGGCGGCGCTTCAGGGCGAGCCGGGGACGCTCCGGGCGATCCTGGCCCTCACTCGCAGACGGTGAGGGTGGTCAGGAAGGGCGGCGCCGGGTTGGCGCAGGTGTCGCAGCGCAGGGCGAGGATCCAGGTGCCGTCGGCGGTGATTCCACCGAACGCCCCACCGTCGCTCTCCAGGGTCGCGAGGTCCGCCTCGGTCTGACCCTCGAGAACCAGGTCGTACTGGACGTCGGCGATCAGCTCCAGATCCAGGAAGTTGGCCTCCAGGTCCGCCGGCGTCAGGGTGGCGTACTGGGCCACCATCAGTCGGTCGATGCTGCCCAGCTGCATCTCGTTGCCCTGGCCGTCCACCGTCAGCCCGTCCCAGGCCACGCTGGTCGTCGTACCGGCCGGCAGATCCACGCTGGCCAGCCCCGTCAGATCGGCGTCCACGGTCACCAGGGCGGTCCCGTCCACGATCTCGATGTCGTCGATCTCGCTGCCCGGCGTGGGCTCCAGGAAGGCCGCCATCCGTGACCCGGCCCCCGGCGTGGTACCGGTGTTGAGGGTGAACAGCCAGGTGCCGTAGCCCTCCTCGAAGTACTGCTCCACGTCGATGTCGTTGCCGAACAGGGTCAGGTCGCCCAGGTCGACCTCGGTCTGGCCCTGCTCCAGCTCCGCCTGGACGTACAGCGACACGTCGGACTGCTGCAGCGTGTTCTCGCTGATGCCCTGGGCCACCTCCTCCTGGGACAGGTAGCGGAAGACCACCAGCGCGGCGATGTCCAGGTCGTTCAGATCCAGCTCGTGGCCCTGCAGGTCGGTGGTCAGGTTCTCCCAGTGGAGCCGGATGCTCGTCAGCTCCTTGGCCTCGAAGGAGTCGATGTCCAGGGTGCCGACGAAGTTGTAGTTGTGGTCGTCGGTCATCGAGACCAACGCGCCGCCGTCGCAGGCGTCGTCGTCGTCTCCGGTCGCATCGTCATCGTCGTCGTCGGTGGGGCATCCGCAGACCAGCGTCAGGACGGCAAACAGCAGGAACCAGGGGCGCATGGGGAGGTCCTCCATTGTGGCGCCAACGTACCGCAGGGTCGGAGGTGTGCCAAGGGATGGTTTGTACCCGTGGGGGACCACGCCGGTGTGCGGAGCGGAAGGGGGGAGAGGGGTCAGTACGTGCGGCGTTCGCAGCGGGTGCAGGCGCAGTGGTAGTCCATCAGCACCGAGACCGTGCAGCTCAGACCCAGGTACATGGGGGGCTCGATCAGCTCCTCTTTGGGATCGCCCTTGATCCACTCGACCTTTCGGCCGATCACGCTCGTCCCGTAGGTCCAGTAGTCCTCCTCGCAGCCGGTGCACTCGTCCTGGGGACACCCCTCGTCGCAGGGGAAGACGTCGCGGCACACCTCGTCCGCCGACTGCAGGCGGTCGTCCTCCCAGATCTGGGCCTCGGCCTTCTCCTGGGCCCGCGCGCAGGCCTCGTCCTCGTCCACTCCCCACGCGCTCTGGGAGACGTAGAAGCTGGAGACTCCGCGGGTCTCCTTGCCGCAGTTGTCGTCCGCGTTGTACTCGCAGGGATCGCACCCGGGGTGGTAGCCGCTGCCGAGCGACCCGGCCAGATCCTCGTACAGCGCCTTGGTCCCGCAGTAGGCCAGCATCGAGCAGGCCCACAGGTTGCCGACGGAGCAGCCCCAGGTGAGCATCACGATGGTCTCGAACCGGCAGGGGCTCCACAAGAAGTCCTCGATATCGTTGAAGTCCGTCAGCTCGGCGAGCACCTCGTCGTCGCCCTCGCGGGTGAACAGGTGGATCGGACCGTCGCCACCCTGGCCCGCTGCGTGACGGGGGGACACGAAGGCAGGTGATCCGTCGCTGGCCACGGTGAACAGTGGCTCGCCGGTGGGGATCGGCTCGCCGATCGTGTCGTAGATCGCGACCGCGAGGTGGGCGTCGTCGAGGATCTCGACCTCCATCGCGATCCGGTCGACCACCGCCTCGGCGGGCTCGCTGGGCACGAGCGACGGGTCGGCGCCGTGGACCTCGAAGACCACCTGCAGGAGTCGCATCTCGGCGTCTCCGAGATCCTCTCCGAGGACCACCTGGACGCCACCGGCGCCGTCGTCCTCGGCGAGGATCGACCCCGCAGCGCCCATCAGGGTCGCCGGGTCCGCCAGGGCGACCGAGGGGGCCAAGAGGTGGAAGGCGAACGCGATCATCAGTGGGGTGGTCATCGTGCGAAGCATGGGAATCCTCCATCGGTTGGGGCCGTCGCCCGGTTTCGACCCCATGCCCTCGCAGGTCCTGTGCCAGGATCGTAACCCCTCAGTATTACTGGGATCTCGGGTGGCGAAGGGGGTCGTGTCCCACGGTGGGTAGCCGAAGTCACACCGTCGAGCGGCGGTGTCACACCGCGGGGATCGAGGGGCGGTGCACTCGCAGGGGTTGGTGTAGGGTGGCTTTGGTGCCGCCGACGTAGCTAGTTGCTACCGTCTGCACAGGAGGTCGACATGGCCGACGCAGCTGCCCCCCTGCCCGCTCTTCACACCCGCGCCCCGGTCGGGGCCGTGTTGCCGCTGTTCGCCGTGGTCGTCGCCCTCATGGGCTGTCCAGGAGACCCGGGGACCGGGCCGATCGGGGTGGATCCGTCCCAGATCGACTTCGGCATGGTGGCTGCCGGCGTGACCCCCGTGCTGTCCCAGGACCTGTTCTTCACCAGCGAGATCGACCGGGACGCGACCCTGGTCGACGTCCAGTTCGAGGGGGACACCGACGTGTTCTCGGTGTCTCTGCCGGACGGATCGGCCTTCGAACCTCCCCTGGCGATCGGCGCTGGAGAGACGATCCGGCTGAACGTGAACTTCGCCGCTCCGGTCTTCGCGGACGCCTTCGAGACCACGGCCAGCTTCGCCTTCGACCTCGCCGACGCCTCTGGGGGCTGCAACGCCGGTGCGGCGGAGTCTGAGCTGTACACCCGGACCGTGATCCTCCTGGGAGAGGCGAGCTGCGACATGGACGGGGACGGCTTCGCCGGGACGGCCTGCGAGGGCGAGGACTGCGACGACGAGGACCCCGACGTCTATCCGGGCGCCGACGAGGCCTGCGACGGGGTCGACAACGACTGCGACGGCGAGGTGGACGAGGACTTCGACGCCGATGGCGACGGGTTCTTCGGCGAGGACTGCTC
>CAZITQ010000054.1:0-11487 GCA_964542165.1 uncultured Rickettsiales bacterium
GGGCCATGGCCAGGCGGAGGCCGCGGCGGGAGGGGGGGGAGGGGGGTGGTCGAGGGCGTGCTGGGGCTGGGTGACGCGCTCGGCGGTCCGTCGTTCGGCGGTGACGACCGCGGGGGGGTCGACGGGGGTGTGGGCGTCGTGGGTCGGTTGGGCGTCCTCGGTGTCCAGGTCGCCGCCCACGAACTCCACCACCGGGGCCTCCTCGGTGGAGGCCTCGGAGAAGTCGGGGAGGGGGCGGCCGACGGGGGAAGGCTCCCCGTCTTCTTCGTTGGGGGGCTGCACCAGGCTCACGGACGCGGAGCCGTCGGCGGCCTCGTCGCCCTCGGTCAGGGAGATCGAGATCCGGGAGGCGTCCCAGTCCTCCCAGCTGTCCGGTGGGTGGGACTCCACGGCCATCGGATCCCGCCCGGTGTCCCCCATGAAGGGGGGGAGCCAGTCCCTCAGTCGCTCCTTGCCGGGGAGGGTCTCGTGCAGGTTCTCGAGTTCACGTCCCAGGGTTCCCGCGTCCGGGGGGCGGTCGGCGGGCATGCGGGCGAACGCCCGCGATAGCACGGGCGCCAGCTCGGGCATGGCCTGGCCCACGTCGTCGAGCACCTCGGTGGTGTCGGCCCGGGCGACCTGCTGCAGCACCTTGTAGATCTTGATGTCCTGGAACACGACGCGGCCGGTGACCATCTCGGCCACCATCGACGCCAGGCTGAACAGGTCCGAGCGGTGGTCCAACGCCTTGCCGCGGACCTGCTCGGGGCTCATGTACACCGGCGTGCCCTTGGTCACCCCCTGCGACGTCCGGTAGACGTTGGTGGCCGCCCGGGCGATGCCGAAGTCGGCCAGCTTGACCACCCCGTCCTCGGACAGCATCACGTTGGTGGGCTTGAGGTCCCGGTGCACCAGCCGCAGGGGCGCGCCCTCGGGATCGACCGCCCCGTGGGCGTGGTCGAGCCCCTCGCAGATCTGGGCGGCGATCTCGGTGACGATCCGCGGCGGTAGCGGGCCGTGGACGGCGGACCGGCGGATCAGCTCGGCCAGGGTCCAGCCCCGCACCAGCTCCATGGCGATGTAGAAGGTGTCGCCCACCTGGTCGAACTCGTAGATCTCGACCACGTTGCGGTGGCGCAGCAGGCCCCCCATCCGGGCCTCGTTGATCAGGGCTCGCAGGCCCTTCTCCTTGGACGAGATCTCCGGGTGGATCAGCTTGAGAGCGACCTCCTTCTGGAAGCCCATCGGACCCGAGCGGATGGCGCGGTAGACCCGGGCCATGGCGCCTTCGCCCAGGACCTCGAGCAGGGTGTACTTGCCGAACAGGGTGGGTTCGGTACCCAAGAAATCTCCCGCTGGACTCGCCGCTCCGCGACCAGTGTAGGGCGTCAGGCGTCAGGCGTCAGGCGTCAGGTGGGAGAATCCAGCCGTTGCCGCCAGAGGTTTGTGAACGGTCGCCTTCCGGATCCGATGTCGAGCGTCAGCGAGACGACCTCTTCGCCTGACGCCTGACGCCCGACGCCTGGTGCCTGATGCCTATTCCTTCAACTCCGCGTCCAGCGCGTCGAGCAGACAGGTCAGGTCGTCGTCGTCGTTGTAGGCGTGGGGCGATATCCGCAGGGCGCCGCCGCGGACGGAGATGAAGGCGCCGCGGTCGAGGACGCGCCGTTCCAGTCCGTCGAAGTCCATTGCCGGGTGCGTGGCGGTCAGGATCCCCGACTTCTCCCCGTCGTGGGCACGGGGGGAGAGCAGGGTCCAGCCCCGGGACGTCAGGTCGTCTGCCAGGCGGTCGGTCAGCTCCAGGATCCGCCCGCTGATCCGGTCCACGCCGATGCCGAGCAGCAACTCCAGGCTCCCCACCATCCCGTGGATCCCGGCGAAGTTGTAGGCGCCTTCCTCGTAGCGGGCGGCCGTGGCCCGCAGGGGCTGGTCGGGGTCGGAGAAGTCGAAGGGGCGGGCGAGCCCCATCCATCCTTCGAGCGCCTGCTCGATCCGGTCCCGGGCCCTGGCCGACGCGTAGCCCAGCCCCACCCCCTCGGGCCCCAGCATCCACTTGTGGCTGTCCGCGGACAGAAAATCGATGCCGGCCCGCTCCACGTTCAGCGGCATCACCCCCAGCCCCTGGATCGCGTCGACCACGAACAGGGCGTCGTGGTGGTGGGCGAGCTCGGCCACCGCCCCGGCGTCGATGCGGAAGCCGGACACGAACTGCACGAAGCTGATGGACAGGGCGGCCGTGTGACGGTCCACCGCCGCGGCCAGGTCGTCCAGCCGCACCCGCCCCTCCCGCTGGGGCACCATCCGCACCTCGACCCCGCGCCGGCGCAGGGCCCTCCAGGGCCTCACGTTGGCCGGGAACTCGCCCTCGACGATCACCACGTTGTCGCCGTCCCGGTAGGGGATCCCGGTGGCGGCCACGCCGATCCCCTGGGTGGTCGACCGGACCACGAACACGTCGTCGGGGATGCAGCCCATCAGCCGCCCACCCAGCTCCCGGGCGCGCTTCAGCATCCCGAACGGCCCCTCCGGATAGTGGGCCGCGCCGAAGCGGGACAGCTCGTCCAGGTAGTCCTCCATCCGCCTGCGGCAGGGGGCGGGGAGGGGGGCCACGGCGGCATGGTTCAGGTAGGCCAGCTCTCCGGCGGCGGGGAACTGGGCGCGCATCGAGCTCCAGGTGTCCATCGACGACTCCACGATCGGGCGATCCTACCTCGGACACGAACGGCCGGCCTTCGCGCGGGTGCGTGTGATAGAAGATCCCCCCGCGAATCGAGGGAGAAACACATGCGAAATCGAATCCTGTCCGCCTTGATCCTGGGGGGGATCGCCACCTGTCTCATCGCCCTGGTCGGTTGCCCGCCGGGCGAGGAGGTCGCCGATGGGGGCGAGGGCGCCGAGGTGGTGGAGACCACCGTCGACGCCGGACCGATCGTCTTCGAGCGCCGCGCGGTCGACGGCGAGGTTCCGGCGGCCGTGGAAGGGGCCGGCGGTGAGGCCGCCACCACCGCGTCCCAGCTGGGCGAGGTGGAGACCGCCTCCTACCCGGTCGGCACGACGGGGACCGACGTCCGGGAGATGTTGAAGGCCGTGGAGGAGGGCCGCCGCGCGGAGATCGCCGTGCCCGAGACCTTCGGCGACCTGGCGATCCAGGTGCAGACCGCCTGGGCCGACGTGGGCGACCTGGACGGGGACGGGGCCGCGGACAAGATCCTGATGCGCACGGCCACCGTGCCCCACGAGTACGAGCCCACCGTGTCGGTGAGCTGGCTGGTGGCGGTGCTCGCGGCCGCCGACGGCACCACCGGGCCGGATCAGCAGAAGGCCGGGATCCTGATCGACGCCGCCCGGGTCGAGGGAGACCAGGCGCCCCTGCGGTACACCGAGTTCTTCCCGGGCGAGGAGGCCACCCTGCGCTACGAACGGCTGGGAGAGGGCGGGTACGCCCCCTGGCAGGCGGTGGTCCGCAAGTCCGGCGCTGCCATCGAGCCCGATCTGGACCGCGACGTGGCCCTGATCCAGTCGGCGATGGCGGTCTACGACGCCGGCGTGCTCGCGCCCGAGATGGCCTACGTCAAGGCCTTCATCCGCAAGGAGTTCCTGCCCGAGGTGGAGACGGTGGAGACCACCCGCGATCTGATGTTCCCCGAGGTGCTGATGCCCCTGTACACGGGCATCAAGGTCGTGGAACAGCGGCTGGCCAGCAACGCCCACGTGGCCACCTACACCGCCGCCGAGCCGCAGCTCGCGGTGATGACGGGGATCCTGGCCCACGAGGGCGACCTGCGCCTTTCCCTGTCGGCCGACGAGCTTCGTCGCCGGGTGGCCGGGCTGCAGGAGCTCGGTGAGATCTTCGAAGGCCTGGAGGCGGGCCTGGAGCTGGACGGCGAAAAGGCCCGACGCCGGGACTTCGAGATCAAGCTGGGCCAGGTCTCCGACGCGGCCGAGCGGGCCGCCGTCACCAAGACCTACCAGGACCAGTTCCGGCCGATGATCGCCCCCGGCGGGCGGTACGAGCAGTTCATCAGCGAGATGAACGAGATCGCCCGGGCCCACGGGTACCGCAACTACGCGGACATGAGGATGGTCGAGAAGTTCGGCCTGGACCTGGACGGCTTCCTCGCCTGGGTCGAGCAGACCTGGCAGGCCACCGACGCGGACGCCAAGGCCTACATCGACTCCCTGGAGCAGTTCGCCGGCGTCGAGTCGCTCACCTACTGGCAGGTCAAGCAGCTGTCCGACGCCTGGATCACCGAGCAGGTGGGCATGGGCTCGCTGCCCAAGCTGTCCGAGGAGGACGCGGTCGCGGTCATGGAGCAGATGTACCGGGACGTGGGCTTCGACATGGACGCAGAGCCCTACGACCGCATCACCATGGACTGGTACCAGCACGACCTGAAGTGGAACCGGGCGGGTACGGCGGCCACCGCCAACCCCCAGCAGGCCTACTTCACCTCCAACCTCAAGCCCGGCGCGCCCATCCCCCTGGACGAGTGGCAGACCCCGGTCCACGAGACCGGCCACACCCTGCACTACCAGACCAGCGGCGCGGCGGTGCCCGGCCTTTCGTGCTACCAGAACAACATGCCCAGCTACGTGGCCGAGGGCGTGGCCATGACCTTCGAGACCGTACCGGTGGCCAACGAGCCCCTGATGCGGCGCTACTTCGAGGGCAAGCAGGGGTTCACCGACAAGCTGTTCCAGGTCTACCCCCAGGTGACCCGCCAGGCCGCGGCCTGGGAGACCCGGCGGCTGCTGAACATGGCGATGTACGAGATCAACCTCTACATCGACGTGGACGCGGACGGGAACGCCCGCAGCTGGGAGCAGCGGACCGGCGCCTGGCCCCAGATGGTGCAGGACAACCTCTTCGTCGAGCCCCCCGAGGAAGCCCTGGCCCAGATCATGTGCCGCTCCCACCCCTTCAACGACCAGTCCCAGCTGGCCTACGCCAGCTACGGTCTGGGCTTCGCGCTGGTCAACCAGATCGGGCTGAAGACCATCGTCGAGGGCAACGACGAGGAGCTGAAGCGCTTCGGCGAGGCGATGCACAAGGTCATGGCCGACGGCGCGGTGGCCAACCGCGATTCCGTCCAGGCCATCGTCGACGCCCTGTAAGATGGACGGCGGAGAGAGCCGATGAAGATCAACAAGATCGACCACCTGTGCATCGCGGTTCGGGACCTGGCCCAGGCCCGCAAGGTCTGGGAGCCGATGCTGGGCAAGGACGGACCCGACGACGAGTACGTGGACGAGCCCGAGAAGATCCACGTGGCCCGCTACCACCTCGGCGAGGTGGGCTTCGAGCTGATGGAGTCCACGTCCCCCGACGGCGACGTGGCCAAGTTCATCGACAAGCACGGCGAGGGCTTCATGTTGATCAGCTTCAACGTGGACAGCACCGCCGACGCGGTCGACGAGCTGCAGGAACAGCAACTCCCGGTCATCGGCGGCCTGAGGAGCTTCCGCGACTGCCAGTTCGCCTTCGTGCACCCCAAGGCGCTCAACGGCGTGCTCACCGAGTTCATCGACTACAAGTGGACGGAGCTGGACGAGGAGTAGCTGCCCCGGAGAGGGGCCAGCGGGGCAAGGAGACGAGCACGCCGGGGATGCCGGGCATCGCAAGGGGGTCAGCCGCAGAATTCATACGGCGTCGTGCGTGTACCCACACACCCCCGACGTGCTCGACTCGCCCCCCACCGTGCGTCCCCGACAGGGTTTCCCCGCCCCACATGTGTTCAGACATTCGAGTCGCGCTGGTCATCGATGATAGGACGGAAGGCCCCGCAGAACTTGCACACACCTATTACTTGTTGGTCTCCAGGTGCACGTGTTCGGGGGGCAGCCGCAGCCGGGTCGCGCCGCGGTGCTTCTCGATGAACCAGCCGTCGATGCCCTGGGCCAGGAACATCTGCCGGGTGTCGTAGACCAGCTTGTTCAGCGCAGTGCTGCCCAGCTCGCGGGCCCGCACACCGCCCCAGATGCCGAGCCGCAGCTCGCTGTCCTCGACCCATTCCCCCTCGGCCTGGGCCAGCAGGTAGAGCAGGAAGAAACGGTGGGAGGTGCTGGTCTGCCAGACCTCTCCGTCCTGGACCACGCGGATCGTCCCGCGGTCACGACGGTCGTGGACCAGGTACAGATCCAGCTCGTAGCGCTTGGAGATCCGGATTCCATCGGTGGTCGACGAGGTGGGATCCAGGCGAAGATCGGGCACCACACGCAAGGAGGTCTGGCCCAGGGTCAGCACCCGCTCGCGGTGGATCCGGACCGGCCGGTCCCCGCTCCAGGGTTTGCCGTCGACCTGCAGCTCCGGGAGCCCCTCGGCGGCCTCCGCCCACAGGGCCCCGAACTCCTCGTACAGCACGATCCGCAACGGAGAGCGCACCGAGTCGGTCCACTCGGGGACGATCACGTCCGCCGGCGCGGCCACACCCAGGACCAGCCGGTCGTGCTTGAGGGGGACCCGGCGGCCGCTGTGCACGTTCTCGACGAAGGCGTAGGCCCCCACGTCGTCGGGCGGTGGGGACAGCTGTTCCACGCACCAGGCCGACACCCCGCCGAAGCGGATCAGGTCGCCCTCCCGGATGACCTTGCGGCCGTTGATCCGCCTGCGATTGACCGATGTGCCGTTGCGGGAGCCCAGATCCTGGAGGATCCACCCCCCCGATCCGCACTCGAAGACCGCGTGCCGTCCGCTCACCTCGGGATCGCCCAGGACCAGGGCGTTGTCCGGGTGGCGGCCTACGCTCAAGGAGCGCGAGAAAGAGATTCGATCGTGTCCGTCGCGGGAGCGCAGCACACTCAGCCGTCGCCCTCCCGCACCTCCGCCGTCGAGGGACATAACCACCCCTGCCGTCGACGCCTCTGCACCTGACCCCACCGGAATGATAGCAAAAGACGACCAGGGAAGTCGGGTTTGCAGCTCTGGCTGGCGTATGATCGGGCCTCCCGGAGGGGGTCCGGGGAAGGAGGTTCCCATGGTCGGATTGCGACTCGTCGTTGTTGCGGTGTGCTTGTTCACCCTGGCCCCCGGCGGAGCCGGCGCGTTCACCGAGGAGTGCCCCTTCGGGGTCAACGCCCACCAGGCCTCCAACGATGCGCTGGACATGGCGGCCCTGGCGGGCATCGGCTGGGTGCGCTTCGACATGAACTGGTTCCAGTTCGAGCCGTCGAACAACAGCTACAACTGGACCGAGGCCGACCGGTTCGTCGACCACTGCGACGACCTGGGGATCCACGTGTTCATGACGCTGGGCTACACCCCGGACTGGGCGACCGGCGTGGCCTGCAACAACGCCGATCCCAACGACGAGAACTGGTGCCTGAACAAGCCGCCGGCCAACGTGGGGGACTGGACCGACTTCGTGACCGCGGTGGTCCAGCGCTACTCCGGGTCGGTCAAGCACTTCGGCATGTGGAACGAGCCGAATCTGGGGCAGTTCTACACGGGGACACGGGACCAGTACGTGGACGACATCCTGATCCCCGGGAGCAACGCCGTGCACGCGGCCTGCAACGACTGCTACGTGCTGGGCCCCGATCTGGCCCACCTGCGGGGCGCGGAGTGGGACGATTGCGAGGGGATCTGCGTGCCGCTGATGGACTGTGAGTGCGCCTTCAACGGTTGGAATCACAGCCTGATCGGCATCCTCTCCGCGGCCGGTAGCTACATCGACATCGTCACCCACCACAAGTACGCAGATCCGTACGACGAGTGGTGGGACGAGGCCCTGGACGGGGAGTTCATCGTCATCCAGATCATCAACGGCATCAAGGAGGTCACCGACCAGTACGCCCCCGGCAAGACGGTGTGGATCACCGAGTTCGGCTGGGAGACCGAGCACCTTGGCGACCACAGCAACGCGTACGGGGCCGACCAGCTCGAGAACTTCTTCTATGCCTGGGAGCAGGTCCAGATGGGGACCTACCCCACCTCCCCCAACCAGCCCTGGCCCGAGCTGGAGAAGTTCTTCTGGTACGACCTGGTCAACGACGACAACGCCATGACCTACGGCCTGCTGGAGTCGGACCTGGATCCCAAGGACCCGTACTACGGCTACATGAACGTGATCCAGACCCTGGGGGACTGCGAGGAGGGGGACGACGACACCGGGGACGACGACACCGGGGACGACGACACCGGGGACGACGACACGGCCGGGGACGACGACACGGCAGGCGACGACGACACGGGGGACGACGACTCCGGTGCCGGCGACGACGACGACGCCACGGGTGGGCCGCCGCCGCAGAACTGCACCTGTAGTGCCGCCCGGAACGTCGCACCCGCGGCGGTTGTGCTCTGCCTGCTGCTGCCCGCCCTCGTTTTGGTGCGCCGCACCACGCCCTGACCACCTGCCCGCTCCCACGCGCGTGCTACCATCCGAGGGACCAGACCCAGGGAGAGGTGTCCGTGGAACCCCAGACCACCGTCGCGGTCCAGACCGAGACACGCGAGCCTGCGAAGGCGTCTTCGAGCGCGGTCCAGCGCAAGGAGCGGGACGATCCGCTGGTCGATCCCCTCCAGGGCAAGGGGCTGGTCGATCCGCTGCAAAAGTCCGGCGACGACGCCACCGGCGGCGACGACAAGGAAGAGACCCGGGGCAAGGACGGCACGGCCGAGGGGCTGAAGTCCTACGAGGCCGCCCTGGGCAAGTTCCTGGGCTCCAAGCTCTACGGCCTGATCGCGCCCCACCTGACCCTCGACAAGATGGCCAAGTACGCCGACGAGGGCTTCACGGCGGCCCTGTCCGGCGGCGCCGGACTGATGAAGGATCTGGAAGGTGACGTCGACAAGGGCGCCATCGACAAGTTCAGCAAGGCCCTCGAGGAGCAGTTCGCCCACACGGCGTCCCAGTGGCTCGAGGGGGACGGCAAGGAGTTCGCCGGCAAGTGCGCCAAGTGGGTCGACACCCACCCGGGCACGGTGGTCACCCTGGCGCTGCTCGCGGCCGCCGGCGCGGTGGCGGCCAACCTGGAGATCCCCGAGCTCAAGCAGAAGTGGGGCATCACCGACGAGCTGAGCGCCGAGGTCGCCGCCAAGATCGGCAAGATCCGCGACATCTCCCTGCAGAGCATCGAGGCCAGCCTGGTCTACAAGTCCGAGGAGGTCATGGCCTCCTACAAGGCCGGCTTCGAGAACGAGGACGACAAGCACACCCACGAGATCAAGACCGAGTTCAAGGGCGAGGACAGCACCTTCTCCTTCACCGGAGTGGGCACCTTCAAGGGCGACGACCTGGAGGTCTACTCCCTGGACGCCTCGTACAAGCAGCTTCTGGGCAACCTGGGCAGCGGTGAATCGACGCTGGGTCTGGGCGCCGGCCTCTCCGGCGGAGGCGAGAACCCCACCCTGCTGTCCGGGAAGATCTCGCTGGCCGACGGCAACAGCCTCGACAGCCTGAACGGCAAGTACGACATGACCAGCGGCATCTTCACGCTCTCGAGCGTGCGCAAGATGATGCTGGACGGTCACAGCTTCGGCCTGACCCAGTCCGGGTCCACCGACGGATCGTCGTCGACCAAGTTCGACTACGAGGGCGAGAGCGGACTCGAGGGGCTCTCCACCAAGTTCTCCCTCGAGGAGACCATCCAGTCGATGGGCGCCCGCTCCGCCTACGATCTGGACCCCAACCACAAGCTGTCCCTGGGCCTCAACTACAGCCGCAAGAACCTCGACGCCGCCCTGGACGCGGTGTTCTCCACCAGCGGTGACAGCACGATCTCGTCGAAGATCGACGGCAAGCTCGGCGGCGGCTGGATGGCGGGCGGAGACGCCACGCTTCGGCTCAACGACCCGCGGCTCAACGAGTTGGGCGGCTACTTCGGGTTCCGGGATCCGGACTCCTTCCGGACCTACCTGGCCAAGTACCGCTACGTGGCCGACGAGGACTCCCACACGTTCAACGGCATGCTCGAGGAACAGCTGGGCGACATCTACATGCGGCTGGAGCAGACCGCGAAGTTCAGCCAGGCCGGCGGCGCCTTCGAGTCCAAGGGCCACGCGGCCTACTTCCTGGACGACAAGAAGGACATCGGCCTGCTCGGCGGGATGACGGCTCGCTACGGCTCGGACAGCGACAACGCGCTCATCCCCCAGGTGGGTATGCAGATCAAGGGCGTGCCGCTGCTGTTCGGCTACGACGTCCAGAACAAGGGCTTCCACATCGGCCTGACGCTGCCCTTCGGCCGCGGCAAGTAGCTCCCTCTCCCCCTCCTCGCCGCCCGCCCCCGCCCCCTCAGGGCAGGTCGTGGAACCGTTTGGCCAGCAGGTCGGTGAGGGGGGCCGTCCAGAGGATCTCGGCGATGGCCTTGGACGGGAGGAAGTCGGCCTCGTAGGGGTTGTCGAGGTCGACCAGGCGGGCGCGGAACTGGGGATCCACGGCCCGGCGGATGGCGTCCGCGATGGCCTCGACCGCGGGCAGGCAGTGGATCACCGACTGGGGCCGGACCCGGCCCGCCTGCCTTCCGCCGATGTCCACGCTGGGAACTCCCATCGCCGGCGCCTCGAGCAGGCCGGACGACGAGTTGCCCACCACCGCGAGGGCGTGGCGCATCGCGCCCAGGTAGCGTTCGATGCCCAGCGACGCGTGGATCGCGCACCGGTCCCGATGGCGAGCCACGTAGCCCTCCAGCCGGCGGTTGATCTCGTGGCCTTCGGGGTCCGCGTTGGCGCGGGTGAATAGCACCTTCGGCGCCTCCACCCGGTCCAGGGCACCCAGGAGCGCCTCCGCCAGCTCCCCCGCCGTCCCGCGCTGTCGGGTCTCCGGGTGCAGGGTCACCAGCAGGTAGTCCTCCTGGAGCGGAAAGCCGAGGTCTTGCTCGATGGTGTCGCGGGTGGAGGGGGCGAGGGCGCGGATGGTCTCGATGCCCAGGGCGCCGACGCGGAACACCCGATCGGGGTGCTCCCCCAGCTGGATCACCCGTCGGCGGTAGGCCTCGGTGCTGGTGAAGTGCAGGTGCGACATCTTGGTGATCGCGTGGCGGAGGGACTCGTCGACGGCGCCATAGGTCGCCTCGCCCCCGTGGATGTGGGCGATGGGGATGCCCAGGATCGTGGCTGCAGTGGCGGCGCAGAAGGCCTCGTAGCGGTCCCCCAGCACCACTAGCAGGTCCGGGGCCAGGCGATCCAGGGCTGCCGAGAGGCCGTCCAGTCCCCGCGCCATGGAGCGGCAGACGTCCCGGGGCCTGTCCCCTTGGGTCAGCATCGGGACGCGCTGGTGGATGTAGAACCCGTCGGCCTCGATCTCCGACACCGTCATGCCGTGGGCCTCGGAGAGGTGGGCGCCGCTGACCAGCAGTTGCAGCCGCAGCGCCTGGGCCGCGTCGATGCGCCGCAGCAGCGGGCGGAGCAGGCCGTACTCGGCGCGTGTACCGGTGAAGACGCAGATGGATCGCATCGAGGCCCTCCCGTCCTCGCGATGGGGTCTGCACGGCAGGGTGGCACTGCGAGCTCGCGGTGGCACCCCCGAGCGCTACCCCCCGCCGCGGAGCGCGCGCCGGAACAAACCC
>CAZITQ010000054.1:11497-26341 GCA_964542165.1 uncultured Rickettsiales bacterium
GCTTCGCTGCGCGGCCCGCGCGCCGGGGGGTGGGGGGTGGCCGGGGTGGGTGCCCGGGCGTGCGCGCGGCCCCCCCCCGGAGCTCTACCGCCGGCGGCGGAGCGCGGTCAGGAACATCGCGAGTCCGACCAGCCCAACGGCCGGTGCGGCGGTCCGCGCCTTGGACGTCTCGCAGTTGCAGCCCATCCCCGGGTAACCACCCCCGTCGTCGTCATCGTCGTCGTCGCCCTCGTTGTCGTCGTCGTCATCGTCGTCGTCGTCGTCCGGCGGCGTGGCGTCGTCGTCGTCCCCGGTACCGATGGTGATGTCGCAGTTGCGCGCGGACCAGTTGTTGTCCTGGTTCTCCAGCAGCTCCTCGGGGTGAAGCACCACGGCCTGGGCTCCGACCTGGTAGGTCCCGGGGTCCATGCCCGTGGTGTCCCAGTCGATGGAGACCTCGATCTGACCGTCGTCGGGGATCAACTGGCCGGTCACCGTGCCGATGGTGAACTCGTTCTCGGCCTCGTCGGTGTAGCTGAACACCACGTTCATGTCGGTGATCGCCACCGCGGCCATGTTGGCCACCTGGGTCGTGACCGTGATGATGGTGCCCGCCTCCACCGTGCCGTCGAAGCAGTCCGGGTCGGTGGTGATGTAGTGCTGGTAGATCACCGCGTCGGGGGCGGTGACACCGCCCACGGCGAGCATGTAGAGGAACACGTCGTCCAGGTTCTGGATCGCGAAGTCGCCGTGGTAGCTCGACTGGTACCCGAGGCCGTCGTAGTGGAACTCCCAGGTGTTGGTCGACGCCACCACGTGGCCCTGGCCGACCCGGTAGTCGATGGTGGTCGGGTTGCCGCCTTCGGCGTCCGACTGTCGGAAGATGACCCGGGTCTCCGGGAGCAAGTCGTCCCAGGAGAACCATCCGTGGGAACAGTAGTTTCCGTCCATGATCGCGTCGGTCAGCGGGATGTTGTCGCTGAGCTGGGACGTGACGATCGGGTGGGTGTAGTCGACGATCGTGTTGTAGTGGGCGTAGTCACCCGGGGCCATGGTGAAGTTCCAGGGCAGCCCACCGGGAAGGGGCGCGGTGAGCTCTCCCCCGGCCCAGCCGGCCCCCGCGGCGAAGAACAGCAGGTCGCCGCCGTCCTCGACGAAGGTCTCGAGCTGGATCGCGTTGGCCGCGTGGCCGTCGTAGAACGCCTGGGTCTGGTCGTTGACCACCAGCACGACCCGGAAGTCGTCCAGATGGTTCCAGTTGACCTGGCTCCAGTCGCTGGCCGTGTCGTAGGTCAGGCCCAGTCCGGCGAGGCAGGTCTCGTTGGAGGTGGTGTTCCAGGGCGCGGACGTCTGGATCAGCAGGACGTCCGTGGTCGGCTGCGCCACGGCTCCCCCGGAGACGACCAGGGCGAGCAGCGCGGCGAGGGTGGTGAGCGTAGCGTGACGGGCCATCGTGTCCTCCAGGAAGGGGTCGCGGGGACCCCGGCAGCACATCGTAGCAGACGATCGGCGCCCTATCGCCGGTTAGAATGCTTCCCCACAGGAGGAGAGACGGTGAACATGACCCCTCGGATCCCGGCTCTCGCCCCCTTGGTCGCGGCGCTGCTGTGGCTGGCCACGCCGCTGGCCTGCACGGGGGAGCCCGACGAACCCGTCGGCGACGACGACGACGATGCGGCCACCTTCACCGTGGTCGCCCTGCCCGACACGCAGATCTACGCCGACGACCACCCGGAGCTCTTCGACGCCCAGACCACCTGGATCGCGGACCAGGCGGACGCGCTGAACATCGCTTTTGTGACCCACCTGGGCGACGTGGTGAACAACGGCCCCAACGAGCGCCAGTGGGCCAACGCCGACACCTCGCTGGGGATCCTCGACGAGGCCGGCGTCCGCTACGGCGTGGCCATGGGCAACCACGACAACATGTACGGCGACTTCGAGTACCAGTACGGCGCCGACGTGGATCACAGCTGCTCGGACGTGAGCAACGACATCGACTGCGATGCCGAACACTACCGGGCGTGGGGCGGCCCGTCCCGGATCGACGACCACGACTGGTTCGGCGGACAGTCCCCCAGCGGGCAGAGCCACTACGAGACCTTCGAGTTCGGGGGCTTCGAGTTCCTCTTCCTCCACCTGTCGGTGGATCCCCGGGCGGAGGAGCGGAGCTGGGCCGAGGAGGTGCTGCACGACCATCCGGAGGCGCTGGTCCACCTGACCACCCACCGCTACCTCTACGACTACCGCATCGTCGACATCATGCCCGATCCCCTGCCCCTGCTCACCGGCGGGCGCAACAACGCGCTGGTGCACAGCCTGGGTGGCCAGGATCTGTACTACGTGGACTCCATCACCGCCGATGAGCTGTTCGAGGAGCTGATCGCGACACACCCCAACATCTACATGGTCCAGTGCGGCCACGTGGACTCGGAGTACCGCCAGGAGAGCGAGAACGACGCCGGCCTGCCGGTGTTCGAGATCATGACCGACTTCCAGTCCTTCCACCCCCAGGGCGGGGACGGCTGGCTCAAGACCCTGACCTACGACCTGGACGCGGGCACCATCCACGTTCGGACCTACTCCCCCACCCTGGACGAGTACCGGGCCAACGGGGACGGCGTGGACGTCTCGCTGGAGGTGCTGGAGGCAGCGTTGAACTCCTTTGGCCCCTACCTGGAGTCCCTGGGCCTGGACACCGACGAGCTCGAGGAGCTGCTGGAGTACTGGACCACCACCGAGGAGGGCCGCCAGGAGTACTTCGAGGCGGCCTACGGCGATGGCCAGCGGGACAGCGAGTTCGTCCTCGACGTGGACTTCGCGGACTACGCGTCCGCGGACTGACGCGAGCCCGCCGTGGCACCCGGATCGCACTGCTACACTGCCGGACGAAGGAGGTCGGCCCATGGGTGCGAAGTGGTTCGCTGCGGGCGCGGTGGGTGTCTTGCTCTTCGTCCCCTCGCTCGCCTCCGCAGGCGGCGGGCCCGCCAACGTGATGGTGCTGTTCAACGCCGACGACCCCGACGCGGAGGCGGTGGCCCAGTACTACGCCGGGGCGCGTGACCTGCCGGAGGGGCACGTCTGCCCGGTCGAGGGCGTGGCGCCGGACGCCAGGACGATCGACTTCGAGGACTACTCGATCACGGTCCAGGCCGCCCTGGACGGGTGTCTGGATGCCCTCCATCAACCGGACGAGGTCGACTACCTGGTCCTGGTGCGAGGCTTGCCCTACCGGGTGGACATCCTCGACGGCTACTCCGCAAGCCTGTCGGCCATGCTCCAGGTCCACCACGCCGCGAGCACCGCCGACGGCAGCGAGCTCGCCGGCCAGCCCCAGGCCTACGGCGACTACCACTACGCGTCCATCGAGAACCCCGCCTACATCGAAGGCCACTGCTGGGCCGGCGACCTGGACATCGAGAACCCCTACGCGGCCTGGTACGTCACCACGTGCAGCATCGTCCGCACCGAGACCCACGCCCCCAGCTTCACCCGGGCCGGCGCGGGGGAGGCCAGCGGCTATGACTTCGCGGGCAACCTGTTCGTCGTCACCCGTCTGGACGGCTTCGACCACGACGACGCCATGGACCTGGTGGACCGTGGTCTCGCGGCCGACGGGACCTTCCCCGACGCCGAGATCCTGTGCATGGAGGGGGCCGACGACGCCCGGGGGGCGAGGGATCCCGAGTGCGAGCTGGCCACCCGGCACCTGGCCATGGCGGGCTGGAACGCCACCTACCTGACGCCCCACGACGCGGCGCTCGAGGGCCGGGAGGTCGCCGCCTACTTCTCCGGCGCTGCGAACCTGACCGGCGCCATCGCTGGCAACAGCTACGTGCCCGGGGCCATCACCTGCAACCTCACCTCCACCGGTGCGGTCCCGGGCAACTTCTATTGCAGCGAGGACGGGGTGACCTGCCCCGAGAGCGAGAGCCAGACCTCCATCGCCCGCTACGTGCGGGCCGGCGCCACCGGGGCCCATGGAGCCGTGGCCGAACCGCTGAACAATTCGTTCCCGGCCGCGGGCGCGCTGATCTACTACGCGTTCGGCTACAACCTGGGGGAGAGCTATCTGCTGAACCAGCAGTTCCTGTACTGGCAGAACATCGTGCTCGGGGATCCGCTGACCACGCCGTACGCCGAGCGTCCGGTGGTGGAGCTGGGCTCGGACGAGGTGCCCCTGGGTGAAGCGCTCGAGGTGACCGCCAGCCACCCCGACGGCGTGGCCGAGGTGAGGCTGTACGTCGACGGCCTGCGGGTCGCGACCGCCGAGGGGGACCGGCTCGAGTGGCCGGTGGAGGGCGACGTGGGAGACGTCCTGCCGGTCCTGGCGGTGGCCGTGGCCGCGAACGTCGAGGTCGATCTGGATGGCTGGGAGGTGGACGTTCAGCTCCCGCGGCCCGACGTGCAGGGGTGGACCCTCGGGGAGCTGGTCGTGGGCGAGCCTCTCCCGGGGGACGACGACGACTCCTCCGGCGACGACGACACCGGGGCGGATGACGATGTCGCCGACGATGACGCCGACGACGGCGGGGGCTGCGAGTGCTCCGCGTCGCCCGGGGTGGTCGACCCCGGGGTGCTCGCCGTCCTGGCCCTCGCCGGAGCGGCGGCCGCCTGCAGGGTCTCGCGCGGGCGCCGCACGCGCAGGGGGGTCTGCGCCCGGTAAATCGGTCGTACTTGCGTACCCTGGCAGCGCTGGCTACCTTGGCATCGCGGCGGAACGGCCCGGTGGGGGTGCTCGACCGTCCTGGACGTGACATGGCTCGTTGGTTTGTCTGGTGTCTCCTCGCGTTCGCGTTGCCCGCCGTGGCCGGCGCGACTCCCACGCGCGCGCCCGCCTGGGCAGCGATCCTGGACCGCCACGCGGACGTCCCGGTGGACGGGGTGATCGGGGAGCGCGAGGACGCGTTGCTCGTCCTGACCGGAACCCCCAGCCGCCTCCACGGGCGCCCGGTGTCCGGCCATGGGCTCCGGTGGATTCACGCGGACGGTCGGCAGACCGTCGTGGAGGGGATCCCCGAGCTCCTGGGCGCGGACTGGACGCCCCGGGGACGGCTCGCGGTCGTCACCCTGGACGGGAGGCTCCTGGTGGGTGAGCCCGGGGCCCTCGAGCCCCTCGATCTCGGTGACCGAGAGGTGACGCAGGCCCGCTGGGATCCCGAGGGGCGGATGCTCGCGGTCACGGCGTTGCCCGAGGGCACCCGCAGCGGCGACGCCGCCCGGGCGCGAACCCTGGACGCGTACCGCGAGGCGGTCGACAGCGACATCCACCTGGTCTCGCCGGACCGGGGAACCATCCGCCAGCTGACCACGGGCTCCAAGCAGGACTACAACCCGGTATGGTCCCCGGACGGCGGCCAGCTACTGTTCATCTCCCTGAGGACCGGCTACGCGAGCTTCTTCGTGGCCGACGTGTCCAGCGGTCGCCAGAGCCAGCTGACCAACCAGGGTGCCGAGCGCGGCGCCCCCGCGGTGCCCGTGGCGCTCTCCGGCCGCTGCACCTGGGACCGGACCAGCGGACGGGTCATCTACGAGACCCGGACGGCCGCCAGCGAGCCTCAGGTGTGGGTGCTCGATCCCGAGGGGGGATCCTCTCTACTGGGCGCCTACCGCGACCTGCGCGCCGCCGGGGATGGAACGGCGCTGGTGCGCGGGCTGCAGGGTTGGGCCGAGGTGGACCTGCTGGCGGGTGAACCGACGACGGAGGTGCTGCCATGAGAGGTCATGCGCGTGCCCTGGTCGTCCTGGCGCTGTTTCTCCCGGGCGTGGGCCTGGCGGACACCCCCGAGTCCGACTACACGACCCTCAACCCGGGCCCCTTCAGCACGCCCGCCAACTGGCAGGACCTGGTCAGCTCCTTCTCCCCCTACGACCTGGATCCCGCCGAGGGTGGCATCGAGGACTACACCGGCTGGTACGGTGACGACTTCGTGGAGGGCCAGGCCTTCGACGGCAACACCGGGATCTGGTTCTCGGTGCACACCGGCACCGAGGTGCTGGCCGCCGCCGAGGGGGTGGTGATCGACCTCAACGACGGTGTCCCGCCCGACGAGACCCAGGCCAGCAACTACATCTTGCTGGCCCACGGCGAGGACGGCGCCTATTCGAGCCTCTACGACGACCTGGCCCCCGGGGTCACCAACTACGTGCAGCTGGACGACGAGGTGGCCGACGAGGATCTGATCGCCGTGAGCGGCGGCCTGGCGGACGATTTCGGACCCCACATCGCCTTCACCACCTACCTGGACGGGGTGGCCGGCTGCGCCTTCACCGAGGGCCTGTGGCGGCGAGGGCTGCAGTTCATGCAGGGGGTCTACCAGTACGGCGACGCGCCGATCTACCGGGACCAGGACAGCACCTCCGAGATCCTCGGACATCAGACGACCGGCTCGGCCTACTGCGGTACCAAGCGGATCAAGGCCGGCTGGTTCCGCTACTGGTTGCCCACGGACTGGGGCACCGTGGTCCAGTCCCTGGACCGCCACGACGATGTCGAGAACGACGAGGACTACGAGGAGACCGGCTCGTGGCAGAGCACCGCCGGCGGATCGACGGCCGACCACGTCCTGGGCTGCCGGTCGCGCACGACCGAGGGCCCGGCCAGTGCGACCTTCGTGCCCCGCTTGACCACGGCGGGTGAGTACGAAGTCCTGGCCACGTGGGGTCCTGCCGCCAACGCCCGGGACGTGCGGTTCGTGGTCCAGCACGCCGACGGCGCCGACGACGTGTCCGTCAACCAAAACGGCGGCGGCCTGGGGTCCTTCGACGAGCCCCGGGTGGTGACCGCCTCCCCCTACGTGGACAGCGACGACACCCGCACCGCGGGCAGCTACTACCTGTTCAACTACGACTGCGCCCCGGACGTGGACGCCGGCGGCCAGGAGGTCATCTACCGGCTGCAGACCGGCGGAGACGGCCGCATCGAGGTGGGTATCGATCACGCCGAGGACGTGGCCCTGGACGTGTTCATCCTCACGGAGGTGGACGAGGGCGCCTGTCTCACCTGGGGCGACGACTCGGCGGTCCTCGGGGATGCGGACTCGGGGACCTACTACGTGGTCGTGGACACGCCGGTGGACCACGGCCTCACCGCCGCAGGGCCCTACACCCTGACGGTGTCCTACGAAGCGCCCCCGGCCTACGACAGCGCCGGCACGGTCGCAAACGCCCACACCTGGGTCTCGCTGGGGACCTACGAGTTCGAGGCGGGCAAGGACCCGAGCCTGGCCGCGGTCACCCTGGAGATCGAGGGGGACGAGGAGGGCCTGGTCGACAATCCGGTGCGCGCGGTCGCCGACGCGGTGAGGTTCCGCAACACCGACCGGGAGTTCTACGCCTACGGGGAGGGCGGCGAGGGCAGCGCCATCGCCGAGGACATCCTGATCCTCAAGGAACACGCCCTGCTGGCCGTGGTGAACGAGGCCAGCTGGCCCGTGATGAGCGAGCCCTTCAGCGACTCCCCCGTCCAGTTCCGGGCCCGCCGGGGACAGCGGTTCCTGTCGGCCACCAACTGGGAGGGCCACTACGAGATCGACGTGCCCGGCCTGGCCGGCGAGGTCGGCTACCTCCACGAGGACTGCTGCGTGGTGTACCACCGGCTGATCGAGACCGACCTGGACACCTGGGTGGCCCCGGGCGACGACGACGACGACGACGACACCGGCGACGACGACTCGGCGGATGACGACGACGGCTGTGACTGCACCGTCGCCGGGCGCGACCCCCTCCGCCCGGCCGCCGCCGCCGCCCTGCTGCTGGCCCTCGGCGGCTGGCTCTTCCGCCGCAGGCGGTGACCGCGCCAGGGCATCGCGGGTCCCTCGCGGTCGTCTCCCCCCCCGCGCTACACTGCCCCACATCCGGAGGCGCCATGGCTCTGATCCGCTCGATCCTCGTCCTACTGCTGTGCGGAGCGCTGGCCGCGTGCAACGCGCCGGCCCCGGATGACGACGACACGCGTCCCGGCGACGACGACGCCGGCGACGACGACGTGGGTGACGACGATGTCGGCGACGACGACTCCCATCCCGACCCCGAGACCGCCTGCGACGACGGGGCGGACAACGACGGCGACCAGCTCGTGGACTGCGAAGACCCCGACTGCTCCGGCGAGTTCCACTGCACCTGGCCCGACGCCGTGGACCACGCCGCTCGCTTCCAGTTCCACTCCAACGTGGAGTGGCTGGACAGCTGCGAGACCCGGTTCACCTCCTACATGGTCCATACCGGCGACCTCTGTCCCCAGGCGGACCGCAGCTACGAGGGCGCCTTCGACTACACCGTCAACACCTGCCAGCAGATCCTGGAAGCGGCCGGCGTGGACCTGCCCCAGCACGGGGCGTACGGCCTGGCGTTTTTGTCCGAGCACGAGCGTGAGGTCTTCAGCCGGGACACCGACGGCAACTGGGGCTCGGCGGGGATCGCCACCTGGCAGAGCGGCGTGGGCCACTACCTGCTGGCCCGGGACGACGACATCGAGAACATCGGCAACCTGCACACCGAGCTGACCTTCGCCGATCTCTGACCGCCCACCCCTCCCCGCCACCCTCCCCCGCCCGCCCGCCCTCCGGAGAGGGTGGCGGGGAGGGGGCAGTTTTCGGTCCGGTTCCCCCGATGCCCCCCGTGTGAAGGTCTTCGTTGCTGGACCGTCCATCCCCACCGAGGGGGCGTCTTGCGGGCGTCCTCCTGCTATAGTCCCCGCTCGGAGAGAGTGACGATGACGCGATACACGATGCTGATGACGCTCCTGGTCCTCGCGGTGGGTCTCGCCGGCCCGGCGACGGCCAAGAAGGCCAAGGGCACCCTCGAGAACCCCATCGTGGTCCAGGGCTACAGCCACACGCACAAGCCCGGCACCGCGGCGATCACGTCCACCCTCACCGTCCGGATGACCCTGGTCAACGGCACCGATCAGCCCCTGTACAGCTTCTTCGGTGAGTTCGTCTGGCGGGCCTACGGCGGAGTCAAGGTGGCCTCCTTCCCCTTCGAGCACGCCGAGGTGCTCGAGCCGGGTGCGGAGATCGCCTGGGAGCAGGTGTTCGAGGAGGTGAAGAACCCCACGAGCGTCTTCCAGGTGCTCCAGCCCATGGCGACGGCGGACGTGCAGGTGAGCTTCGAGAACGTCGAGGCCCAGTGGGAGGAGGCCAAGGCCCCCGAACTCCCGCCCTTCGACGAGGTCGTCACCGGGCCCCTGCTGGACGAACGGCTAGGCCAGAACCAGGACATCATCCAGTGCTTCGTGGTCCAGATTCAGGCCGGCGTGGAGATGGAGCAGGTGATGTACGTGGGATTCGACGTGAACCCCGACGGGACCGTCACCGGCGGCCGGATCGTCAACGACGGATTCGCGGGTAGCGAACTCGAGACCTGCGTCGCCCCCCTGCTGAACGGGTTGGCCTTCGATCCCTTCGCGGGCGAGGACATCCACCCGCTCAAGTACCCCTACCGCACCCGGTAGACGATCCCCCCCTCGTCGGCGAAGACCATCTCCAGCCCCGGATCCTGGGCCAGGAGTGCCTCCGCGCCCGGGTAGGGCAGCAGCAGGACGGCGTACTCGCACCCGAACCGCTCGCGGATGGGCTTGGAGGGGTTGCTGCCCCAGCCCTCGGCGATGCGCTGGTAGAGCTCCCACAGCTCCGGGTCCTTCCAGGCCAGGAAGTGGGGGTCGAGGCCGACGATGTAGCCGTGGTCGGGGCCGTGGAAGACCAGCTCGGGGAAGTGGGTCCAGTCGAAGTGGTAGATGCGCTCCCCGGCGGGGACGTTCTCGGACACCCAGGTCATGGCGCCGTGGGCGCGATCCGGGGAGTGGAAGTGGTCCTTGATCGCCCGGCGCACCCGGGTGCCCGACGCCACCAGCAGGGCGAGGACGACCACGGCGGCCAGGGCCCGGAACACGGGGCGCCGCCAGCCCGGGAGCAGGGGGCCAACGGGCCCGCGGCGGGCCCCCAGCGCCACCCCGAGGGCCGCAAAGGACAGGGGCACCGAGTACTCGACGAACTTGTTGGCGAACAGGGCCCCGGCGGTGGCGCACAGGGCGACCGCGCCCACGAACACCGGCGCGACCTGCCACCGTCGCGCTCCGAACACCAGGACGACGGCGGCCAGTAGCGCCACCACCCCCCAGCCGGCGGTGGTCAGCAGCCACTCGTGCCCGCTGGCGAGCCACTCGGGCCCCACCTGGAGGGCGTCGCGGTTGGCCACCTTGACCACCGCGTGCTGGTAGACGAACCACAGCGTTCGCGGGGTGTGGGGGTGGATCACGAACCCCGCCGCCAGTCCGGCCGCGGCCGCCGCCGGCCCCTTCCACAGCTCCCTGCGGGGCACCGGGGAGCCGGGCAGGAAGGCGGCGACCAGGGCGTGCAGGGCTGCGATGGGCAGCGCGATCACCGACACGTGGTAGGTCCACGCGTACAGCCAGCTGGCGGCGAGCACCTGACCGTGGCGTCCCCGGAGCAGGGCCGCCAGGGACCACATCAGCAGGATCAGGGACATGGACTGGGTCCGGGGCATCTCCATCCGCGCCCAGAAGGTCCACGACAGGGCGAAGGGCAGGGTGGCCCAGGCCAGGGCCCACGGAACCTGGAGCCGGCGCAGGAAGAGGTAGATCGAGAACCCGGCCAGCCCCGCGAGGGTGGCGGCCCCGGCCTTGGCGGCCACGGCGTCGGGGAGCAACCAGGCGAACGGTGCCAGCACCGCGTGGAACAGCAGCTGGTGGTCGATCCAGCCGTCCCCGAACACCGAGAGCGGCATCCAGGGCATCTCGCCGCGCAATCCATCCAGGAGCCGATCCGCGGCCCGGATGTGGAAGAAGCCGTCCACCCCGTCCAGCTCCGCGAAGGAGAACTGGAGGAGGAACGAGCCGGTGAGCATGCCCACCAGGGTCGCCAGGTCGAGGACCCAGGGGCGGGCCGCGGGCCTGGCGGGCGTGCTGACCGGTGCGTCGGCCGGTGCGTCGTCCGGTGCGGCGGCGGAGACCTCGTCCGTGTCGGTTGGGGCGTCGGCCATCGCCGCGATTCTACGCTCGCGGCGCCGCGCCCGCGATCAGCCGCAGCAGCCGACGGTCGGGGGCGAGTCGTCCGGCAGGCTCCCGGACCGCTCCAGGGCGTCCCGCAGGCGGCGTCGGGCGTAGAACACCCGTGTCCCCGCGGTCCCCTTGGGGATGTCCTGACGCTCGGCGATGTCCTCCATCGAACGACCGTCCACGTCGTGCATCCACAGGGCTTCCCAGGCCTCCTCGTTGATGGAGTCCGGTCGCCGCATCGCCCGCTGGATCACCTGGCGATGGTGGGCCGTACGGGCGACCGAGGGGCCTCGTGAGCGGACGTTGAGGGCGGCGTCCTCGGAGGACGAGGCGGACGGTCGGCAGCTGCACCGCCGGTAGTGATCGATCACGGTCCTGCGGGCGATGGACAGCAGAAAGGACCACAGTCGAGCCCTCCGCTCGAAGCGCGGGAGGGCGCCGAGGAAGCGGATCCAGATCTCCTGGCTGACCTCGTCCGCCTCGGCGGTGCTCGCGACGCGGGCCCGGACGTAGCGGCGGAGGCGTGGCGCGGCGAAGTCGTGGAACCGGTCGAAGGCCCACGGGTCGCCGTCGATCACGCGTTCTTCGAGGTAGGGTGGGATATCCGCCCGGGCTCGGGGCTTCCGGGTACGCCGGGCATCGTCGTCGCGAGACTGGGACAAGAGGCACCTCCTGGATTGACCGTCTGGGAGGTGGAGGGGGCGAGGGGGCGTTATGTTGCGTTCGGGGGGGAGTTCGGGGGCGGCCCCCTCGTTTCGAGGGCCTGGCGAGTGAGGATGTAGCCTTCGATGGCGGCGTGGATGTGCACGAAGATCCCGGCGCCGAACGCCAGCCACAGCAGCAGCAACCGCTCCGCCTTCTCCGCGCGCTCGATCTCCCCGATGCGCCGGTAGCCCATCCCCGGGAGTGCGAGGTTGAGCAGGGCGATCTTCATGGGGGAGTCCGTGACCCCCTGGGGGTCCGGGCGCGGGGCGGGAGGGTGGGGCACGGGGGTCCAGCCCGATCCCTCGGCCGGTCCCGGGGTGGCGTCCGGCCGGGATGGGGGCGCGGGTGGCGGACCGGGCGGCCGCTCGATCTCGGGTGCCCCCCCGATCCGTCCCAGGGTCTGGCCCAGGAGCGCCGCCGTCGTCGGGCGGGAGCTGGGCCTGCGCTTGAGGTAGGCCATGATCCCGGCCGATGCCGCCGGATCCAGGCGCTCGAGCACCTGCATCGGGGACTTGGGCGGCCAGGCGGGGTCCTCCCCGGTCAGGAACCGATAGGCCAGCGCCCCCAGGGAGAAACGGTCGGTCTCTGGGGAGGGCGGCCCCCCGTCGCGGACCACCTCCGGAGCGACGTAGGTCGAGTACCGCCGGGGTGGGGGGGACACGGGGGGAGATCCCGCCACGTCCGGACCGTCGTCCAGGCCCATCAGGATGGCCTTGTAGGTCCGCGGCCCACCGTCGGGCTGGGGGATCGGCTGGAGGACGACGTTGCCCGGATGCACCGCGCCGTGGACCTGGCCGGCCTCGTGGAGCGCGTCGAGCGCGGCGCCGAGGTCGGCGATCATCCGCGCGACCTGGGGCAGCGGGAGCGGCCCGCCCGGACCGCTGCTGCCGCTGGAGGTCACGTCGCCACGGGCGTGGTGGGCCAGGGTCGCCCCGCCGATCCACCTCTTGACCACACCGGCGAACCGCTTGCCCTGCCGGTAGCGGACGAGCTGCTGGGCGTTGGGATGGGAGAACCCCCGCACCTCCGAGATCCGGCGCTCGAACCGTGCCAGCCAGGTCTCGTCCTCGACCCGCGACCGTTCCAGCACCTCCACGATCACCCTCGGCGGCCCCTCCGTGCGGAGATCCCGCGCCCGGTAGAGCCGCCGGTCGGCCTCCCGCCGCAGGGTGCACTCCACGTTGTAGCGCTCCCAGATCACATCCCCCTGGATGACCGGGGGGAGCGCCTCGGCGGACCCACCGCTGCGCTTGCGTAGGCGCGCGGGCCGGGTCTTCCGCCCCAGATGACGGGACGCCCCCAGGTCGTATCCGCACTGGGAACAGAACAGGGCGTCGTCTCCGGCCACGGAGCCACAGCCCGGGCAGCGCCGGTAGAGCCGGGTGGCCTCCTTGGGGGACGGGGGTCTCGGCGCTGCGGCTGGAGGGGTGGCGCGCCCGCGCAGGTTCTGGCCGCAGGCGCGGCAGAACCGGTCGTCGCGATCACCAGCGCTCGCCCCGCAGTACGGGCAGATCATCCCAGGCCCCCGTCGCCGCCCGCGCGACCCCTGCGCGGCGAACCAAGACGATACCGCAAAAAAAGACCCCTGCGGCGCAACACTCCGCCCCACGCCTCCCTCTCCCCCAGCGAGCGCCGCGACACACCGCGGGCCAACACCGAGGAGAAACACCATGTCCCGCACGATCGTCACCGCCGCCCTGCTCGTCACCGTCGTCGCCCTGCCCACCCTGGCCTCGGCCCAGACCATCCGCTGGAGCACGCCGTCGAGCTGGGACGACGAACGGACGTACAGCGAGGAGACCGGCCGAATGTCCATGCTCGTGCTGGAGGACGCCTGGGGCGAGGAGCGCATCGCGATGACCGTGGTCTCGAACCTGGGAGATGGCGAGTATTTCGGTCTCGGCCTGCTGTCCGTGGGGCTGAGCTGGTTCGCCTGCGACACCATCGAGAAGGACATCGTGACCGTCGGCGACACCATGGGTAGCTCCAAGGTGAGCCTGTGCACCGTGGACGGCGAGTCGATGATCATGGAGACGGTCAAGGCCACGGTCGGCGGTGTGAAGCTCGACTTCCGCTACGTGTCCGAGAGCCTCGAGGACCACGAGGACGATCAGGCCACCTTCCGCCGCTTCCTCAAGCGCATGAGCGTGCAGTCCAACTGAATCGATTTGGGGGGGGCGGCGCAACATCCGCCACCCCCGTCCCCTCTCCCCCCCAGACACCGAACGAAAGGAAACGAAGATGGGAGTCCGAACCGTAGCCAACGTGTGGTACGACCGCGCAGCCACCCTCTTCCGCCCCCGGTCCGAGGTCGACCTGGACCAGGTGGTCAACGAAGCCAAGCGGGAATTCGACGTCAACTGCCGCAAGCTGGTCGGGTCGACCTACGCCCCCAACCGGCTGATCGTGCACTTCGCGCCCGAGGATGCCGAGTACCACGCCCCCCTGCTTCGCCGGTTCCAGCAGCACCTGGCGATGGTGATCCGCGAACGGGTCGAGCGCCGGGGCCTGAACCTGCTGGGCAAGCCCCTGGAGGTCCGGTTCGCCCGATCGGACGACCTGGCCCCCGGCGAGGTGGACGTGGAGGCCATCTTCGACGGCCACGACGACGAGCTCGACGACGCCCTGGACGACGAGGCCTTGGTCTGGGACGTGGGAGCCTACGAAGGGGACGACGAGGGACCGTTCGAACGGGCCGACGCGGAGGATGAGGACGGGGACGACGAATCCGAGCCGATGTGTCGGACCACCGATTCCGATTCCGGTTCCGAGCCCGAGGCCGAGTCCGATTCCGATTCCGAGTCCGAGTCCGATTCCGATTCCGATTCCGATTCCGATTCCGAGTCCGAGTCCGAGTCCGAGTCCGAGTCCGAGATCGAGGTCGAGGAGATCGAGCTGCTGACCGAGGCGGACGTCGACGAGGTGTCCCGGATCGGCGGGTTCGAGCCCGAGCTCATCGAGGCCGCGGCACCCCTGTCGGCGCTCCCGGTCCAGGCGTCGATGGCGCTCATTGCCGACGCGTTGGACGACCTGGACGACCCGGACGGCCTGGCCACGGCCATCGCCCCCCCCCCGCACACCCCCGGTGTGGCCCACCCGGCGGGGGTGGAGGTGGGCGGCCGGCCCCACCCGGGGGGCGGGGC
>CAZITQ010000054.1:26351-42317 GCA_964542165.1 uncultured Rickettsiales bacterium
GCCCCCGCCCCCCCGCCCCCCCCCCCACCCCGGGGGGTCCCCCCCGGGGGGGTGTGGGGGGGGGGGGCGCCGGGCCCAACCGGGGGACCGTGCACATGCTGGCCGACGGGATCTACCTGGTCGGCCGACATCAGGCCTGCGAGGTACAGCTCCCGGCCAGGGACGACCTGTCCAGCCGGCGTCACCTGCGGATCATCGTCCGCGGCGACACGGTGGCCGTCGACGACCTGCAGAGCGGCAACGGCACCTACGTCAACGGCCGTCGGGTGCACCACGCGCGCCTGAACACCGGCGACGTGGTCCGCGCCGGTCGTACCGATCTCCGCCTGACCCAGGCGCCCGGGGGCTGGGCATGAGAGCTTGTGAAGCTACCCCGCTCCCGTCGCCTCAGGCCCGAACCAGGCCCATCTGCGGCGTCGAGACTCCTCAACGATGCAGAGACATCGTCTCGTCGTCTCTCCTTGCATCTGGACCCGTCTCGGGCCCGAGACTCGGTCCGGGGGTAGTTTCACAAGCTTCGGTTCGTTCGGTGGTGGGGCGCGTCGGGGTGGCCCTCGTCAAGGGGGCCCTCCTGACCGCCCTCGGCTGGACGAGCTACGAGCTCGCAACGGTCGCCCTCAGCCCCGCCGGGCGGCCCTACCTGATGCACGGCGCCACCCTCGGCGCGCTGGCCCTGGCCCTCGGTGTGCTCGTCGCGGGCGCCTGGCACGGGGCCAGAGAGGGACGATGATCATGGACCTCGGCCGCACCCTGCTCCGCATGACCCCACCCCCCCGCCGCAGGGGCCGCTCCCGCCGGGTCGAGGGGCCCGCGAAGCGCCGCCGCCGGCCCTTCATCCGCCGCCGGCCGACCCTCCGTCCGGTCCGGGATCTGCTCGGACGATTTCGGGCCGGCCGGCCGAGCGAGGCGGCCCGGGAGCGGGTCCTGCTCGCGGTGGTGCTGGTCGCGGTGGGGGTCGCGCTGCTCTCCTTCGAGACGGCCTTCGCCCTGCGGCCCGGAACGCCCTCGGTGCGGGGCTCGGCCCCGGCGTCCGAGGTCTGCAAGGGGCACCTCCCCGCCGCGGATATCGACTGTCCGCCGGCGGATCCGGACCAGGCGGTCCCGGTGCTCCTGGCCCTGGACACCACCGCGGGGCACCGGGAGGAACTGCTGGCGCTGGCCGTGTTCGCGCTGTCGCTGCTGCTGGCCCACGCGGTGCTGCGGACCTTCCGCCCGCGCGCCGATCCGACCCTGCTGCCGGCCGCAGCGCTGCTCACCGGAATCGGGATGGTGCTCAGCTTCCGGCTGGCCCCCGATCTCGCCGTGCACTCGGCCCGCGCCGGATTCGCCGAGCTGGGATGGAGGCACCTGGCCTTCGCAGCTGCCGGGCCACCCCTGGCCGCGGCGGTGGCCGCCCTCGCGGGATCGGGGCTGCTTCGGAGCGTCGAGCGATGCCGCTGGTTGTTGCTGGGGGCCTGCGCGGCCGTGATGGTCGTCATCGGCGTCGCCGGGATGGAGCGCAACGGCGTGCGGCTCGTGGTGGACGTGGCGGGTGTCGTGGTCCAGCCCGTGGAGTTCATCAAGGTCGGCGTGGTGGTCGCCCTGGCCGCGGTGCTCGCGCGGCGGGAGGACTTCCTGGTGCGTCGCCGGGGGGACCGCCGCGGCTGGCTCCGCCCCGCGCTGCTGCTCCCGGTGGTCGCGGGCGCCCTGCTCGTCGCGCTGCCGATCTTCGTCTCCTTGGACCTGGGCCCGGTGGGCATCATCGGCGTGGCCTCGCTGGCGATGATCTTCTGCGCCACGGGCAAGGTGCTCCCGCTGGTGACCGGGTTCGCCGCGGTGTTCGGCGTCGGGGCCGCCACCTACCTGGCAGGCTGGCCCGGCATCGTGAGGGATCGGGTCGACCTGTGGCTCGAGCCCTTCCGGCTCAACCAGACCATGGCCGAATCGGCCTGGTCGCTGGCCGCCGCCGGCCCCTGGGGGACGGGCCTCGGCCAGGGGCTGGCCTACCGGGTGCCCGAGGTGCAGTCGGACTTCACCTTCACCGCCTGGGTCGAGGAGACCGGCCTGGTCGGCTGCGCGGTGCTGCTGGGCGCGCTGCTGGTGCTGATCGGGGGCGGGATGCTCGCAGCCGCCCGCTCACGCGTGCCCTTCCAGCGCCTGGCCGCGGCGGGGCTGGCCCTGCTCGTGGCGATCCAGGCCACGGTGATCATCGCCGGCAACCTCGGCCTGTTGCCGTTGACCGGCGTCACCCTGCCCTTCACCTCCTACGGCGGCTCGGGCCTGCTGGCCAACTACCTGGCCCTGGGGCTGCTGCTGGGGATCTCGCACCAAACCCGCACGACCGACGGGAGGACCCGATGAACCCCCGCGCCCGACGCAGCATCCGCATCGCAGCCCTGATCACCGCCATGGTCCTGGTCACCCTGGGCCTGTGCACGGCCGAGGAGGTGTTCCGGACCGCCCCGGAGACCGAGCGCAAGGTCTTCATCGAGAACGCCGCCATCCTCGACTTCCAGCTCGCCGTGGACGGTGGGGCCGTGCAGATCGACGGCTCGGAGCTGTCGCTGGACGACGAACGCCTCGCGGAGCTGATCCCGTCCTCGCGTCGTCGCCTCCTGGTCCGCGCCCTGGCGAAGGACGCGCGCGTCGACGGGGACGCCATCGATCTGGACACCACGCCGATCTCGGTGCGCAACCCGCGGCTCCAGGGCGCCCACAGCCCGGTACCCCGTGGTCGGATCCTCGACCGGCGGCTGCGGGTCGTGGCCGAGTCCTTGCCCGTCCCGGGTCGGGACAGCCGCGGTCGGATCTACCCCTACGGCGCGGCCGCCTACCCGGTCACCGGCGCCGCGGTCACCAGCGCCCGCAAGCAGGGCCTCGAGCTGAGGCTGGACGACGCGCTCCGCGGCGGCCTGGCCGATCATCCTGCCCGGGAGCGGGCGCTGGCGCTCCACCCCCCCCAGGCGGGCGACGACGTGGTGCTGACCATCGACGCGGAGATGCAACAGGCCATCTACCGGGCGTTCGAGGGGCGGCGGGGAGCCGCGGTGCTGATGGACGTGGACACGGGCGAGGTGCTGGCCTACGTCAGCGCGCCGTCCTGGGATCCCAACGTGTGGGACTACGACCTGGACACCCGTCGGCCCTGGCGCAACACCTTCGACGCCCAGGCCTGGGAGCAGGCCGGATTCGACCGGGAGCAGCGCCCGATGCTCGACCGCGCGGGCGGCGAGTCCAAGCCCCCGGGCTCCACCTTCAAGGCCGTGACCGCCAGCGCCTGGCTCGGCGCCGGTCACCTCCCCGCCGAGTCCGTCCGCTGCCTGGGGCGCAGCCGGGAGACCCGTCTGCGGTGCCACATCCACCGCCTGGACACCGAGGATCACGCCATGGACCTGCTGCCCGCCATCGCCGAGTCCTGCAACACCTTCTTCGGCCTGGCGGGGCAGGAGCTCGGTCCATCCCTGGGCACCACGGCCACCGGCTTCGGGTTCAACGCCCGCTTCGACCTGCTCGCCGGGGTGCCCGACGCGTCGTGGCCCACCGCGCCCTCGTTCGCCTTCGCCGAGCGCGGTGAGGGCGGTGCCTGGCTGCCCCACGACGAGCGCTGGTACCGGGCCAACCGCTACCTGGTCGCCCAGGGCGCCATCGGCCAGAATGTGGTCGAGGCGACTCCCCTGCAGATGGCCACCGTCACGGCCGTGATCGCCAACGGCGGTCGCTGGGTCGACCCCCACCTGGTCAAGGAGCTCCGGACCGGCCGCGACCCCTCGGTGAGGGACGACCACGGGGTCGGCTACCTCCACGTGGTCTCCACGCCGGGGGCCCGGGTCGTCGCGGCCGAGGACGCCGCCCTGATCCAGCGGGGCATGGTGATGGTCATGGCCGACGGCACCGGCCGCAAGCTGACCTCCGAGGAGACCGCCGACGGCCTCCCCGCCGTGCGCAACAGCCGGGGTCAGCTGGTGTCGGTGGCCGGCAAGACCGGAACCGCCGAGGTCAAGGACCACGAGCCCCACTCGTGGTTCATCGGCTACGCCCCGGCGGACCGCCCCCGGATCGCCGTGGCCGTCCTGGTCGAGAACGCCGGCGCCGGCGCCGCGGCCGCCGCCCCCCTGGGAGTGGCCGTCCTGGCCGAAGGCGTGACCCTGCTGGCTCCGGGTGTCGCCCAGCCCACCGAGATCGCTGCCCCACCCGTCGCCGACGGGGCGGCCCCGATCCCCGGCCACCCGGATGACGCCGACGCCTCGGGGGGTTCTGGGGAACGATGAGCTACGAGACCCCGAGCCACCCGCGAATCCCCGTCGCAGGCCCCGCGAGCCCGACCCGTCGTCGCGATCCCGACACCGTCGGGGGGACAGCCTCTCCCCCGACCTGGCGCGTCGGCAAGTGCCTCACCTGTCTGGGCCGCGGACGCCGGACGGTCTACCGCCCCCTGGGCGGCGGGGTGTACCTCCCGCGGACCGTCCGTTGCGAACGGTGCGAGGGTAGCGGCCGCTGGCCCCGCGGCTGAGCGCCGCCGCGATCTCCGGAAAACCCGTGCTATCTTCGTGCGTCACGGGCGAACGAAACGCCGTCGGAAAGGGGACGCAGATGACGATTCGGACCGGATTCCTGGGACTGTTGATCGGGGCTTGCCTGGCGATGACGGCTTGCTGCGGAGCGGTGAGCAACTTCAACGAGATGCAGGGACGCGCCAAGCGGTCCGAGGCGCCGACCAACCTGGACGGCATCCGCACGGCGGAGAAGGCCTACCACGCCGAGTGGGACGTCTACACCGCCTGCCAGGCCACCCCGTCGGCGATCCCCGGCGAGGAGATGGCCCCGTTCGAAGGCCCCGGCAAGTCCTGCTTCGAGGCCCTGGGCTGGGGACCGGGCATGGACGTGCGCTGCCGCTACACCGTGTTCAACGTGACCGACGACACCTTCGAGGCCACGGCCGAGTGCGACATCGACGGTGACGGCGTGATCTCCACGTATCGGGCCGACCAGGACATGAAGTCCATGATGGAGACCCCGAACAACGTCTACTGACCCCCCGGACGAGCGACCGTCGACCGCGGGGGACTCCACCCCGCCGCTCCCGATCGGACGCAGGCGCTCCACACGGACCGGCCTGGCCCTTCTGTTGCTGGCCGGGCTCGGCGTCGTCGTCGGCACGATCTGGATCGGGGAGGTGGTCCTCGACGCGGCCGAGGTCAAGCGCGACCGTGCCCTGAGAGTGGCGGCGGGCAAGGCGGTGGAAGAGGCGTTCCGTGAGCTGGAACCGGCTCCGGAGACGGCCGGCGGGCGCGGCGCCGCGTCCAGCGCCCCGGCCGCGCCCCTCCCTCCGCCCTGCGATGCCTACCACGATTGCTGCGTGGGCTACCTGGCCGCGCTCCGGCAGGTCGAGGGGGCCCCCAGGGAGACCGTCGAAGCCACGGTCGAGGCCTGTGATGCCATCGAACGGCTGCGCGCCGAGGACGACGCGGACGACACCTGCCGGGTGATGCTCGACGCCCTGCGCCTGGGGGTGGAGGGCTGGCGGAACACCCCGGGGTTCGTCGTACCCGACGCCTGTCGCTGACGAGGGCACCCGGCAGGACGTGGATCCCCGGGCGCGCACAGTCCTACAATCCAGTCCATGCCCGATCCCACCTGCCCCGCGTGCGACTCGCCGGTGAAACCGGCGGCGGCCTACTGCGACCACTGCGGCCAGCCCCTGAGCCCCGCGCCGGACCCCGATCCCACGCCGGGCCCGGATCCCACGCCGGACCCGGACCCCACAAAGGACCCGGACGGCCCACCGGAGACCGAGGCCATCCGGCAGGGGATCCGCCTACGGGCCGAGCTGATCCCCATCTCCGCCGGCACCTTCGAGATGGGTTCCCATCCGGGCGAGCACGGTCGCTCGCAGGACGAGCAGCTCCACCCGGTCACCCTGTCCCGCCCCTTCGATCTGTCCCGGACCCCGGTGACCCAGGCTGCGTACGCCGCCGTGACCGGAGTCAGGCCCAGCCTCTACCCGGGGGAGCGGCGGCCCGTGGAGCAGGTGTCCTGGTTCGACGCCGTGGCCTTTTGCAACAGCCTGTCGCTGAAAGAGGGGCTGCGACCCGCCTACCGGGTGGCCGGTCGCGACGTCACCTGGGACCCGGACGCCCCCGGCTTCCGCCTGCCCACCGAGGCCGAGTGGGAGTACGCGGCCCGGGCGGGCGGCCGAGGGCCGTTCGCAGGCGACCTGTCGCTGGACCAGGTCGGCTGGTGGCGCCGCGACGGCAACGCGGGCACCGAAGCGGTGGCGAGCCGCCGCCCGAACGCGTGGGGCCTGTACGACCTGACCGGCAACGTCTGGGAGTGGTGCTGGGACGTGTTCGCCCGCTACCCGGAGGGCCCGGCCACCGATCCCACCGGTCCCGCGACCGGCACCTTCCGCGTCAACCGCGGGGGCTCCTGGAGCGAGACCGAACCCCGCCTGCTCCGGATCGCCGCCCGCGACGGCAACGGCCCGGACGCCCGCCAGAGCAACCTGGGATTCCGGATCGCGCGGACGCTGCTTTGAGATCCTCGTCCCTCGCTGAATCGAGGGGGTTCCCGGGACGACATCCCCGACAAGACGTGTCCAAGGGGTGAGGCCGCGCTCCGAGCGCAGCCCGCTCCGGTTTCAGCACGGGGAGGACGCCATGGGATGGAATCGACCGGTGAGTGAGTCCGCGATCCGGGGGGTGGCGCTGCTGTCCATCGGGCTGGCGCTGGTGGTGCTGGGGTCGCTGGCCGTGGGGTGCACGCCGCAGCGGGGTGCGGCCCCCGAGACCTCCGGGGGCGCAGCGACGACCCAACCCGAGGCGTTGGAGCCGGACCACCCCTGCGTCCGCTACGCGAACTGCTGCCTGGGATTCGTGACCCAACTGGAGCAACTGCCCGGCTACCCCACATCGACCATCGACGAGGTGCGCGAGGCCTGTGGGATGGTCCTGGAATACGCCGACCAGCCGGGCATCGACGACGCCTGCCTGCAGGCCTTCGACGCGATGGTACAGGGTGTCCGGGCCATGGAGGTCTACCCGGAATTCCGGATCCCGGATGCATGTCGCTGACGGGTCTCCGCGGCCTCGCCCTCCCTCCTGTCACCGGCACTGAATCCAGCCCCCCACTCCGACGACCTCCGACCGGCGCCCCGACGCTGGGCGCGCCCCCGAGGAGGAGGTCTCCATGCCGTTCGTGCGTCTCTCGTGTCTCGCTCTTCTGGCCGCGCTCGGGCCCGTCACCCTGGTCGAAGCCCGACCCGCTCTCCGTCCCTGGCCACTCCCGATCCAGGACGCTGCGGGCCTCCTGTCGCCGGACGTCACCGCCATCGACGGGGACGCCCAGGGTCGGATCTGGTTCGCCACCAGCGAGGGCGGCGCCAGCCGCTACGACCCCCGGGATGGGAGCTGGCTGACCCTGGCCGAGGGGTACGGGCTGCACGACACCCAGGTGCTGGACGTGCTGGTGGACTCCCGGGGGGACGTGTGGTTCGCCACGGTGGACGACGGGGTGCATCGGCTCCGGGCCGGTGACGGCGGCTGGGATCGCTTTGGCGAGTACGACGGGGCGGTGGCGGACGCGCTGGAATTGCTGGAGGACCGCCGGGGGTGGATCTGGGCGGTGGGGTTCGACGGGGGACTGAGCCGGTACGAACCTGTCCCGGGCACCTGGACGCCGCTGGCGAACGACGACGACGCGTTCACGTACGCGTACCACGACATCGCCGAGGGCGTGGACGGCGTCCTGTGGGCGCGCGGCACGCGCGGGATCATCGCCTACCTACCGGACGAGGATCGGTGGCGGCACGTCTGGGGGAGCGACCGCATCCGCAGCGAGGATACGTCCGCGATGTTCCCCGGAGCCGACGGCGGCCTCTGGATCGGCGGATGGCTCGGCAGCGTCGGCTACATCGACCGCCCGTCGGGAACGTACCGGGAGGTCGTCCCGCCCACGGAACGGGCGACGGAGCGCTGCGTGGACGCGTTGCTCCACACCCGCGAAGGGGAGATCTGGGTGGGGACCAGCCGCCGGGGTGTGCATCGCCTGGACCCGGAGACCGGCCGGTGGCGGGACGTGGGCCCCTATGGGGCGGACGAGTGGGGACCGGCGTTCCTGGTCGAGGACCGCGCCGGGGACATCTGGGCCGGGACCTGGGGCGCGAACGTCCGCCGGTTCGACGCGGACAGTCGCGCCTGGTTCCAGGGGCAGGCGCCCCTGGTCCCCGCCAGCTCCGCGGTCACCGCCGTGTACGAAGATCGGCGCGGAGTGCTCTGGTTCGGCACCCGCGGCGAGGGGGCGCTGCGTCACGACCCCGGGACGGGCGAGTGGTCGCGTTTGCCGATGCGGACCGACGGCACCCTGGGCGGAGACGTGATCAACAGCGTCTCCCGCGGTCACGGTGAGGAGATCTGGTTCTCCTCGGGACAGACCCTCGGGGGTGTGTTCAACGGGACCGGCATCCACGGGGGAGGACTCCACCGTTTCGACCTGGGCAGCGGGACCTGGATCACCTACCGGTCGGAGAACGGGCTGGACGACCCCAACAGCGACGCGGTCGTGGCGGTCCCCGGGGGGGAGGTCATCGCCGCGGGTCTCTTCGGCATCCGCCGGCTGGAGCACGACCTCGGACGCTGGAGCTACCTGGACGCGTGGTTCATGGAGGGAGGGGCGCGCGGGCTGGTCCTACGCGCCGACGGCACACCGTGGGCGCTCACCGATTCGGGACAGGTCGCGACCGGCGGAGACTCGATCGGGAACAACTGGCGGACGTTTCCCGTCTGGCCCACCTTCGGGGGGCACCGCATCCAGTGGCTGACTCCCGAGCCCTCCGGGGACCTCTGGGCGGGGCTCGGGGAACACGGACTGGCTCGCCTGAGCCCGGGGGCCGATGTTTGGGAACGCTGCTCCACCGATACCCTGGGCATCGAAGACGGCGTGGACATTCACCTCTCCGTCGGTCCGGGGGGCGAACGGTGGGCCTGGGACCAGGAGGGCCGCGCGGCGCTGCTGGCCTGGGACGGCGCCCCTCCCGAGTGGTGCGAGCCTCCCCCCTGGGTGCGCGGGTTCTCCAACTCCGGTCCCGCGCTGGTGGATGCCCATGGCGGGCTGTGGGTCGGGTACCGCCACGCGACGGTCCGGTTCGATGCCGACGGGGCGCGAATGGACGTGTTCACCGAGTCCGACGGGCTGGTCGGTGACGCAGTGGACGACGGGATCGTGGACGCCCACGGCGCGTTGTGGCTGAGCGACAGCTTCGAGGGCGTGACCCGGATCGAGATCGACGAACGGGGGCCCCACCGGCCCCTCGCGGTGGACGGATTCAGTGGGGAGACCTCGCGGGCCGCGCTGACGACAACCCGTTCCGGAGCCGTGGGGGGGGTCTGTTGGGCCCGGCCCAGCGGCCTGATGTGGACCGACCAGGCCGGTGCGGTCACCCACCCGCTGTCCCCCGCGCGGGAATGGAACACCGCACTGGCCGGGGGCGAGGCGGGCTGCTGGGCAGGCCACTTCCTCTCCGGCGTCGTGTTCGCCGGACAGGACGGCGATCTGTGGCGCTTCGGCGTCGCCGAGGGGCTGCCCGATCCCCTGGTGCTGGATCTCTCCATCGTCCCGGGGACCGGCGGCGCGCGGGTCTGGGCCGCCACCAACGACGGGGCGGCGCTGGTGGACATGGAAGCTGGTGTGCTGACGACCGTCGGCGTGGACGACGGCGGCAGCCCCGGCGCCGTGGACCGGATCCTTGCGCTGCCCGACGCAGGCGCGCTCCTGGTCTACGACGACTTCGACACCCGGTGGTTCCTGGACCCGGACGCGTGGCCGGAACGGGAGGTCCTCCACCTGCTGTGGGTCTCCGCGGAGGGGGAGGTCGGCCTCCCGGTCGAGATCCCGGCCGACGACGTGCTCGACCTGGCCGTGGACGGCGCCGGGGTGGTCTGGCTGGCCACCGACGTGGGGCTGTTCCGGTCCGCGGGCGTGGGCCTGGTCCACGTTCCGGCTCCCCTGCCCTCGATTCACGTGCCCCTGCGTCACGTGGCCGTGGACCCCTCGGGCGAAGATCCCCGGGTGTGGCTCGCGCTGGATGGCGGCGAGGACGAACCTGCCCATCTCGTGGTCCACGACCCGGTGCGCGGGAGCTGGGAGACCCTGACGACCGCGGACGGCCTCCCGGAGGCCGTGCGGATCGACATGCTCGAGGTCACGCCGGGGGGTGAGGCGGTGGTGATGGCCGGGGGCCAGCTGGTGCGGGGGAGGGGGCGATGAGGTCCGTGGGTACCTGCGTGGTGCTGCTGGCCTGGGCGGCCCCTGCGCTGGCCGCCCCCTGGAACGAGCCGGCGTGGGAGTTGTGGCCGGTGGAGACGGTCGACTCCCCGGGACTGCTGGATCCCCACGTGCTCTCCCTGGCCGAGGACCGCGACGGGGGGATCTGGATCGGCACCCTGACCGGGGGCGCCAGCCGCTACGACCCGGCGGACGGGCGCTGGACGACCTACGCCACGCACCGCGTGGTGGAGCGCGGCGCGGTGATGGCGATCCACGAGGCCTGGGACGGGACGATGTGGTTCGGCCAGAGCCGCGGGATCGCCTCGCTGGACCGGGAGACGGGGCAGTGGGCCGTGGCCGGGCTCCCGGACAGCCGCCCCGACTGGCACCGGGGGGCCATGTGGATCGCCGAGGACTGCCGGGGACAGCTGTGGTTCGTGGACTTCATGGATGGGGTGTCGGTGCTCGATACCCACACGGGGACTTGGCAGGTGCCCGACCGCGGCGATGGCGGGGTGCCCCACTGCTCCCAGACCGTGGTCGAGGACGTGGCGCTGGAGGTCTGGCTCGGGGGGGACGGCGGGGCGGTCACCAGCCCTGCGGGGGAGCTGGACTTCACCCCGCGGGTGGACTGGGAGGTGGACCGGATCCACCAGGGCCGCTCCGGCACGATCTGGATCGCGGGGATGGGCATGCAGGTGAGCCGGATGATGCCGGGCGCCTGGACCGATATCCCGGTGCGCGGCCCCTCGGACGACCACCCGGGCGCCTGGGACGTGCTCGCACTGCGCGAGGATCTTCGGGGAGACCTGTGGGTCGGGACCCTCGGGCAGGGGTTGTGGCGCTACCACCCCGACGAGGACACCTGGGAGGACATGGGCCTGACCGGGGGCGCGTTCGGGATCAGCCTGATCCACGAGGACCGCCGCGGCCGGATCTGGTTCGGCACCCGGGGCGAGGGTCTCGTCCGCTGGGATCCGGCCGACGGCGAGTGGCGCCGCTGGTCCCACGAGGTGGGGCGCGGTTGCCCCCGGATCGAGGCGCTGCTGGAGGCGGACGACGGCCGGATCTGGGTCGCCACCGACGCCGGGGGAGTCAGCGTGTTCGACCCGGTCGCCGGGGCCTGGGAGACCCTGACGCTGCACCCGGAGCCGGGGGTCCCGGGGTGGAACCTGCGCAGGATCCACGCGGACACCCGGGGTGACCTCTGGTTCCTGGGGGTCGACGGCGGGCTCTCCGAGCGGGGCACGGGCTGGATCGGCGGCCAGCTGGTGCACTTCGAGCGGTCGACCGGGGACTGGCGGGAGGTGGACCTGCCGATGCGGGACACCCGCGGCACCTACGGGACCTTCCACCGCACCGCGTCCGGGGAGCTCTGGATGGGGCGCTGGGGCGGCTGGATCCGGCGGTCCGCGGACGGCGGTCCATGGACCGAGGTCCGCGTCCCGGACGGTGGAGATCCCCGGAAGGTGAATCCCATCGTGGAGACCCAGGACGGCGAGCTGTGGACCTACTCCGGCCCCGTCGTCGTGCGGCTCGACGGCGCCTTCCTGGATCGGCCGACGACGGTTCGCCGGCCCGGGGGAAAGACGAGCACGGAGCCGATCCTCGGGCTCGGGGTCGAGCCCGACGGCAGCCTCGTGGCGCGGACCTCCAACGGGTTCCACCGTTCCTCGCTCTGGGGCCGCGAGTGGGGACCCTTCGAACTCGAGATCCCCGCGGGAAGCGCGGGCCCCGCGGTGAGTCGTTTTCGGGATGACTCGGGGACGCTGTGGGTCGCGACCGGGGACGGCGATCTCCACCGACGGGACGCGGGCGGGGACGGATGGACCCGCTTCGAGCGTCCCCGCGCTCTCCGGGGCGTCCCGAGCTCCGCGCCCTGGGTCGATGGTCTCGGCGGGGTGTGGATCCGCTACCGCGGAGCGGTGGTGCGCTTCGCCGCCGACGGTGGATCCTTCGACGTCTTCGGCGACCGGGACGGCCAGGCGTTCCTTTCCGCCGCCACCGTCACGGGTGAGCCGGGCGGGGCGGTCTGGGCCCTGGGCGAGAGGGGCGCGTCGCGCCTGACGGTCGGCGAGGAGCCGGGCCGGCCCCTGACCCTGGACGGCGTCCCGGACGGGGAACGGATCGCGGCCGGTGAGGGGGGCGCCTCTGACGTACTCTGCTGGGCCCGGCCGGCGGGGCTCCTGGTCACCGGCATCGACTCGCCGGTCCACGTCCCGCTGGGGCCCGCGGGGGAGTGGGCCACCGCCCTGGATGGATCCCCCGAGGGCTGCTGGGCCGGGCACCTGCTGTCGGGGGTGGTCCACGTGGACCTTCAGGGCGGGGTCGACCGCATCGGCCCGCAGGACGGCCTCCCGGATGGACGGGTGCTGGACCTCTCCCAGCAGCCCGGTGGCGTGGAGGCCGTGGCCTGGGTGGCCACCGACCGGGGGGCCGCCCGGGTGTCCCCGGCCTGCGGGGTGGAGCTGGTGGTGGGGCCGGATCAGGGGGGGACTCCGGGGGCGGTGGACCACGTGGTGGCCGTGCGCCACGGCGCCGCCGTCCTGGCCTACAACCCCTTCCCCGAGCGCTATGCGCCGGACCCACAGATCGCGGCGGCGCGGGCCCGGACCCACCTGCGGCGGGTCTCCAAGGATGGGATCCCCGGCGAGCCCATCCCGGTCCCGGACGGGCAGGTGACCGACCTCGCCGTGGACGCGGCCTGGTCGGTCTGGGTGGCCACCGACCGGGGCCTGTTCAGGCTGCTCGGGGACGAGTTGACCCCCGTCCACAACCACGATCTTCCCTTGAACTCCCCGGTGCGCGGCCTCGCTGCCCACCCCGGGGATCCGACGGGCAGCCTCTACGCGGCGGTGGACGGCGTGGACGGTCGCCCACCCCGCCTCGTCAGGTACGGCTACACCGGGGGGTCGCGCTGGCGGGGCTGGGATACCTGGTGGGCCCGGGGTGCCGCCGAGGCGGGTGAGCTGGAGGCCCTGGACGTGACCCCCGGGGGGGACGTGGTCCTGCTGACCGCCGGCGTCCCCCGCCGGATCGCGGTGGATACTCTGGGCAGCCGCTGAGCCTCGTCCCATCCCCCTGCAACATTCCCCGGTCTCCGCCCCTCTCACCCACAGAGGCGAGCTGCACTCGCCGGTGAAGGAGGAACACGTGTTCGGCACCAACGAGGGATTCGCGACCAACCGGCTCAGCCGCCCCGACGACGTGTTCGCGGGGACCGTGGAAAGCGGCGGGAGAGATGAATCGGACGCCGAGGGGAGGGTCAAGGAGATCTGCGACCTGGTCGGACGGGCGGAGGCCGCCGGGAGCGCCGGAGAGCGGGTGGCGATCCTGCGTTCGCTGCTCCATCGGATGGACGGGTCGCCGCCGGTTCCAGGGGAGGTGATCGCCCGGATCGATCGTCTGGCGGCGGGCTCGGTGGATCCCGAGGTGCTGGCCCTGGGCCTGCGGGCGCGGGTGCGGGCGCGGGCCGCCGGCGTGGGCCTGGGGGCCTCCCCCCGCGGATCACGGGAGTCGCTGGACGCCCGGCTGCGGTCCCGACACGCCCGCCGGGCCCGGCGCAGCCCACCCCGGCGTATCCCCGCCGCCGCCCTGGACCTGCGCTACCGGGTGGACTGGGAGCGGCCCCTCGGCGTGGGCGGACAGGCGGCCTCCTTCGCCGCCACCGAGCGCGGGACCGGGCGGCGGGTGGTGATCAAGCGGGCCCACGCCCCCAACTCCGATCTCCTGCTGCGCATGTCGCCCGCCGAACGCGCTGGCACGGTCGCCGAGTTCCGCGAGCGCTTCCGCCGCGAAGCCCGGGCCCTGGAGATCGCCCGGGAGAAGGGGATCCCTGGGGTGGTGCGACTGGTGGAGCACGGGGAGCTGGTGGACCCCTTCCTCGCGGCCCGGGCCGGCGCCATGGGCGGAACCCCGTATCTGGTCACCGAGCGGGTCGAGGGCCGGACGCTGGGATTCCTGCTCAAGGCCTACCCGAGCGGTCTGCCCGCCGCCGCGGCCCTCCACTGGGGCGCCGAGTTGCTGCGCATCCTGGGAGATCTGCACGATGCCAGGCTGCTGCACCGGGACGTCAAGCCGCCCAACGTGATGTTCGAGCGGCTGCCGGACACGGCGGTCCTGGACGCGCTGCACGACCAGCCCCACCGGGTGTCCGAGCTCCCGAGGCTGGTGCTCGTGGACTTCGGCGCTGCCCTGTCGTTGCGGGATCCGAGGTTGGCCTACCTGGGTTTCCCGCCCCCCCGCACCGAGGACTACGCGCCGCTGGAGCAGCTGCAGCTGGAGCTGGCCGAGCGGCAGGGGCCGTGGACGGACGTCTACGCGGCCGCGGTGCTGCTCCTGGATCTGCTGGCGGGCTTCAAGCCCCGTCTCCGCTGCTTCGCCCGCATCCGCGAGGGCCTGGAGATCGGCGAGCCCGTGGATCGAACGGCGGCGCTCAGGCGGCTGCTGTCCGGCCACCGCAGCTCGGTGGTCGGACCGGTGATCCGCGCCCTGGAGACCTGGCCCGACCGGCGGACCCGGGCGGCCCGCCCCCTGGCCTCGGCCCTGGACGAGGCCCTGCGCCGGATGACCCCGGGGGGGAGGCGCGCGTGAGCGGCCAGCCCCTGATCCTGGTGCTGCACCGCTGCCGCTCCGAAAAGCCCGCAGTGCGGGAGCGGGCGGCCCGGCAGCTCCGTGGCGCGGTCCGGGACATGGTCTTCGCCGGTGTCGGCGGCCGGCGCGAGGTTCTCGAGGAGCTGTCCCAGGAGCGGATGACCTGGCTCTTCGACGGCGGCATCGACAAGCTGATCGACAAGGCGGGCCAGATGGAGGACCCCGCCCGTTTCCCGGCCTACTTCCGCCGCACCATCGTCCGCGGCGCCCGGGAACCCCTGCGCCGCCACGCCCACACCCGCGAGTTCCCCCTGCGGGTCTACGACTCCAAGCCCGGCGACCCGGCCACCCGGATTCCCGCCGACATGGTCACCATCACCCGAATCCTCGGCCACAAGGCCGCCTTCTGGCAGGCCTTCGACGACCTCCCCCCCTCCGACCGCCAGACCCTCCAGCTCGAGATCGCCCACGCCCTCGGCGCCCTGGACCGGGCCGCCATGCGAGAGGAACTCGGGCTGGAGACGGACGTGGCGTTGAGGTCGCGGATCCATCGATCGCGGAAGCGATTCCAGGCGTTGTTGAAGGAGCGGGGGTTGGATGTGGAGCGCGTACTGCGCAACAAACCCGAGGCTCAATCCCTCGGTACCGGTAGGAGGCGAGAACCATGATCGGCAATTCCCGACGAAAGCTGGCCATCGAGCTGGATGACCTGGAGCGGGCGGCGAGGGTGACCTTGCTGCAGGTGGGGGAGTGGAGGGGCGAGGGGGAGGTGGAGCGGGGGACGCGGGTGTGTCTGCGGGTGAACCCGGACGAGCTGGCGGCCATCGGCTTGCCCCGGTCGCTGGTGGCGGGCGACCTGCAGCGGAGTCTGGCCGAGTGGGCGGCGCGGGAGCTGCCGACACGGACGCCGGTGGATGTGGAGCTGGTGCCGGATCGGGCGTTGACGGCGAAGGATGTGAGGGTGTGGTTGAGTGAGGGGCGGGAGCGGCCGGTGGTGGTGGTCGAGGACGAAGAGGGGGACCACGACGTTTCCGACGGGCGCTCAGCGCCCGCGGCCGAGTCCGACCATGCCCGCACCGCAGACCCCCCCCGCCAAGTACCCAAGAAAACATAACTGACCCGCCAACCCCCCCC
>CAZITQ010000055.1:0-41978 GCA_964542165.1 uncultured Rickettsiales bacterium
ATCCGTTCTGGTTCCAGGCCTTCGGCGCGGCCATGGGCATGGACTGGCACTCGTCGGGCATCACCACCTCGGTGATGGGCGCCCTCAAACGCGGGCTCGGCCCGCGCTCGGGGGACCTGGGGCTCCACGTCTGCGGCGGGCGGGGCAAGCACTCGCGGCGGACCCCCGAGGAGCTGATTCGGCTGGCCGGGCGACTGGGGCTGGACGGGGACGACCTGGTGCGCACCAGCAAGCTGGTGGCCAAGGTCGACGGGGTGGCGCTGCAGGACGGGTTCCAGCTCTACCTGCACTCCTTCGTGCTCACCGACGACGGCGACTGGGTGGTGGTGCAGCAGGGCATGAACGGCGAACGGCGCCAGGCCCGGCGTTACCACTGGCGCTCCGAGGCGGTTACCTCTTTCGTGGAAGAACCCCACGACGCCGTGATCGGAGCGAACCAGGGCACGATCGTCAACTTGACCGACCGGCGGGCCGGCGTCGCGCGGGAGACCTCGGTCGAGCTCACCGAGGGGGATCCGGGCGCCGCGGTGGAGGAGCTGCGGCGGATCGTTTCCGACCGGCACCTGCAGATGCCGGCTCACCACGAAGTGCGGGCCAGCGACGTGTTCCTGCGGCGGGTCCACGGCGTCCTGGCCACCGCGAAGGAGGCGGGGACGGATCGATTCGACGAGCTGCTGCTGACCCCCGGGCTGGGCCCGCGGACGATGCAGGCCATCGCCCTGGTCTCCGAGGTGGCCTTCGGAGCGCCGAGCCGCTTCGACGACCCGGCACGCTTCGCCTTCGCCCATGGGGGCAAGGACGGCCACCCCCACCCGGTCCCGCTGAAGGTCTACGACAGGACGCTTCATGCCCTGCGCGGCACCGTGGACCGGGCGCGCATCGGCCGCACCGACAAGCTCGAGGCCCTGCGGCGCGTGGAACGCCGCCTGCGGATCCTGGAACGCGAGGCCCGCGACGGCCCCTCCTTCGACGAGATCCTGGACCACGAGTGGCGCCACAGCCCTGCGCGGGGTGGCATGACCGTTCTGGGTCAGGCCGGGCCCGAGGTGGAGCGAAAGGTCCGTGGTCCGCGGGACCGGGCCGACTCCCCGCCCGCTGCGCAACAGCTCTCGCTCTTCGTCTGATTCCCGTCGAACGCGCCCGGGGGATGGTACGATTCCTCCCCTCGGAACACCCCTCGCATGAGCCGTCCTACCTCGATGCTCCGCGCGCCGGGGCTCCCGCGAACGCTGGCCGTCGCCGTGGCGGCGGTGGGCGTGTTGCTGTCGCTGCGCACGGCCCAGCTGCTGGGGCTGGCGCCGCTGCTGTACGACCCGGAGTTCCTGCAATTCTCCCGGCTGGCCACCGACCTGCAGGGGGAGTTGGGCTGGTTCGACCTGGGGCTGCGGGGGATCCTGCGCGACTACATCTACATGGAGTTCGCCCAGGGCACGGCCTGGATCGCGGTAGGTACGGCGCTGCTGTCGCCCATCCTCGGCCTGAACGTGTGGTCGATGCACGCGGTGACGGTGCTCTCGGAGGCTGCGGCGGTGGGTGTCCTGGCCCTGCTGCTGCAGCGACTCGGCGGGATCCGCGCGGCGATCCTCGGCCTGCTGCCCTGGATCCTGGCCCCGAGCTTTGCGGTCACCTGGCAGCTGCTGCCCTTCGGCAACCACACCGAGTTCCTGGTCTTCCCCCTGCTGGCGGCGCTGGTGCTCACCGCGGGTGGACGGGCCCGGCAGCCCCTGTGGCCCTGGCTCGTCGCAGGCGGTGTGCTCGGGATCGCCGTGGTCGCCTACCGGGGAAACCTCCCCGCCGTCGGGGCTCTGGCGGGCGTGGCGCTGTGGAGCCGTTCCCGCCGCCCGGTGCTGGCCGGGCTCGCCGGATCGGTGGGCGCCCTCCTGCTCGCCCTGGGGTTCCTGGTGTGGGTCTACGGCGGGGAGATCGTGACGGGCTGGCCGGCGGACGACACCCTCCTACCCCGGGTCGGAGGGGACACCTCGCTGCTCTCCCTCGTCCGGGGCCTCCCGAGGGCCTTCCCCGGCGCACCGGCCGCCCTCGGCACCGCGCTGCCCTATCTGCTCCTGCTGGGGCTGGGTGTGGGCCTGTCGGCGGTGGTCGCGTCCCGACGCGCGGGCACCCCCGATGCGGGAGTCCACGCCCGGCGGTTCGTGGTCCTGTGGGCCCTGGGTACGATCGCGGCGATCCTGCTCGACGGGGACCCGCAGCCCGTCCACCGCCTCCACGGCCTGTACGCCATGCTGGCGGCCAGCGCGTTGCTGTCGACCGCCGCAGCCCCTCCGAAGCTGAGGACCGTCGGGGTGGGCCTGGCGCTCCTGCTGGGGATGGCCGGGTTGATCGACGCGTGGGGCACCCTGCACCCGCGGGCGTGGCGCGCCGGTGCCAGCTACGAGGGGATCGAGCTGTGGCAGGAGCTCCGACTGCGGCGGGTCGACGGCGACGACCTCGCCCACTTCCAGCGGGTGGTCGACGAGGGGCGGGCCTCCCCGGACGTGGGCCGGGCCACCCACCACGTGGAGGGCTGCTCCGAACCCCTGCGGGAGCGGCTGTTGGGACCGGCGCCGGATCCCCTGGCCAGCGAGTGCGGGTGCGCCGAACCAGGCGCCCTGGGCCACTTCCTCACCCGGAACCTGGGGGCCGATCCTCCGACCTCGCTGCCGGACGTGGGGCGGGGCGCCTGGATCTTCTGTGACCGGGATCTGGGTGTCCTCGAGCGCGCCCTCGAGGGCATGGACGAGTCGACCCGCCAGGCCCTGATCGACGGCGCCCGGGACGAGGCCCGGCGGTAGTTCAGCTCACCCTCTCGACGGCGGTGTCGCGGGCCATGTTGGGGCAGGTCTGGCACAGCCCATGCCCACCGTAGTCCGAGCGACGGGCGGCGTCCCGCAGCGTCCGGTATGCCCGCCCCCGCCACACGGCCGCCAATCCCTGTTCGAACACGTTGCCCATCACGAGATCGTGGTTCTGGTCGACACAGCAGGGCACGACGTCGCCGTTGGACTTGACCACCGCGAAGCGGAAGGGCGACAGACAGGGGCTGGGGGCGTGGGTCGGCGCGCCCCCGAAGCGCACCTTGTGGCCTTGCCGATCGAGGTACTCGATGCCCGGGAACGGGGTCAGATCGGCATAGGAGAACTGGTCCGCCCAGGGATCCCAGAAGGCCTCGTAGTCGCGTCGGAATGCCTCGTCCTCCTCGTACAGCTCGGTGTGCATCTCGATCCTCAGATCGCTGTCGAGCTCGTCGCGCACGCGCCGCAGGCGGGCGACGTTGTCCCGCACACGCTCGAATCGGGCACCCACGCGGATCGCCTCGTAGCGCGCCGCGCTGTGCCCCTCCACCGAGAACACGATCTTGTGCAGCCCCGCCTCGACCACCGCCCGGGCCATCGCCTCGGGCAGCGCGGTGCCGTTGGAGACCACCGTGACCTCCAGGCCCCGGGACACGCCGTGCGCGATGGCCTGGGGCAGCTCCCTGTAGAGGAACGACTCACCGAAGTTCTGCAGACAGGCCGACGTGACCCCCAGGTCTGCGCACTGGTCCAGGACCTGCCGGGCCTGCTCCAGGGGCATGTCGTGGGGCTCCACCTGGAGGCGGTCGTGGTGACACATGATGCAGCGCAGGTTGCAGCGATTGGTCAGCTGGATGTTGACCCCCCGGGGTGCCGCGGCGACCGCGAAGAGGGGGTCGAGCCCCAGCATGAAGACCTGGTTGTGCAGGGACCGGTGGAGGTGATAGCGGGCGTCGGGCTGCAGGTGGGATCCACACAGGTCCAGGGTCCGCTCCAGCAGCTTGAGCAGACGGGCGTAGCGGTTCAGGTCCACGGACGCCGGGTCCTTGCGGTGGGCCCGGAAGTGGGCGTTCACCTGGGGAATCAGCTGCTCCAGGAGGTCCCGCGCGCCCTCGACGTCCATCTTCGCCCCGTCGCTCTTGGGCTCTCCGCCGTCCCGTAGCATGCCCTCGTCTCCCGTCCCGAGTCCCGGGCGCCTGTCCGCGCACCGCGCGCGCTCACGGCCGCCCTCCCCCGTACCATCGGACGCTGGCACCGCAGGTTGAGTCGGTTCGTCGATCAGCGAAGCGCAGCGGCGAGTCTCCCCCGGAGGTCCGACAGCGCCGGGACGCCGGGGCAGTGGACCAGGGCTTCGTCCAGCGCCTCGAGGGCGGGGCCGGGCTGGCCCGCCTGCGCCAGCAGATCGATCCGCTCGACCCAGCCGGCCAGACTCCAGGGCCGCAGCTGGGTGTAGCGGATCAGGAGGGGCAGCGCCTGGGCCGAACGTCCGCCCCCGCGGAGCGCGCGCGCCAGGTCCAGGCAGACCACGGGGCGATCGCCCAGCAGCTGGAGCGCCCGGGCGAGGGCCGCGAGGGACGGGCGGGCGGGCACCCTGCCGGTCCGGGCCAGCAGCCACAGGAAGATCCCCTGGAGCCGGGGGGAGAGCTCGCCGTGGCGGGACACCAGACGCGGGGGCTGCCCCTCGAGCAGGTCGTCGACCAGCATCCCGAAGAGATCCACGTCGCCGCCCTCGAGGTCCTCGGGGCGGAAGCTGCGCTCCGCCAACCGATCCTCCGCCGCGACCTCCCGGTACAGGGCCTGTGTCGCGGAGGCCATGGCCTCCACCGAGTACCGCTCCGAGACCCTCCGGTGATGGGCGGCACGGAGCCGGCCGTGGGCACCCGGATCGGCCAGGGGCCCGTCCAGGAGTCCCCGCAGCTCGACCGCGGCCGGGTCCAGCTCGAAGCCGCGGAAGGTCGTGAGGCCGCCCTTCCCCTCGTCATCGGGAGCGAAGGCGTCGGCGAAGGCCGGCACGGGGGTGGCCACGGGCAGCGTGCCCCAGGCCATCGCCTCGGCCACGGTCCGTCCGAAGGTCTCGGTGGCCGACCCGTGCACCAGCACGTCGGCCCGTTCCACCTCGGCCCGGGGGTCGGCCAGGGGCCCGAGGTAGACGATCCGCGGGTCCGCCGACGCCCCCTCGCAGCCCACGATCCGCGCCTCGCACCGAAGATCGGCGAGCGCCGGTCGCGACAGGAGCTGTTCGAGGGTGAACGCCATCTCCTTGTCCGGACGGCGGACCTCCACCAGCCGCAGGGGTCGACCGGCCGCCCTCCAGGGGAGGAACTCGGGCAGCTCTCCCGGGACGTCCACCGCGCTCCGGATGACCCGGGTGCGCGCCGGCGCGTCCAGCAGCGCCGCCGACTCGGGTCCCAGGGCGATGCTGTGGTCCACGAACAGGCTCGCCTGGGCCTCGAAGCGGTTGTGCACGGTCTGCACCAGCGCCGCGGGGCCCGCCAGCTGTGCGGCGAGGGCGCTCAGCGGATGGTCGTTGATGGTGTGCAGGTGCACCACCTCGCTGCCAGCCAGGGCGTCGAGCAGCGTGGCGAACCTGGGGGGACCGCAGAGGGTGTACCGGTCCGCCCGAATCCGGGCCTCCGGCGCCAGGAGCCCCTCCACGTGCGTCACGACCATGTGGGTGTCGGGGAGCGCCTCCAGCAGCTGGAGGATCCCCCGCTCGGCTCCCCCCACGTCGAGGCGGGGGTAGACCCTGGCGATCCGGTTCCCGTGTCCCATGGGAGCGGATGGTAGAGGGGATGCCCGAAACCGGTCAAGGCGGGGACGTCGGCGCTGGTAATGCCCTGGTAACCGCAGTTCCCGCCCCCTCTGGCCGGGTCCGACCGTACCTCCCCCGAGAGCGACGGCCGGTGGGAACACGCCACATCCCCCGGGCCCCCACTTCACGGTGGCGACTGGAGACTCCGATGACCCTCGACAACGATCCCGGACAGCCGATCTCGACGATGAACATCTTCCGCGCGGCCCTGCGCTTCCCCCTGCTGCAGCTGCTGGTGCTCGGACTGGCCGGGCTCTTCGTCCAGGCCTGTACCATCACCCTGCCGGACGACCTGATCACCATCGGCACCGAAGACGACGACGACGACGACGACGACATGGACGACTGGGAGGACGACTTCGAGGAGGACTGCTACGAGCTGGAGGAGGAGTACATGTTCTGCATCGACGAGTTCGGTGACGACGACCCGCTGTGCGACGAGATCCTCGAAGAGCTGGACGACTGCTACGGCGAGGGCGACTTCGACGACTGGGAGGACGGGGACGACGAGGACGGGGACGAGGACGAGGACCAGGACGAAGACGAGGACGACGAGTAGCGAGCCCCGGCTCCCTCAGACCCACACCAGCCACGCACCGGCCGCCGCCAGGGTGACCGCCAGCACCCCCCGCACTCTCCAGCACCCCTCCGCCACCGGATCCCACAGCGTCAGCGCGGCACCGCCCACCAGGATCGCGTCCAGACTCCAGCAGAAGTCCTGGGGCAGGAGGAACCAGGCGACCCTGTGGTCCGAGAACGGCTGAAACAGGGGCACCGGCCAAAGTCCAATCAGGTCACCGAGGAGATGCAACGCCATCGCGCCGTACGCGGCCAGGATCGCCGGCCCCCTGGGGATCCCCGCGATCCGGGCGATTCCCAGGCCGATCGCTCCGGGCAGCAGGGCGAGGGCCACCAGGTTGTGGGTCCAGATCTGATGCACCCGGCGGAAGAGATCCGCGGACACCAGGTAGGTCGCCGCGTCCACATCCGGGACGAGTCCGGCGATCAGGGCAGCCGCCGTGGTGCCCCGACGATGCGCGGGATCGGAGGACGCCGCTCTGCCGACCAGGAACGACGCCGCGACGTGGCCGAAGAGGTCCATGGGCCCATGGTAGCCGGCCTGTTCCGCCCGCGCGTGCGGGCGGTTGCCGTTGCCGGTCCATCGGCCCACAATAGCCCTGCGTCAACATGAAACACCCCCGCCCACCCGAGCCCATCGGCATCATCGGAGCCGAGCCGTCTGCGGAGACGGAGTCGTTCGAGATCTCCGTGGGGGAGCCCGACGCCCTGGGCCCGTCGCTGGACGAACTCGGGGGGCGCGAGCTACCCGGGACGCCAGAGCCGCCGCCCGGCGGCAGCGATGGGGACGCCCCGGATCCCACCCGCTTCCCCACCTCCCCCCTGCCCGCCCTGTCCCGGGGCACGCTGGTGGATCACTACCGGGTGGTGCGCCTGGCGGGCCGCGGGGGGATGGGCGAGGTCTATCTGGCCAGGGACACCCAGCTCGGTCGCCGGGTGGCGCTCAAGGTCATCCACCGACGCCGGATCGGCTCGTCCGAGGCCATGGCCCGCTTCCTGTTCGAGGCCCGCACGACCGCCCGCTTCAACCACCCGCACATCGTGGCGATCTACGGCGTGGGCGAGCACGAGGGACAGCCCTACCTGGCCCTGGAGTACCTGGAGGGGAGGAGCCTGCGTTCCAGGCTCCGGGAGCGCCGACCGAGCATCCGGGAGGCCGCGCGCATCGCCCTGGCCGCTGCCGAAGCCCTGGCCGAGGCCCATGGCGCCGATGTGCTCCACCGGGACCTGAAGCCCGACAACGTCTTCCTGCCGGCCGACGGCCGCATCCGCGTGGTGGACTTCGGGCTGGCGCGGGTCCGGCACGCGGACGACGAGGGGGCGGAGCGCTGGCAGGGGGCCTCGGCCGAGTACTCCCCGGATACGCCCCGTGCCGAGCAGGCGGCGATCTACGGGACGCCCACGTACATGGCTCCCGAGCTCTGGCGGGGGGGTGGGGCCACCGAGGCCGCCGACATCTGGGCCCTGGGACTGATCCTCCACGAGCTGCTGACCGACCGCCACCCCTACCGTGTGCCCAATCGGACGACCCCGCTGGCCCTCGACATCTGCTCCCCGCGACCGGTGCCGGTGGCGACGGAGCTGGCGATGGCCCCCGACGCCCTGAGGGAGATCGTCCTCGCGTGCCTCATCAAGGCGGCCGACGGGCGACCGAGCGCCGCCGAGGTCGCCCGGGCGCTCCACGAGTGGATCGAACCTCCGCGGCAGCCGGTCCGCGGGCTGTCCTGCCCCTACCCGGGCCTGGCGCCCTTCGACGAGCACCACGCCCACGTCTACTTCGGTCGCCGCGGGGAGATCGCCGCGTTCGTCGAGCGGGTCCGGACCGAGCCCGTATTGCCGGTCATCGGCCCCTCCGGTGCCGGGAAGACCTCCTTCGTCCAGGCCGGGATCCTCCCCCGCCTGCGGGAGCAGGGCCGCTGGCGAGTCCTTCGCATGCGGCCTGGAGCTCGTCCCTTCCGCACCCTGGCCCGGAGGCTTATCGCGGCCGACGTGGACGAGGGAGGCACCGAAGAGGCGGTGGTGGACGAGGACAGCGAAGACGCCGCCGGTTCCCAGGAGCGGACGGCGGAGTACGGCGCGCGCAGCGAGTCGCAACCTCCGGTCAAGCTCAACGTCCGTCCCCTGGACGAGACCCTCGGCGACGACGTCGAGGCCCTGGCCAGCCGCCTCAAGATGTTCCCCGAGAGCCTCAACCTGGCCCTGCAGCGGATCTCGGAGCGGGCCGGAGCGCCGGTGCTGCTGTTCGTGGATCAGCTGGAGGAGGTCCAGACCCAGGTGGAGGACGGCGAGGAGCGTCGGGCGTTCATGCGCGCCCTGTGCACCGCCGCCGACGACCCCGACGCGTCGCTCCGCGTGATCCTGACCCTGCGCGACGACTTCGTCGGCCGCCTGGCCTACGGGGCCGAGGTCCGCGACGTCCTCGGCCGGGTGACCGTGATCCGCAAGCTGGACGACGAGGCCCTGCTGGAGGTCCTGGTCCAGCCCCTGCACCTGGTGGACTACCGCTTCGAGGACCCCGACCTGGCGGAGCGGATGGTCCAGGAGGTGCGGGGCGAGGCCGCCGCCCTCTCCATGCTCCAGTTCGCCGCGCGGACCCTGTGGGAGCGCCGGGACCGCACCCGCCGGCTCTTGCGAAGGGAGGCCTTCGAGTCCCTCGGCGGGGTCGCCGGCGCACTCGCCGAGCACGCGGACGGCGTCATGGAGGGATTGAGCGCCTCGGAGTACCGGGCGGCCCGGGAGATCCTGCTGAGGCTCGTCTCCCCGGAGCGCACTCGGCGGACCATCACCACGGCGGCCGCTCTCAAGGGGCTGGGACAGGATGGGGAACGCGCCCTGGATCGGCTGACCAACTCCCGGCTGATCAGCATCCGCAAGGGGGTGGAGGACGAGCAACCCGAGCTGGAGCTGGTCCACGACTCGCTGATCCACACCTGGCTTCAGCTGGCGGAATGGCTCGAGGAGTCCCGCGACGAGCGCTCGGTGCTCGAGCAGGTGGTCACGGCCGCGGACCTGTGGCACCAGCGGGGTCGACCGGACGACGAGGTGTGGGGCGGCGACGCCCTGCAGGACGCCCGCATCGCGCTGGAACAGACGGCCCATCCCCCGTCCGGCTTCGTGCCGGCCTTCGTCGCCGCCGGCGAGACCCAGCAGATCCGCATCTCGCGACGGCGCAGGGCCCTGATCATCACGGCGCTGGCGGTCCTCGGCGCGGTGGCGTTGGCGTCGTTGACGACCACGGTCCTGCTGGCGGAGCAGGCCCGGACCACCCGGGCGGACCTGCGGGCGACACAGGAGGCGTGGGCGGCAGCGGTGGTCGATTCGGCGCGTGTGGCCGCGGGGCGGGGCGAGCTGGACGAGGCCCGCGCACGGCTGCGCGCGGCGCTGGAGGTGGCCGAGGTACCCGGGGCCGCCGGGGTGTGGCGCGAGATCGCGCCGGTCGAAGCCGACACCGGAATGGACGAGCGCTGCGCGCTCCTGGCGCAGATCTGGACCCACGTGCCCCAGGTCTGGGAGGAGGGGCTGCTCGTGACGCGTGCCCCGCCCGCCGACCACGAGTGTGCCGGCGAGGGCGGCTGAGCTCCGCGCGCTCTACTGGTTGCCGAATCCGTTGCTGCGGCCGCAGTCGGGGCAGACCCAGGTGATGTTGTTGCAGGTCATGCCCCACAGGTTGTGGTCCATGCAGACCTGACAGATCGAGAATCCGCAGCCGCAGGTCCACAGAACGGGTCCGGCCCGGCCGCAGCAGGGGCAGGGTGCGCGGGCCCCGGGGGGGCGCCGGCGCCGGCGCTGGCGGGAGGACTCGCTCACCGACGCCTTCCCCGTCTCGGAGCCGCGTCCGCCTCCAGGTCCGCGTCCCGGCGCTCCTTCTTGGGCCGGTCGTGGGCCTTGAGCGCCTTCTTGCGCAGCCGGATGTGGACCGGCGTGACCTCCACGAGTTCGTCCTCGGCGATCCACTGGATCGCGTCTTCGAGGCCCACCGGCCGGGGGGGGGCCAGCAACAGGGCGTCGTCCTTGCCCGAGGCGCGGACGTTGCTGAGCTTCTTGTTGCGGGTCACGTTCACGTTGAGGTCGTTGGTCCGGGCGTTCTCGCCGACGATCATGCCCTCGTAGACCTCCGTGCCGGGTCCGATGAAGAGCTGGCCGCGGGGCTGGAGGTGGAACAGGGCGTAGTTGGTCGAGTTGCCCGCCCGGTCGGCGACGATGGCGCCGCTCGTTCGCAGGGGGATGTGGCCGGCCCAGGGGGCCCAGCCGTTGAACAGGGTGTTGAGGATGCCCGTCCCGCGGGTGTCGTTGAGGAACTCCGATCGGAAACCGATCAGCCCCCGGGAGGGGATGTCGTACTCGACCCGGATGCCGCGGCTGCCCAGGGACCGCATGTCGGCCATCTTGCCCTTGCGCTGGGCGATCTTGGGGGTGATCACGCCCAGGAAGTCCTCGGCCATGTCCAGGACCAGTCGCTCCATGGGCTCCAGGGTGGCCCCGTCCTCGTCCTCCTGGGTCACCACCTCGGGCTTGGACACGCACAGTTCGTAGCCCTCGCGGCGCATGGTCTCGATGAGCACCGCCAGGGCCAGTTCACCGCGGCCCACGACCCGGAAGGTGTCCCGCTGCTCGGTGTCCTCGACCCGCAACGAGACGTTGCCCCGCAGCTCCCGGTGCAGCCGCTCGCGCAGCTTCCGCGACGTCACGTACTTGCCGTCCAGACCCGACAGGGGGCCGGTGTTGGCCGAGAAGAACATCGCGATGGTGGGCTCGTCGACCCGCACCCGGGGTAGGGGCCGGGGAGTCTCGGGATCGGTGATGGTGTCACCGATCTGGATCTCCTCGAACCCCGCCACGGCGAAGAGTTCGCCCGCCTCGGCCTCGGCGACCCGCTGACGTTCGAGTCCCTCGAAGACGTAGAGCTGTCCGAGCTTGATCTGGGTCGGGCCGTCTTCGCCGGCGACCACGACCATCTCCCCCTCCCGCAGGGTGCCCTGGCGGACCCGGCCGATGCCGATCCGGCCGATGTAGTCGTTGTAGTCCAGGTTGGTCACCAGGGCCTGGAGCACCGCGGTGGCGTCCCCCTCGGGGGGCGGGATCGCGGCCACGATGGCGTCCAGCAGCACGGACAGGTCGGCCCCGGGGCGCTCCAGGTCGGCGGTCGCGGTCCCCTTGCGGGCGTCGGTGTAGAAGACCGGGAACTCGATCTGCTCCTCGTCGGCGTCCAGGTCGATGAACAGGTCGTAGACCTCGTCCAGCACCTCCGCTGGACGGGCGTCGGAGCGGTCGATCTTGTTGAGGACGACGATGGGACGCAATCCCCCGTCCAGGGCCTTGGACAGCACGAACCGGGTCTGGGGCAGGGGGCCCTCGCTGGCGTCCACCAGCAGCACGACCCCGTCCACCAGGGTCAGCATCCGCTCCACCTCGCCGCCGAAGTCGGCGTGCCCCGGGGTGTCGGCGATGTTGACCTTGATGCCCCCGTGATGGATCGACGTGGCCTTGCCCAGGATCGTGATCCCGCGCTCGCGCTCCAGGTCGTCGTTGTCCAGGACCCGCTCCACCACGTCCCGGCGGCCCTCCAGCTGCCCCGACTGGGCGAGCATGGCGTCCACCAAGGTGGTCTTGCCGTGGTCCACGTGGGCGATGATCGCGACGTTTCGGATGGCTTCGTTGCGCTGCACTGCGCTCTCCTGGAAAGACGGCGCAGACTAGGGCCGGCGGCCGTCCATGTCAACGACGACCGCGCGCACCGCGCCCGCGGGGCTCACTGGAAGAAGTCGGTGCGGTAGGAGAACGGGGCCGTCGCGCCCTGCTCCGAGATGTCCGCGGTGGCCCAGCCCTGGAAGTCGTCCCACGGTTCGTGCGAGTAGGCCAGGTGCATCTGTCCGTCGCCCCAGTCGAACTCGGCGGCGTAGTACCACAGCTGCTCGTGGTGGTCCGGCTCCAGGGGGCAGGTGCTGGCGTCCTCGTCGACCTCGAACTCCAGCTCGTACAGGGCGGTCATCGAGCTCTCGTCCCAGTGGTAGTACTCGCCGTTGACCTCCCACAGGATCTCGCAGTCGAGCTGCCCGTCGACGAATCGGCGCTCCACCTCGCAGCCGTTCCACAACCAGTTCTGGTTGATCTGCAGCGCCCCCTCGCCGGCGTAGGCTCGCAGCTCGCCCATCTGGTTGGGCAAGGCGAACGGACCGCAGTCCACCATCGGTGCGCTGTCGTCGTCCCCGGTGTCGTCGTCGCCGGTGTCGTCGTCCCCGGTGTCGTCGTCGCCGGTGTCGTCGTCGCCGGTGTCGTCGTCCCCGGTGTCGTCGTCACCGGTGTCGTCGTCCCCCGTCGCGTCGTCGTCGTCGGCCGCGTCGTCGTCGTCGTCGTCGATGATCAGCAGCTGCCCGGGGACGGGACAACCGGCGCCGAGCAGCGCGATCGCCGAGGTGAGCAGGACAGCGGGGATCAAGCGGGTGAACTGGAGCATGGATATCTCCTCGGCCCCGTCCCTCCCCCTGCCCGCCGGCGGATTGCCGCCCCCAGGGTAACGCCCAACCGTCGAAATCCGAAGTGACTTCCGAGGGCGTCGGGCGATCACTCCGGGTAGCGGGGCAGCTCGTGGGTGTGGTGGTACTCGAAGACCAGGGAGGTCTCCATGCGTTCGACCTCGGGACGGGACGTGAACTGGTCCATGGCCAGCTCCCGCAGGTGATCCGCGTCCCGGACGGCCACGTGGATCAAGAAATCGTCCAGGCCCCCCAGCTGGTACACCGCCACGGCCTCGCGCAGCGAGCGCAGGTGCTCTCGAAAGCTCTCGAACGCGTCACGGGAATGAACGCGGAGGCGCACGGAGATCATCGCCTGCAATCCGATCCCGAGCGCCTCGGGAGCGGCGTCTGCGTGGAATCCCCGCAGCACCCCGTCGGCCCGCAGCCGGCGGACGCGTTCCAGGCAGCTGGAGGGCGCCAGCCCGACCCGTCCGGCGAGCTCCTTGTTGGACAACCGCGCATCGTTCTGCAGGGCGGTGAGGATTCCGAAGTCGATTCGATCCAGAGCTCTGGTCATGGTCAATTTCCGCATTCTATTCGGTAGATATGCGCCCCACGGTAACTATCTTAGTAAGTATGGACGCTGCGTCGAACATACACCAGATCCGGACGCAAGACCGAGACGACACCCGAGGTCGTCACGAGGCCTTCGTCGTGGCCCTCGGAGCGGCGCTCCACCGGCACGGGATTCCGGCCCACCGACAGGAGGCCACCCTCTCGAGGGTCAGCGAACGCCTGGACCTGGAGGGTCAGTTCTTCTCCACACCGACCTCCCTCAGCGCCTCCTTCGGACCGCCGGGCCGACAGCGCCACGCCTTTGCCCGGGTCGAGCCCGGGGACCTCCACCTGGACAAGCTGGTGCGCCTGGACGAGGTGGTCGACGACCTGGCGCGGGGCCGGGTCGACGTGGCATCGGCCCGCGAGCTGGTCGAGGGCATCGAGGCCTCGCCGGATCCCTACGGTCCCGCGGCGAGCACCGCGGCCTTCGCCCTGGTCTCCGCCGCAGCGGCGCGATTCTTCGGCGGGGGATGGGCCGAGATCGGAGCGGCGGGGGTGGTGGGTCTCGAGGTCGGGTTGCTCGCGATCCTGGCGTCCCGGGTGTCCGCGGTGTCCAGGCTGTACCTGCCGCTGGCCGGGGCGATCGCCTCGGCCTGGTCGGTGACCGCCAGCTGGCTCTTCCCGGGGCTCTCGGCCCACGTGGTGACGCTGTCGAGCCTGATCGTGCTGGTGCCCGGCCTGACCCTCACCGTGGCAGCCAACGAGCTGGCCACCGGCCACCTCGTCTCGGGTACCGCGCGGTTGACCGGGGCGGCGACGGTGTTCCTGCAGATCGGTCTCGGTGTCGTGCTGGGCAGCCAGGTGGGCGCGCTCCTTCCGCCGGCCCGGGTCGGTGTCCCATCGCCCCCCCTCGCCGGGGCGACCGTGTGGATCGCGGCCGTCGTCGCGGCGCTGTGTCTTCTGGTGCTGTTCCGGGCCCGGTGGCGTGACGCGCCCTGGATCGTGTCGTCGGCCCTGCTGGCCCTGACGGCATCGAAGATCGGCGGCGCATGGCTACCCGCCCCCGCCCCGGCCTTCATCGGCTCGATGGCGGTCTGCCTGTTCGGCAACCTCTTCGCCCGGATCACCCGCCGTCCATCGCTGGTGCCCGTGGTGCCGGGGATCATGCTCCTGGTCCCGGGAAGCGTTGGGTTCGACGCCCTGTCCGCCATGCTGCACGAGGACGCCTTGTCGGGCGTGGAGACGGGCTTCGCGGCGCTGATGTCCGCCGTGGCGCTGGCGGCGGGGATGCTCGTCGCGGCCGCGGCCCTCCCCCCGCGCCGCGACTTCTGACTCAGCCCCGATTTCCGCGGCGGCGGCCCAGCCACCCCAGGCCGGCCAGGACACCGAGGGTTCCCAGTCCCACGGCTCCGGAGGCGCCGCCCGCCCGACACTGGCAGGTGTCGAGACCGTCGTCGTCGGGTTCCCACTCCGGTGCGGCCACGAGCTCGGGGGCGTCGATGTGTTCGCCCAGCCAGTCCAGGTGAGCGTCCACGCGCATGTGGACGCCCTGTCCGCCGCAGGGATCCTGGCCCCCCGACAGCGGGAACACGTACGAGGCCGCGCCCAGGAGGGTCCACTCGCCGTCGAGCTTCATCAACGCCGGCCCGCCCGAGTCGCCGGCGCAGATCCCGTGTTCGTCGCTCCGGTGGTACATCTTGTCCCCGTAGACGTCGTGGATCTCCCCCTCGGCCATCCGTTTCCAGCCGGCCGTATCGCCGTAGTAGCTGTCGTCGGTGCCGAAGCCCACGAGGCGGACGGTCTCCCCCTCCCAGGTCGAGTCCATCTCCAGGGCGTTGAGGGGCAAGGGCTCGGTGGAGGGCAGACCATCGAGGAACAGCAGGGCCAGATCGTGGGCCGGCCCGTCGGGGTCGTACTCGGGGTGGACCGCCTTGTCGACGACCCGGAACGTCTCTCCGGTCCCCCACAGCGATTCGCCGAAGAGCACCAGGTCGTCGTGCCCCGGAGTGCCCAGCGCCGCACAGTGGCCAGCGGTCAGGACCGCATCCACGTCCACCAGGGTGACCGTACACAACCCCGCGCCCTCGTCCACCAGCAGTGCGGCCACCGCCGGGTGGTCGTGGGTGAGCGTGCCGTCGATGATGCCCCGGTCGACCGCCTCGCTCGGGGGGAGCACACAGCCGCCCATCGCCAACGCGGTCGCCGCCACGAAACCCGGGAGTGTTCTCGACACGTCCTCACCCCAGCCGTCCCCCAAGCATACCGACTCCCTCCTCGATGTGCCCCTTCGCCGCGGACCTCCTGTAGGATGCGACGCTGAGGTGATGCCGATGCGCACGCGGATCCCGCCGCTGCTTCTCCTCCTGGCCACCGGGCCGCTGGCCTGCCACGTGGTCGACGTACCGGAGCGGGAGAGCCTCTCCGTGGTCAGCCTCAACCTGCTCCACGGCATCTTCTGCGAGCAGGAGCACTGCAGGCTCGAGGACCGGGTGGACCTGCTGATGGACGAGATCGGCGAGCGGGGTTGCCCGGACGTGGTGAGCCTGCAGGAGGTCTGGTCCCCCACGATGGAGCTGCTGGAGCCCCGGCTCGGAGATCCCTGCGACTTCGAATACGAGCTGGTGGTCGGCCGAGAGCAGACCGGGGTGGACGACGAGGTCCTGCTGAGTCGCTACCCGACGTCCGAGGTGGAGCTGGTGCTGCTGGAGGGGGACTTCCGCCACGTCCTGGTGACCACCCTCGACCACCCCTGGGGGCCGGTGGACCTCTACTCGACCCACCTGGCGTCGAGTGCGGACGGCGGGCCGGATCCCTGCGACGGGTGCCCTTCGGAGTGCGTCGACGCCGGGGCAGAGACCCTGCGGGACTGCCAGGCCGTGCAGCTGGCCGGACTCGTGAGGGAGCGGGGAGCGGGACTCTCGTTCATCGCCGGGGACCTCAACGACCCGCCCGACAGCTTCCTCTACGACGAGACCATCCGAGCGGGGTGGGTCGATGCCTACCTCGAGGCGGGGAATCCCGAGTGTGATCCAGCCACCGGTGTCGGCTGCACCTCCGGGCGCGAGGACGAGACCCTCGAGCAGCTCGAGGACCCGGCGCTCAACACCGACGAGCGGATCGACTACCTCTTCGTGGCGGGTACCCACGCCGATCTGTGCGTGTTCGACGATCCGGCAGACGCGGACGGCGACGGCGTCGCGACCCGACTGTTCGCCGACGAGCCTTCGTCCCCCGACTGCGGCCCCTCCCCCGCCCCCATCTGCTGGCCCTCGGACCATGTGGGGGTGCAGCTGGATCTGAACTGCTGGCCCATCGGCGGCGAGGAGCCCTACATTCCGCCGGAGTTCATTCCGTAGGAGGAGGGGACGACCATGAACCAGGGGATCCCCGGGCTCACGATCCGAGGGGCGACCGAGGCGGACCTCGACGCCGTCCTGGCCGTGGAGCGGGCGGCGTTCGGCGAGGAAGACGAGGCGGAGCTGACGCGGAACCTGCTGGGGGATCCCACGGCGGCCCCGGTCCTGTCCCTGCTGGCGCTGGACGGAGACGCGGCCGTCGGTCACGTCCTGTTCACCGCCGTCCGGATCGATGGGGCGCCCGGGCTCACCGCCACCCTCCTGGCACCGCTGGCCGTGGTGCCCGAGGCCCAGGGCCGGGGTGTTGGCACCGCCCTCTCCGAGGCCGGCCTGGCCACGAGCCGCGACGCGGGCACCGACCTCGCCTTCGTCCTCGGCCACGCCACCTACTACCCCCGCTTCGGCTACCGCCCCGCGGGCCGGCGAGGTCTCCAGGCCCCCTACCCCATCGATCCGATCAACGACGGGGCGTGGATGGTGCTCGAGCTGCGCCCCGGCGTCCTCGGGACCGCCGGCGGCAGGGTCGTGCCCGCGGACGCGCTCATGCGCCCGGAATACTGGCGAGAGTGATCCCCCGTCGGGTCAGCCGTCGGCCTCGTCCCGCCCCTCCAGCGAGCGCTGGATCACCTCGAGAACCTGGCCCCGGATCACAGTGAACCGGCCCTCGGAGGAGGCGTAGTCGCCGGTCTCGTCGAACAGGCGGGCGCGGACGATCAGGTGGCGGTCCGTGCGCTCGTGGACGTGGGCCTGGGCCTGGACCACGTGGTCGATGGGGAGCATGCGTAAGAACCGGGTGTTGAGCCAGGCGGCGACCACCGGCACACCGGCCACCCAGCAGGCCATACCCGACGCCTCGTCGAGCATCGCGGCCATCGAGCCGCCGTGGGCGTGACGGGGGGGCCCTTCCGTGCCGGGCCCGAACCAGACCTTGGCGTGCAGCACGTCCGGATCCGCGTCGTCGCGGTAGTAGCGGATGTCGTAGCGGGTCCCCGAGTCGTCCCCCACCACGAACTTGCCGGGCTTGCCGTGGGGGAAGGGCCAGCTCTCCAGCTCGGACCAGCCGGGCTCGGGGGCCAGGGCCTGACTGCGTTCCTCTTGATCCATGGGCTCCTCGTCCGACCGGTGGCGCATGGTATCACCGGCTCGCCTGTGACCCCAGCGCCCCCGCGTCGACCACCCTCCCAGGCCGCGACGGCGGCGGCCGCGGGAGGTGAGATGTCCGATCGATGGGAAACCAGGGCAACAGCGAGCCTGCGACGCGCGCTCCGCGGCGCATTCCCGATGGCGGTGCTCGTTCTCTGCGGCTGGGGCCCCTACGAGGACCTGTGCCCGATGATGGACGGGTATCCGGGGGGGCCGGATCACGATCCGTACGTGGCCCCCTCGATCCTGGCGCTGGGGGACTCGGTGCTGGCGTACAACGGGCACCTGTGCCAGAGCGCGCCCCAGCACGCCGGAGTCGAGGTGGAACGCTACGTGGAGAACCGCGCGATCACGGGATCGCGGATGAGTTCGGTCAACGGCAGCCCCTTCGACATCCCCAACCGCTACGTGGAGGGGGGCGCCTGGGAGTTCGTGATCATCGACGGCGGGGCCAACGACCTGTACGCGGAGTGCGGGTGCGGTGTGCCCGACGGCGAACCGATCCCGGACTGCACGGCCACCATCGACGAGATCGTCGGCCCCCTGGGCCAGACCGGCGAGATGGTCGCCATGCTCGAGAACATCCGCTCGGATCCGGCCAACGACGCCACGATGGTGCTCATGGGCTACTACACGCTGCCGGACGACGCGGGCAGCGACTGGGACGGTTGCAACGACGCGCTGGGCGAGCTGTCTGCGCGATACCGGCTGATCGCGGAGGATGCCGGGGACGTGGAGTTCGTGGATCCGACGTCCACGATGGACATCGTCGCCCACCCGGACTTCTTCATGGGAGACCGCGTCCACCCCTCGACGTACGGTGCCGACGCCATGGGGGATCTGTTCGCGCCGCTGTTCGCCGCGCCCTGAGGTGGATATCCTGGTCCCGGTCACGCCGGACGACGGCCGTCCGGTGCCGCCGTTCCCCCCAGCTCCGGATGTCCCATGCTCGCCCTTCGCCAGCTCCCCCTCGCCCTGCTCTCGGTCGCCCTCCTGACCCCGGCCGCGTCGGCCACCGAGGTCCACTTCTCCCGTCATCCCGATCCGCCCGGCACCACCCGCACGTCCCTGTTCCAGACCACGATCGACCTGTCGATCTCCGGTGCCATCGGCGGAGTCGTGATCGTCGAGACCGGGCAGCAAAAGGTCGAGGTGGAACACACCGACGAGACCCTGCTCGCGAGGGAGGAGGGATTCCGCAAGTCCACGATCAGCTATCCGACCTGCCGCACGGTGGACGTCCAGTCGTCCCCGGACGGGACCTTCCGGGAGGCGGTGCCCTGTCCGGTGGAGGGGAAGACCTACACCGTGCTGTGGACCTCGGGCGAGGGGTACCAGGTGACCGATGCCGCCGGCCGGCCCGTGGGAGAGGAGGAGTCCGCCCGCGTGCTGAAGGACCAGGGCGACGACGACGACTCCTTCGGTACCCTGGTGTCGGGCAAGACGATGGCCCTGGGTGACACGCTGGACATCCCCGCGGACGAGATCCAGGACCTCCTGGGGATCGCCGAAGAGGTCACCCTCGACTCCTTCGTGATCCGTCTGACCGAGACCCGCAAGGTCGCGGGCAAAGAAGTGGCCGTGTTCAACGTCGAGCTGAAGATCACCATGACGGACGAGATGATGACCATGGTCATGCACATGGCCGGGGAGCTGCTGATCGACCCCGAAACCAGCGAGGAGGTCTCCCTGGATCTGAGGGGGCCGGCGACGATCGCCGCCGACGCCCCGATGAGCGAGACCGTGTCGATGCAGCTGGAGGGATCCGGGTCTCTCCGGATCGAGGGACGGATCCTGAAGGGGGCGACCCCGCCTGCCGAGTGACCGGCCCCGGCGTCGAGGCCACCGGGCAAAGACTTCCCCGCACCTGAGCGCCCGGACCGGCTATGCTCGGGGACGAGGAGTTCCGGGATGTCCTTCGTCCGACCGCTCGCCTTTCTGCTCTGCGCCGCCCTGCTGACTCCGCTGCTGGCCTGCAGCGACTACGCCCTGGCTCCCCTGCCGGGCTACCTGGGCAAGGAGTTCTTCGCCGTCGATCTGAACAACTACGACGGCAGCGCCACCGAGGAATCCGCGGACGCGGCCCAGTACTCGGTGACCGTCAGCAATCCCATCACCAACTCCGGCGACGCGTCGGTCAGCATCACCCAGATGGGGGGGCACAGCGAGCACGTCCAGGAGCGGATCGAGCCGGGCGAGCTGGAGGTGTTCGACCTGGTGCGCTTCGACGCCGAGGACTCGTTCGTGGGTATGCGCGCGTTCTACGTCGAGAGTACGGTCCCGGTCACCGCCCATCAGTTCAACCCGGCCAACAACGTGGGGGTGTTCTCCAACGACGCGTCGATGCTGGTGCCGCTGCACTCCCTGGGTACCCGCTACCGCGCCGCGTGCTGGCCCTTCGAGACCACCCAGCAGAACACCTCCGGGCTGGCGGACTACGTGACGGTGGTCGCGACCGAGGACGACACCCTGGTGCAGATCGTGCCCCGGGCCCTGGTGCTGCCCGGCGAGGGCGTGTCGGAGACCCCCCCGGGGGTGCCCATGAGCGTGACCCTGGCCGCCAACGAGGTGGTGCAGATCCAGAGCCAGGGAGGGACGGCCAACAACGACCTGACCGGCTCGCTGATCGAGGCCGACCGGCCGGTGGCCGTGTTCTCGGGCAACGAATGCGCGATGGTGCCGTCCAACGTGTGGGCCTGCGACCACATCGAGGAGCAGATCCTGCCGGTGGACGCCTGGGGCGAGCGCTACTTCGTGGCCAAGTTCCAGCCCCGGGGCAGCGAGAAGGACATCTTCCGGATCATCGCCGACGAGGACGGCACCGAGGTCGACACCGATCCCGGGATGCCCGGCTTCCCCGTCACCCTGGATGGCGGGGACTTCGTGCAGTTCGAGACGGCCGCCGAGTTCGAGGTCGACGCGAGCGATCCGGTGGCCGTGATCCAGTACATGGCCGGTTCCCAGTACACGGGCCAGTTCAACAACGGCATCGGCGATCCCGCGATGCTGGTCGTGGTGCCCCAGGTCCAGTTCGTCGACGAGTTCATCTTCTTGACCCCCGAGGGTTATCTGCAGGACTGGATCACCATCGTGGCCTCGCCGGGCGCCGAGGTGACCCTGGACGATGACACCATCGACGACGACGCCTGGCACGAGTTCCCGTCCGGGGACATGGAGTGGGCTCGCATCGAGGTGGAGCCGGGCGTCCACCACCTGCGCTCGGACCGGCCCATGGGCCTGACGGTGTACGGCTACGACGACGACGTCAGCTACGCCTACCCGGGCGGGGCCCAGCTCACCCCGATCTCCCAGTAGTCCGTCCTCGAGCGAGCTCGGCGAACTCCCGGAACATCCTCGTTCGGGCGTGGGACAGCAGGCGGGCCTGCTTGCCGTCCAGGGTCATCCGGTCGCGCTTGCGCTTCTTCCTCGGGGCGACCTGGATCGCGTACGAGTTGACCTGACGCTCCCAGAACCAGTCGGCGCTGCCGAACTGGACGAAGCGGGGTTCGGCGTCCACGAGGCCGGCGATGTCGTCCCGGAAGGACCGCCCGATGTCGTCGTCGCTCACGCACAACGCGACGTAGGCCAGCTTGTAATCCAGCTCGGCCATGCCCCGCGCCGGGGGGGCGGCCAGGGTGAGCTCGTCGGTCTCGCCCGGGACCAGGAAGTGGCCCCAGCAGCACTGGAGGGTAAAGCAGTACGGCAGCCGGTTCAGGTCCGCGATCAGCTCGCGGAGCGGCTCGTCGATGGACGCACCCTCCAGTCCCACCAGGGCGGTCGCACGCTGGCGGGCGAAGTCGGAATTGTCCTCGAGGGGTCGGGGCTTGGTGAAGGTCTCCATGGGACGTCCCGTGGCTACCGGGCGGCGGCGGCCATCCGGCGCCGCAGCGCGAACACACCGACGGCCAGGGTCAACAGGGACGGCCACACGGCCGTGCCGAGACCGGCCGGGTCGTTCTGGCAGGTGCAGTCTCCGGGCGGGGTCGAGTCGTCGTCGTCGTCATCGTCGTCGTCGTCGTCGTCTCCGTCGGCGCAGTCCTCGTCGTCGCCGTCCGCCAGGCCGTCGCAGTCGTTGTCCAGCCCGTCGCCGCAGTCCTCGATGGCATCCGGATGGACCGCGGGGTCCTCGTCGTCGCAGTCCTCGCCGGCGGTACCCCCGTCGTAGCCGTCGCCGTCCACGTCGGTCACGTCCGCGCCGTCGCAGTCGTTGTCCACCCCGTCGTAGGGCTCCTCGTCATTGCCGGGGAAGGCGTTGGCGTCCGCGTCGTCGCAGTCCGGCGGCTCGTCGCAGGTGCTCCAGCCGTCGGCGTCGGCGTCCTCCGGTGTGGCGTCCGGGTCGGCGTCGTCGCAGTCGGCAGGGGTATCGCAGGTGGACCAGCCGTCCATGTCCGCGTCGTCCCAGTTGAGGTCGGGATCCGTGTCGTCGCAATCGTCGTCGCACACCAGCCAGCCGTCCGCGTCCGCGTCCTCCTCGTCCATCGGGACCGTGCCGTCGCAGTCGTTGTCGATGCCGTCGCACAGCTCGTTCGCGCCCGGGTAGACCGTCTCGTCCTCGTTGTCACAGTCCCCCTGGCAGGCGTTGAACCCGTCCGCGTCCAGATCCTCGTCCACGTCCTCGTCCACGTCCCCGTCGCAGTCGTTGTCCAGGCCGTCGCACTGCTCCGGCGCGCCGTCGTAGGTGAGGGGATCGGAATCGTCGCAGTCCCCCTCGCACGCCGCCTGTCCGTCCCCGTCCGGGTCGGCTTCCACCATCGGCAGGTGGCCGTCGCAGTCGTTGTCCAGACCATCGCAGATCTCCGGGTTGCCCGGGAACACCGTGGCCTCGGCGTCGTCGCAGTCGTCGTCGCACACCGCGTAGCCGTCGCCGTCGCCGTCCAGCAGCTCGTCCGTCGCCGGATCGCAGTCGTTGTCGATCCCGTCGCACTCCTCCGCGGCGTCGGGGTGGATCTCGTCGTCGCCGTCGTCGCAGTCCCCGTCGCAGATGCTGAATCCGTCGCCGTCGTCGTCGGCCAGCTCGTAGGTCGCCGGGTCGCAGTCGTCGTCGATGCCGTTGCACACCTCCTCGGCCGCCGGATGCACCGCCGGATCGGCGTCGTCGCAGTCGCCGCCGTCGATCACGTACCCCGGGGGCTGGTCGCAGTCGGTCACCCAGGAGGCCGGGTCGCCGAACCCGTCCCCGTCCAGGTCCTCGTACCAGTCGGTCTCGCCCAGGGCGCCCGCCTCGTCCACGTCCCCGTCGCAGTCGTCGTCCTCGCCGTTGCACACCTCGTCCGCCAGGGGGTTCTGGTCCGGATCCGTGTCGTCACAGTCGTCGCCGTTGGGCGCGTGATCGGCGGGCGCGTCACAGGCGTCCTGGGTTGCAGCCGGATCGCCGAACCCGTCCCCGTCGGCGTCCGCGTACCAGGTGCTCTCCCCGAGGGCGCCCGCCTCGTCCACCGCGCCGTCGCAGTCGTCGTCCTCGCCGTTGCAGTACTCGTCCGCCGCCGGATTCTGATTCGGGTCGGTGTCATCGCAGTCGTCGCCGTTGAGCACGTGGCCAAGGGGCTGATTGCAATCGACCAGCGAGGTGGCCGGGTCGCCGAACCCGTCCCCGTCGTCGTCGGCGAACCAGGTTCCGGCGTCCACCGCGGACTCGTCGACCGCGCCGTCGCAGTCGTCGTCCTCGCCGTTGCAGTATTCATCCGCGCCCGGTAACTGGTCCGGGTCCGCGTCGTCGCAGTCGTCGTCGTTGGGCACGAATCCCTGCGGCGGGTCGCACGCGACCTGGGTCGAAGCCGGGGTGCCGAAGCCATCGCCGTCGGCGTCCTCGTACCAGGTGGACTCACCCACGGCGCCCGCCTCGTCCACGTCCCCGTCGCAGTCGTCGTCCTCGCCGTTGCACACCTCGGTCGCGGCCGGGTTCTGATCCGGATCCGTGTCGTCACAGTCCGAGTCGTTGGCCACGTGGTCGGCAGGCTGGTCGCAATCGATCACCCACGCGCCCGGGTCCCCGTACCCGTCGAGGTCCGCGTCCGCGAACCAGTCGATCGCGTCCACCGCCGCGGCCCCGTCCACGGTGCCGTCGCAGTCGTTGTCGATCCCGTCGCAGTACTCATCCGCGCCCGGATTCACGGCGGGATCGTCGTCGTCGCAGTCGTCGCCTCCGCAGGCGGCGCCGTCGTACCCGTCGCAGTCCGCGTCACAGACCACCGGGTCCAGGGCCCACTCGATGGCGTTGACCAGGACCCCTTCGGCGCCGTAGCCGTTCCCCCAGCCGTGCTCCCAGGTGAGCCCGGTGGCGATCAGGACACCTCCCCCCGATTCGAGCGTGTACAGGGTGGTCTCGCCGGTGTCGGTTCCGGTCGCCACGACCTGCGCCCCGGCGGGAAGGCCGGTGAACTCGTTGTGGCTGGCAAAGCTGCCCGCGATCGGGTCGGACACGCCGTCGAGCAGCGGGTGGGTACCGCAGGCATGGTCGTTGTCGTACGCCTCCACGTAGTCGTTGACGCCCCCGAACGGCGGATCCGTGTAGGGGGTGTGGCTGGACTGGGTGCACCCCGACCAGATCAGCGCGCCTCCCTGGTCCACGTAGGCCTCGAAGTGGGCGATCCGGTCCAGGAGGTTCTGGTTGTAGGTGCTGCCCTGCACGCTGGAGGTGACCACCAGCGCGAAGCGGGTCAGGTCGGTGGTCGCCAGGTCGGCGGAGCCGATCACCTGGTAGCGCAGGCCCGCCGCCTCGAGCTCCTGCTGCCAGGCGTCGAATCCCCACGGCTCGGAGTCCTGGATCACCAGCGCTGCGTCATCGGCCGCGTACCCGGCGCCCCAGCCGATGGCGTTGATCAGGAACGGTTTGTTCCCCTCGTCGTTGGCCCAGCCGTACTCCCAGGTGACACCGGTGGCGATCAACAGCCCCGCGCCGGCCTCCAGCACGTAGGCGGTGGTCTCGCCGTTGTCCAGCCCGGTGGCCAGGACCTGTGCGTCGCCGGGGATCCCGGTGAAGTAGTTGTGCGAAGCGGCGTTGCCCTCGAAGGGATCGGAGACTCCGGCCATCAGCGGGTGGCTCGGATCGACCACGTCGTTGTACTCGTCCAGATCGTAGCCGTTGGTGCCGCCGAAGGGCGGGTCGGCGTAGGGCGTTTGGGACGACAGGGCGGCCCCGGACCAGATCAGGACGCCGCCCTGGTTCACGAACGCCTCGAACGCGGCGTTCTCGTCCATCAGGTTCTGGTGGTAGGTGGCGCCCTGGCGCGAGGAGGTGATCACCATCGCGTAGGGGGTCAGGTCCGTGTCCGCCAGGTCCGCCGACGGGATCTCGTCGTAGGTGAGCCCGGCCGCCGCCAGCTCGACCTGCCACGCGTCGGATCCCCACGGCTCGGATTCCTGGATCAGCAGTACGTCCGCCTGCTCGTGGGCCCAGCCCACGTCGATGGCGTTGACCAGGACGTCGGCGTTGTCCTCCCCTTCTCTCCAGCCGTACTCCAGGGTCATGCCGGAGACGATCAGCAGGCCCTGCCCGACCCCCAGGGTGTACAGCGTGGCCTCCCCGTTGTCCGCGCTGGTCGCCACGAGCTCGGCGCCGCCGGGTAGGCCGGTGAAGTAGTTGTGCGAGGCCGAGGTGCCGGTGACCGGGTCCGGCACGCCGTCGAGCAGCGGATGCGTGGGATCCGCCTGGTCGTTGTCCGAGGCCAGGTCGTACTCGTTGGTGCCGCCGAAGGGCGGATCGGGGTAGGGCGTTTCGTTCGACTGGGTACAGCCCGACCAGATCAGTATGCCGCCCTGCTGGACATAGGTCTCGAAGTAGGCCGCGCGGTCCATCAGCAGCTGGTTGTAGGTGGCCCCCTGCACCGACGACGTGATCACCATCGCGTAGTCGGTCAGGTCCGTGACGGTCAGATCCGCCGAGGTGATCTCGGTGAACGGGATCCCGGCCGCGCCCAGCTCGGACTGCCACGCATCCGCACTCCAGGGCTCGGAGTCCTGGATCAGCAGTGCCTCCTGGGCCGTGGCGAACGGACCGACGGCGCAGGCGGCCAGCAGCGCCAGCATCAGCGCCAGGGGGGACGGGAGCGAACTCGGCCGGGACCACGAGTGCCGGGACATGGGGACTCCTTCCGTCGATACGGATCCGGGATCTTAGTGTGGGTACGAGCGCGCGGGCCACCCCCCGCTGAGGTACCGTGTTGGGCACAGGACGGGAGTTCGGCGATGAAGACCGCCCAGACCACCCTCAACAAAGTCCACCTCGTCGCCCTGGAGCGGGGCGAACCGGTCGTTCCTTCGGTGATCGACTACTGCCTGAGCGAGGGAATCCGGGCCGCGTCGGTGTCCGCGATCGGCGCCGTCGAGGGCGTAGAGATCGGCGCCTTCGATCCGGCGCGCAAGGTCTACGACCGGGTCCAGCCCGAGGGTGTGTTCGAGCTCATCGCGCTGACCGGAAACATCGCCGAGGACGACGCGGGGCTGACGGTCTTCCACGCCCACGTGACCCTCGGAGACGCCCAGGGGCGATCCGTGAGCGGCCACCTGTTCCAGGCCACGTGCGCGGTGACCGTCGAACTGGTGATCCTGGAGCTTGACGCGGACCTGAAGCGGGAGCTGGACGAGGCCACCGGGCTGAAGTTGTGGGCGCCGTGACGGATCGGCTCGCCGCAATCGGGCTCCTCGCCGCTGTCGCGCTGGTCCTCGGCTGCCCCGGAGCGGCGGACGAGGTCGCGGATGACGACTCCTCCGGCTCCGCGGACGACGACGACGACAGCACGGCGGGAGACGACGACACCACCTCGTCGCCGCTGGCCCCCTGCACCTTCGGCGACCTGTCCGCGGGCCGGATCCTGGTGGACGAGCGGTATGCCTACGATCCGTACGGCGACTGGTCCTGGGCGGGGGCCATCGATGCCTGGATCTGGCCGCGTGCCTGGTCCCGTAATCACGGGATCGGCGTGTTCCACTGGGTCGAGGCCGAGGAGGGAGACTGCCGGCTCCTGGGGCTCGACCCCGGGGGGTGCGGCGAGCCCTGCGGTCCCGGAGAGCTCTGTGGCGCGAGCGGGGACTGCGAACCGGTCTGGCTCGAGGGCGCGGACGCCGGGATCCTGACCGTCGCGACGCCGTCGGGGACCTTCGACCTCCCGCCGGACGGCACGGGGTACTTCACCGGACACTACGCGGAGCGTGACCTGCCCGCCGATCTGTTCGGGGCCGGAGACGAGGTCACGGCCGCCATGACCGGCGACGTGTTCCCCCCCCTGACCGGTCTCGCCGCCCGCGGCGTGAGCCCCATCGACACGGACCTGTCCGGCACCTGGCTGCCGCTGCTGGACGACCAGGACACGGTCGTCACCTGGAGCCCGGGGCCGGATCCAACCGCCTGCGTGGAGGTGATCGTCAATGGCCACAACGCCGGCCACGGCCTGCCCCTGGACGCCGTGCTGCACTGCGTGACCCAGGACAGCGGCTCCCTGGCCATCCCGGCCTCGCTGGTCCAGGGATTCCCCCAGGGCGAGTGGCTCGGCACCTTCGACGGTACGGCCTGCGAGGGCATGGATTGCCTGCCGTCGGAGCTCTCGCGGTTCACCCGCCACGTGGTGGACGCGGAGCCAGGGCCGGTGGAGCTGGTGGTGCGGAGCACGACGTACTTCGCCTGGAGTCACTGACGTGGGGTCGCCAGGGGTTCGGTGAGGGGACTGCTCAGAAGGTCGTGTGTACGTTGCGCAGCTGGCAGGAGTCCAGCCCGCCGAGGGAGGCATCGGAGACCTCGCCCTCGAACAGGCCGTCCATGCGGCCGAAGGCGACGAGGCAGCCCGATCCGAGGTTGTCGCAGCTGGCCACCCGGGAGCTGATCTTGACCTGGTTGCTGGCGTTGCCCTGCACCACCCAGATCAGGCCGTCGGTGGCGTAGTTCGACGAGTACGCCAGGAAGACCTGGGTGTGGGCGCACTGGCGCAGGAAGTCGCCGGGCTGCAGGGGCGCCGGTCCATCGGGCGCGGGGAACCAGTCGACGCCGGGATCCTCGTCGTAGTGGTAGGCGGGGTCCACGCCCTGGTACTTGTAGTCGCACGCGGCGACGTCGGCGGGCATGTCGCCGCGGACGTACATCGCGCCGGCGTCCTTGAAGGCCTCGGTCAGGCCCGGACCGTTCTCCGTCTGCCGGTCCCAGTCCACGTGGGTCGCGAAGACGTCGTAGAGCTGGCCGGGCATGAAGTCGCACCAGTAGCGGTACTTGGCCCGCCAGTCGTCGCCGGTCTCGTACTCGGTGTAGCGCCAGCCGTTGACCGCGCACTCGGCGTTGATCCCCACCTTGCCGTGCTCCGACAGGGAGTACTCGTACAGGGCCTGCTGGACGAGCTTGGCGCGGGTGTTGCTGCCGTTGTCGAGGGTCATGGCGTAGTAGGTGTTCGACGGGACCTGGCAGTTCGCACCGTTGGGGTCGCAATCCAGACCCGCCTCGATCCGGTAGATCGTGCCCGCATCGAGGCCGTCCAGGGTCAGGCTGATCAGATCCCGGCGGCCGGGCCCGCGGTAGAGGAGTGCGAACCCGTCCTGCGGCGCCCCGTAGGTGAAGGTGCGGGTCTCGGTGGAGGTCCAGTCGTCGGCGAGCGGGGCGAACTCCAGGGTCAGGGGATTCATCAGGTCGCCCGCGTAGCCGTTGGGCACCTCGATCTCGATGTACAGGGAGTCGGACGTGTCCTCCATGTCGACCCGGAACAGGAATTCGGCCTCGTCGGCCAGCGGGGAGACCCCGTCGAAGTCGTCGCAGTTGTTGTCGGTGCCATCGGCATACCAGCGCTCCGAGCGCCGGGGACGTCGGTAGGGATCCGCGTCGTCACAGTCGTAGCTCTCGAAGTTGTCGAGTGTCACCTTCTTGTTCGCCAGGCCCAGGGACCGGCAGTCGATGAACCGCTCGGACGACAGGCTCCAGCTGTCGTCGCCGTCCTCCCAGTGGCGCTCCCAGCCGGTGACGATCTTCTCGGTCGCGCCCGGGGGACGGTACCCGTCGCCGTCCCCGTCCACGTAGCAGGTGGCGGTCTTGATGTACTGGATCTCCACGTCGGGATCGATCGGCGTGTCGTACAGGGGCTGGAAGGCGCCGTTTCCGTCATCCAGGATCCAGTACCGCGGCGTGGCCGTCGAGGTCCTGCGCCCCACCCCGAACTCGGCCCGGTCGTCGCCGTCCACGTCGCCGAAGGCCAGGGTCCGGGGGAACTCGTCGTCGGCCCAGGTGTTGCCGCCCTCGTGGAGCACCGGGAAGGAAGGATGGGCGGCCCAGTCGTCCCGGATCCAGAATCGAGTCTCCAGCTCCCCCTGGGGGTTGGCCATGTTCCGGCCCACGGCCAGCTCGTCCACCCCGTCGCCGTCCACGTCGTCGAAGTCCATGGCGGTGACGTAGTCCTGGGGGTGCCAGCCCTTGCCCCCCCGCAGCAGGATGTCGAAGGTCCCCTCGGGCTCGCTGTAGCGCTTGACCCAGTAGCGGGTGTTGTTGGCGCCGATGGTGCGCCGGCCGATGGCCAGCTCGTCGGTGCCGTCCCCGTCCACGTCCCCGAAGGCCAGGGCCTTGGTATACGAGTCGGAGACCCAGGTCTGACCGCCCTGGTAGACGATGTCCATGTCGCCGGTCAGGTCGTTGTAGGTCTTGACCCAGTAGCGGGTGGGATTGCCCGCGATGTGCCTGCGCCCCACGGCCAGCTCGTCCTTGCCGTCGTCCTCGATGTCACCGAAGGCCAGGGCGGTGGTGTAAGCGTCGGAGTTCCAGGTCTCTCCACCGCGAACCAGGATGTCGAAGTCTTCGGTCTGCGGGTCGTAGGACTTGATCCAGTACCGCGCGAGACTCGCTCCGATGCGATGGCGACCCACCGCCAGCTCGTCGGTCCCGTCTCCGTCCACGTCCCCGAAGGCCAGCGCCGTGGTCCGCGAGGTGCCGTTCCAGGTGGTGCCCCCGTAGTAGAGGAAGAAGAAGTCCTCGGCGAACTCCGGGGCGGGATCCCCCGCCACGTCCAGCACCCAGTAGCGGGCGTCCTTGTTCTCCCCCGAGGCGTCGCAGTGGAGCCCGCACTTGCGACCGATCGCGATCTCGTCGGTGCCGTCCCCGTCCACGTCCCCGAAGGCGATGGCGGTGATCTCGTCCCCGTCGTGCCAGTAGGACTCGCTCCCGCTGGTCAGCAGCGGGGCGTGGTCGTGCTCGGCGTCGTCGAAGATCCAGTAGCGGGTGCCCGTACCCCCGGCGCGGCCAATGGCCACCTCCTGCTCGTCGTCGGCATCGATGTTGCCGAAGGCGATGGCGGTGGGGTAGCTGTCCGTCTCCCAGGAGGCGGTCTGTTCGCCGTCGTAACAGGGGTTGGCCGAGTCGATGCAGAACACGTCGTGGTTGGTGTCCCAGTAGGTGTTGTAGACCTCGCAGTCCACGTATCCCGGCGCGGCCAGGTCGGCGATGTTCACCGGTGTGCAGGGGGAGGTGAAGGCCATCGGTTCGGTGACCAGTTCGTCCCCCGGGTAGGGCTCGTCGCAGGCGATTCCCGCCAGCAGTAGCCCGCTACAAAACGCCATCCATCGTCGTCGTCCCATGGTCCTCGTCCTTTCCGGGAGGGGTGTGCCCGGCCCTCTCCGATGGGGTTCAGCTGGAGCAACCGGGCGCGGTCGAGGAGCGGCTCAGGAAACGACGGTGTTCCACCCCAACCGCCGCACGCGGTACCATCGAGGGTCGAGGGCACCGGACACGACCATGATTCACACGACGCGCACGCTGTTCCCGATTCTGCTCCCCGCGATGTTGCTGGTGGCCCCCGGCTGCCTGCAGGGGACCTTCGACGACGACGGCTGGGACGACGACGACGACGACACCTACACCGAGTGTCCCGACCCGTCCGAGTTGACTCTGCACACCCACGCGGGTGACGTGTTCGACAGCACCTGGGAAGCGGCGGTACACCTGCTGGACCAGTCGGTCTCGGTGCGGGGCGAGGTGACGGTCGATCCCTGTTCGCTGATCCGCGTGGGACTGGCCTCCACGATCACCGTCCGGGACGGGGGCGCCCTCAAGCTGCTGGGCGAGCCCGGCCTGCCGATCACCGTCACCTCCGCGGCCACGGAGCCCGGCCCGGGGGACTGGGACCGAATCGAGATCCACGAGACCGCCGACTACGGGGGCACCGAGTTCAGGCACACCGAGATCGAGTACGGCGGCGGCGGCGTGCTGGGCGCGGTCCGGGTGACCAACGGTGCCAGCCTGGCCATGACCGACAGCACGATCCGCGACTCGGGAAGCTACGGCGTGTCCATGGGCGACGCCGGCGTGCTCCGCGAGTTCGAGCGCAACACGCTGGTGGACAACGCCGCCGGCCCGATCCTGCTGGGACCGGACCACGCGGGCGAGCTCGGCCAGGGAACCTACAGCCCCAACGGCGTCGAGGGGATCCAGCTCGACGGACCCACGGTGACCCACGACCAGACCTGGTGGGCCCACGACGCCCCGTACGTGGTCCTCAACAGCTTCCGGGTCACCAGCGAGGCGGGCTCGGCGCGCCTGGTCATCGACGAGGGCGTCGAGGTGAAGATGGATCCCTTCACCGCCATCACCGTGGCAGAGGGGGGCGCCCTGCGCATGGCGGGTACCGGCAGTTCGCCGGTCTTCGTGACCTCCAGCCAGGACACCCCGGCGTCGGGGGACTGGTCGAACATCGAGTTCCAGGAGGGCTCGATGGCAACCGACAACGTGTTGAGCCACGTGATCGTGGAGTACGGCGGCAGCGGTCTGGCCGGTGTGGTCGCCGTGGGCGACGGGGCCTCGGTGGCCATCAGCGACTCCACGCTGCGGCGCTCCTCCCACGTGGGTCTGTTCGCCCAGGCCGGGGCCCAGCTGCGGGACTTCGAGGGCAACACCCTGTCGGACAACGCCGCTGGCGCCGCCGAGCTGGGCGCCAACGAGGTCGACCAGCTGGGGGACGGCAGCTACGGTCCCAACGACGTGGAAGGGGTCTTGATCCGCCCGGGGACGGTGGACCACGACGCGACATGGGTCGATCTGGGGGCCCCCTTCGTCGTCACCTCGGACTTCCAGATCCACGGGGGGCCCACCGGATCGGCCGTGCTGACGCTGTCCGCCGGCGTCACGGTCCACATCGCCCAGAACGGGGGAATCGTGGTCGGCGAGAACGGCGGACTGACCCTCGACGGCAGCGCTTCGAGCCCGGTGGGCATCGCCTCGTCCCAGGAGAATCCGGGACCCGGCGACTGGCAGGAGATCGAGCTGCGGTCCGACTCGGCCCCCGGCGGGAACGTGTTCCGCCACGCCCACATCTCGTCCGGAGGCGGCGGCCCCTACGGCCAGATCTGGCTCGCCGACGGGGCCACCCTCGCCCTGGACAACGTTACGTTCTCCCACGCGGGCAACGGCTGCGATATCTACGGGAACGGGACCCTGGACGTCACCGGCAGCAGCTACATCCCCTGCGACTAGGACGCTCCCATGGGCCACCGCGACACCCTGCTGCTGGCTCTGAGCGCCCTCCTCCTGGCCCCTGGCTGCCCCGACCCGATCACCCACGACGACGACGACGCGGACGACGACGCCACCGGGGACGACGACGCCACCGGGGACGACGACGCAACGGGGGACGACGACACCGCGGACGACGACGACGCGGACGACGACATTGCGGACGACGACGACAGCGCCGCCGCGGTCGATTGCGCCCCCATCGACGCCCACGCCGGCTGGGAGGTCTGCGCGAGTTCACCCGAGATCTGCGAGGCGGTGTTCGAGGACGGCGCGGGCTGCGACGCGGTGTGCGAGGCGGCCTCCCTGGAGTGCATCGGTAGCTACGAGAACGTGGACGGGGCCTGCGAACCCGACCTGACGCGGGCGGCGCTGGAGTGCGCGTCCACCGGGCACCAGTCCGACTACTGCGTCTGCGCCCACCCCGGCACCGAGGACCCGTACGCCGCGACCACCCCGACCGAGCAGTGCGACGACCTCCTGATGAAGAATCTTGCGTACTGCTCCAACGGTTTCGCCGAGGGCACCTACGGGGGCCGCGACGGCGGAGTGGTGCACGTGACGAACCTGAACGACAGCGGGTCCGGCAGCCTGCGCGAGGCGGCCGAGGCAAGCGGCGCAGCCTGGATCGTGTTCGACGTGTCCGGGACCATCGACCTGGACAGCCCGATCCAGGTGGAGTCCCACAAGACCCTCGACGGCCGCGGCCAGCAGGTGGAGATCACCGGCGAAGGCCTGGAGATCGACGGCGAACAGCAGGTCATCGTCCACAACCTGATCTTCGAGGACAGCGACGACGACGCCATCGAGATCACCGGGGCCAGCCACCACGTCTGGATCGACCACGTCACCCTCTCGTCCTGCCACGACGGCCTGGTCGACGTGGTCCACCAGTCGACGGACGTGACCGTGTCCTGGAACCACTTCTCCGACCACAACAAGACGATCCTGATCTCGGCCAGCACCGAGCACACCGACGACACGGTGATCCGCGTCACCCTGCACCACAACCACTTCGACGGCACCCTGAGCCGCCACCCCCGCCTGCGGTTCGGCAAGGTCCACGCGTACAACAACTACTACGACAGCTGGGGAACCTACGGAGCGGCTTCGTGCATGTCCGGCGAGCTGCTCTCCCAGTCCAACATCTTCGAGGCCGACGGCGACGACGACGCGATCCTGACCATCTACGGCGACGACCCGGACCACGGCTTCGTCCGCTCGGAGACCGACTGGACCCTCAACGGCGCCCAGATCGACGAGAACAATCCGGGAGGGGTCTTCGACTGGCAGACCTACTACACCTCCGCCACCGTCGAGGCGCCCAACGACGCCCTGCGGACGAGCATCGAGGACGGCGCCGGCTGGCGCCAGGTCCCGCTCCCGCCCCAGTGACGCGACGCAGGAGGTCTCCATGCGAGCCCAGATCCAGCGATTCCTCGGCGCGGACGAGCCCTGGATCCGCGAGGGCACCCTGACCGGACTCCTGGGAAGGCCTGCGGACGATCCCGAGGTGGTCGAGGCCCACCGGGCGTTCCTGGCCCATCCGGCCGTGCGGGGCTGGGTCGAGGCTTCCCGGGCGTTTCCGCAGACCGTGCTCAAGCGGCACAACCAGGCCTCCCTGCCCCATCACCTGATCGCGTTGCTCGCCGACCTCGGATTGAGGGTGCGCGACGAGGACGGCGCCCAGCTGGCCGAGATGGTCCTCTCCCGCCAGGGGGACGACGGTGCGTTGCTGAGCCAGGTCGAGCTGCCGAAGGCCTTCGGCGGCAACGGCGCTCCCGAGTGGGTCTGGATGGGCTGCGACGCCCCCCTGCTGCTGGACACCCTGGTGGTGATGGGGCTGGGCGCCGATCCCCGGGTCCAGCGGGCCATCGACCAGCTGGTCTCCTGTTTCGACGGCGCCAAGCTGGTCTGCCGGACCTCGATCCCCGGCGTCCGCGGGCCGGGTCGCAAGGACGATCCCTGCCCCTACGCCAACCTGCTGGCCGTGCGGGTCCTCTCCCGGCTCGACGACCACCGGGATGGCCAGGCCTGCCGCGCCGCCGCCGAGATGCTGCTCTCCCACTGGGAGAACCGCGCCGGACCCAAGCTCCGGTTCTTCGGCATCGGCACCACCTTCGGACGGCTCAAGTACCCCCTGATCTGGTACGACCTGCTCCACGTGCTCGACGCACTGTCGCGGGTGCCCGCGGTACACGGCGATCCCCGGTTCCTGGAGATGCTCGCGCGGCTGGAGGAGCAGGCGCTGGACGACGGCACCTACAAGCCGGGCTCGGTCTGGATGAACTTCCGCGGCCTGGACTTCGCGCAGAAGCGGGGGGCGAGCCTCACGCTGACCTGGGCCGTCGAACGTGTGCTGCACGGGATCGGTCGCGGGCCGGAGGTGTGACGCTCCGAGCGACCCGACGGATCCCGAAGAGCGCGGCGAGCAGCGCAGCGACCGTCAGGGCGTTGCCGGCGTTCGGTCCGGGCGCCAGTGTGCAGTCGCAGGCCGCCGGACCGTCCCCCTCCCCCAGGTCCTCGCGCAGCGGGTCCCCCGCCGGTGATTCGTAGGGGGGGAACGTGTCGTCCCCCCGACAGTCCAGCCGCTGGTCCTCGGTCCCCTCCGCCATCCGATCACCCGGGCGGCCGATCAGGATCGCGAACGGCGTCGGGTCCAGGTACTGCTCCCCGCCGGCGTACAGCGAGAGCGCGAGGCCGTTGCTCTCGAGCACCAGCACGTAGTCGCCGCGCTCGGGCAACGGCGCGATCAGGCGCGAATCCCAGCGCACCGCGCCCGTATCCGGATCCTCGTACGCGGGCTCGACGACCTCGGCGGTCCACACCGGTACACCGTCGGCATCGAGCAGCCTCGCGGTCACTCGCACAGGTGAGGAGAGGGAGGGGGCCAGCACGTCGACGACCAGATCGCCCTCCACATCCTGCAGGCGGTAGGTCCGATCGGTGGGTCCGGCGGGCGCCTGGTCCACGGCCACGAAGGACGGATCGGGCCCCACGACCAGCACCGGACCGTCGTCGACGCCGGTCCCTGCGGCCATCGCGGGCGTGCCCTCCCCGTCGCAGCCGACCAGGACGTCGGGCACCTCGGTCTCCTGGCCCTCGGCGACCAGGAACGTCGCGGGCCGCCCCGTCTCGCCGTCCATCGCGAGAGTGCGTCCGAACAACCCAGCCGGACAGACCTCGTGGTTCATGTCTCCGTAGTAGGCCGAGAGGCTGGCCGCCCCTGGTTCGTAGGGTTCGACGAGCACGAGAACTTCGCCGGGCTCGATGCCCTTGGCGATCCAGCGGCCGTCGGCGTCGGTGAACACGGACTGCAGGGCGGTCCCGCGTGCGATGGAGATCAGCGTCACCTGCGCGCCCAGCAGGGGCTGCCCCCCGGGATCCAGGACACCGCCGGACAGCACCCCACCCCCCGGTCCTCCGTACAGCGTTCGGGAGCCCGCCAGGTCGTCGCACCCCAGCTCGCCCTGGCCGTACCAGGTGCTCGGGTACATGGTGGCCGCCCGCGTCCCCGAGTGCCCCAGCCCGATGGCGTGGCCTAACTCGTGGGCGATCACGTCCTCCAGGCGAAGGACGTGGCCAAACCAACCCTCCTGGTCGTAGGTGACCTCGACCGGGTCGGTGGTGAACAGGAAGTCGATGTCGTTGAGGACGATGTCCACCTCGACGATGGCGCCGGTGTCGGCGTCGTACCACAGCTTGGTGTACCCCGCGGTGCGCAAGCCCAGCTCGTGGCCGTCCTCGTCGGCGGAGGAGAAGAAGAGGCTCGAGATGCCGTCCCGGCGCAGGGCGGGCACGAACACCTCCGGGTCGTTGCCCTGCCAGTAATCGAACTGCAGGACGTCCCCGGTGGCCCGCTGCCAGCGCTGCAGACTGCGGATCGCGGCGTCACGCAGCTCCTCGGGGTAGACGCCAGCGACGTTCGGCGTGTAGCCCGCCAGGGGGAGGTAGGGGTCGTTCTTCCAGGGATTGGAGTCGGGGAGCCGCAGGGCGGTGCCGTCCGCGGTGAGGGTCTCGCTGAACGCCCCGGCCGGTCCGGCCAGCGCGAGCCACGCCAGCGCCCACAGGGCGACGGTGGAGGTCTTCAGAGGGTATTTCGGCGCGGTGTGCATGGTGACTCACCCGAAAAAAGGCGAGGCCCCGGCCGGACCGTTCCGGCCGGGGCCCACATCCACGGCTCAGTTGCAGTCGGGGTAGAGGTTCTACTCGAGCAGGTCGTAGCCGTCGCAGAGGTAAGCCTCCACGGCCGCGTCGATGCCGTAGTTGCCCGAGCAGTAGTAGGTCTCGGCGGTGGTCCAGCTGCAGCCGGGGTACCGCTCGATGCTCGCGCCCGGGGCCATCACCAGTGCGCCGGCGTCGTCGAAGCACATCGGATCCTCGATCCAGTTGGTGTGAATCGGGAAGGTCATCTGGGCGCGGGACTGGCCCTCGACCAGGTCCTCGATGCGCATCAGGGTCCCGCCCTCGTAGCCCAGGTCGAACACGGAGACCTGGAACTCGTAGGAGGTGGTCCAGCGGGTGACGATCTCGGTGCACTGCTGCCAGATGCGGTGGCCGTCGTCGAAGCCGATCACCTCGGGGGTGCCCTCGTTGAGCGCAAACTCGGCGAGACCGGAGATGCGGGTCCAGTCGAACTCCAGCGGATCGTCGTCCACGTCGTAGGCGGTGACGCACACGTTGACCGCCTCGCACTCGTAGTTGAACTTCTCGTCGATCTCGACGGTGATCGTCGGCGGGTGGTTGAGCAGCACCAGCGTGTCCAAGGCGCCGTTCTCGTCGCCCACGCACTGGCTCATCAGCGTGTACTCGGCCGTCTGGCCGGCGATGACCTCGACGCCCTCGGCGCTGGCGAGGCCGCAGTCGGCGGACGGGGTCCAGTCGTCGCCATCGATGGCCGAAGCCGGCACGGCCAGCACGTCGTAGCAGCCGGGCTCCAGGGTGACGAAGAAGTCGGATCCCAGGTGGCGGGAATCGGGATCGAGGGACTGCTCCACCAGGTCGATCATGCCGGGGAAGATACCGTCCACCAGATCCACGTTGGCCTCGACCGAGAAGGGCTCGAAAGCGTCGCCCACGTCACAGCTCACGCGGGTGATCTCGAAGTGGAATCCAACCACATCCGTGTCCCCGAAGTAGTCGAGGGTGAGCTGGGCGCCGGTGGACTCGGTGTTATCGCCCGGGCTCGTCGGGGCACAGCCCGCGGCCAGGAGGGAAATCGCGAATCCAGTCAACAACAAGCTACGCATGACATCTCCTTGTTAGCTCCCTTCCGGGATCCTGCTCGTGAGGGTCTCGAGGTCCCGACGCCCTCTGCGCCGGACTCGAACTCAGCGAGGATGCCTTGCCTATCAGCAATAGCCGTGCCAAAGCCACAATATTGGACACGTACCACGATCGATCGTTGTCGAGACGCGGCACTCCAACGGACAACCGCACCAGAATGGACCACCCTGTTCCGCGCTGTAGCAGTGGCGTGGCCCCGGACCGGATCAGCAATGTTCAGATCTTCTTAATTCCCACTTAAGTCATTCCCGGTTTTCTTCATCGTCCATCGGGTGTTTCCTTGGCTCACGTCGCTCGCGCTGAGCGGCCGAGCAACCGGGGCCTCAATCCGTCATCGAGAGGAGCATCCATGTCCACGACCATCCTGGTCACCGGGTCGACCGACGGGATCGGACGAGCGACTGCGCTCGCCCTCGCCCGCGCAGGGGCACGCGTCATCATCCACGGACGCGACGCCGAACGGGCCATCGAGGTCCGACGGGAGGTGGAGAGTGCATCCGGACGACCGACTCCGGAGGCACTGCTCGCCGACTTCTCGTCGCTGGACGAGGTGAGGGCGATGGTCGCGCAGATGGACGATCGGGGAGACCGACTGGATGTGCTGGTCAACAACGCCGCCGCCGTGTTTCCGGAGCGCAGGCTCAACGCCGACGGCCACGAGCTCACCTTCGCGGTCAATCACCTGGCTCCGTTCCTGCTGACCCACGAGATCCTGGCGAGCGAGTGCGGGCGAGACCTGCAGCGGATCGTCAACGTCTCGTCGACGGCCCAGCGAAATGGCGACATCCGCCTCGACGACCTGCGTTGGGATCGCCGGTCGTACCAGCCCTACCTGGCCTACGCGGCGACCAAGCTGGCGAACGTGATGACCACCGTGGAGCTGGCTCGCCGGCTGGCCTCCCGTCGGATCGCGGTGAACGCCCTCCACCCCGGAGTCGCCACCACCCGCCTCCTGGTCCAGGGGCTCGGCGCCACCCAGGGCTGGGACACCTGCGCCGACGCCGCCCGGACCACGGTCTGGCTCGCCCACGCGGACGAAACCCGGCGGTTCAGCGGCGGCTACTACGACGGAAGGGGCATGGCGCCCATGAACCCGGCGGCACGGGACACCGAGCTCGTCGACTCCTTCTACCGGGCCAGCCTCGGATTCACCGGAGCGATGGCGGCCTGAGCCGAGGTCACGAGAGGGCGTCGCGCACGGCCCGGAGGCGCCCGGTCTCGGGCGCCCGGACCCGCCAGGCGAGGAAGACCACGTAGCTCGCCCGCCGGTCCGTCGGTGCGATCTCCCGCAGCAGGCCCCCGTCGAGGGCGTCGGCGACCGCGTACCTGGGGAGGACGGCGATCCCCATCCCGGCGGTGGCCAGCGCCCCCAGTTCCTCGATGCTGCGGACCTGGCAAACCACACGCTCCGGGGGATCCTCCGATCGTCCGAAGTGCGCCCGCCACCAGCGGGAGAGCATGGATCGATCCCGATCGAAGGCCAGGTACCGCCGGCCGCGGAGGTCGGCAGCGTTGCCCAGGTGTCCGACCCGTTCCACGGCCTCGGTCGACGCCACGGCCACGAGTTCCTCGGTCTGTACGGGCCGCTCCACCAGACCCGAGCACCGGGCCGGTCTCGCCAGCAGGGCCAGGTCGAGGTCGCCTTCCACGACCCGCCGCTCCAGGTCCGCGGGCGACGCGAAGTCCACGCTCAGGCGCAGGTCGGGGTAGGTCTCCAGCAATGCCACGAGCCGGGGCCGGAGCCAGTGGGTCGCGAAGGTCCGTGGCGCACCGATGGCCACCGGTCCCCGGACCTCGCCGCCCCCCGCCACCGCCTCGTCCAGGGCGGTCTCGATGCGGGTGAACTCGTCCTCGATCGCCCGGTGCAGCGCTCGCCCCTCCTCGGTCAGCCGCGCTCCGCGCCCCGTCCGCTCGAAGAGCGCGATCCCCAGCTGGGACTCCAGCGTACGAATCTGCTGTGAGATGGCGGAGGTGCTGACCCCCTTGCGCCGCCCGGCCTCGGAGAAGGTCCGCGACCCCGCGGCCAAGGTGAACGTCCGCAGCAGGTCGAGGCCCACGCCCGCGGCCGCGGGGGAGATGCGGTCCAGGGATCCTGGGGTGGGGCCCTTGCCTTCTTTCATGGCCTCACCATGCAGGCACCCGGGTCGGGCCGTCAACCGGAGGTCGACGCCGGCCACGCCCGATCTAGAATGGTCGCTCTACCCCCAGGTGACGGGTGAATCGATGAACCGGCTGCTGCGACCGATTCCGGTGCTCCTGGTCCTGCTCCCCGGCTGCACCCCAGGCGGGGGGGACGAACCAGCCGAGGAGCTGGACTTCTCCGCCTTCGACGAAGCCGTCGAGGGGGTGCTGGTGGACCTGGACCTGGCGGGGGCCACCGCGGTGGTGGTGCGACGGGACGAGGGGGTGGTCCACCATGCGGCCTTCGGCGAGTTCGAGGTGGACCGGGTGTCCCTGCTGGCGTCGGCGTCCAAGATGGTCACCGCCGGGGTGCTCATGCGCCTGACCGACCAGGGGCTGCTCGACATCAACGAACCCCTGGGCATCTACCTGTCCGACTGGGGCGAGAGGCCGACGGATTTGACCGCGGCCCAGCTGCTGTCCAACAGCTCGGGCCTCGTCGGTCTCGTGGATGACCCCACGTACGCGCCCTATCTGTGCCAGTACGTGCCCACCGGGACCCTGTCGGAGTGCGCCGGGGCGATCTACACCGCGGACGACGGCGACGACATCGTGTGCCCGGACACGGCATTCCGTTACGGCGGGGGCCAGTGGCAGCTCGCGGGCGGGCTCGCCGAAGAGGTGAGCGGCCTCACCTGGGCCGAGCTGATCCAGGAGACCTACGTCGAACCCTGCGAAGTGACCAGCCTGGGCTACACCAACCACTACTTCCAGGCCTTCGTGGAGGGGGACGGAACGGACGGCGCCTTCGTCTACCCGGACTACGTGGACGGAGATCCGTCCACCCTCCCCCAGACGGACAATCCCAACGTGGAGGGGGGCGGTTACGGGACGGTACTGGACTACGGGACGCTCCTGCTCATGCACCTCCACGACGGCGAATGCGGCGCGGGGCGGAGCCTGAGCCCGGAGGCCGTGGCCCGGATGGCCGAGGACCGGATCGGCGAGGTCTACGGCGGCTCGACCTTCGCCTCCACCTGGCCTGGCTACGGCCTGGGCTGGTGGGTCAGCCGGGACGAACCCGGGGTGGTGGCCGACGGTGGCACCTACGGGGCCATCCCCTGGCTCGATCGGGAGCGGGGCTACGGCGCGATGATCGTCCTGGAGAGCCGCTACGAGCACGCCAGCGTACTGTACGACGCGGCCAAGCCGATCCTGGACGGGATCTTCGACGCGGACGACTGAGCGTCGCGCCGTCGGGTATGCTCCGGGCATGCGGATCCCACCCCTGGCGCCCCCGGTCCTCCTCCTGATCCTCCTCGGATGCAACGGCGGCACGATCCCCGTGGACGACGACGTCACGGGTGACGACGACGTCACGGGTGACGACGACGTCACGGGTGACGACGACGCGACGGGGGACGACGACACCGCGGACGACGACACGTCCGGCGACGACGACACCACCGCGAGTACCGACTGCTCGGAAGGATCGGGGGTGGGTCCCGGCCACCAGTTCCTCTCGGTGGACGGCGAGAGCTGCTGGCTCTACGTCCCCCAGACGGTGGTGGACTGCGCCCCCCTCTTCCTCTTCGGCCACGGCGGTGGTGCCGCCGGCGGCACCGACGACCAGGGCATGTGGACCGACGGCGCCCACACCGATCTCCCCGGCCTGGCCGACCAGTACGGCTTTGTGGTCCTCGTCCCCTTCCTCGAGGACCATCCGTTCACCCAGCACGGCTGGAACCTGCTGGACGTGTCCACCATGGAGGCGATGATCGACGAGGTGGCCACCTCCGCGGACATCGATCGCAATCACGTGATCTTCGCCGGCACCTCCGCCGGCGGCGTGATGGCCGCGTACTGGGGCCTCAACGACCCCTCCCACCTGTCCCACGTGGGGGTGATGTCCGCCGGCTACGGCTACCAGATCGAGTACCCCGACCAGCCCCCGGACCCCCTGCTCCCCTTCTTCGTCGGCCACGACCCCGACGACCAGCACGCCCCCTACTCGCTCTCGGTGGATTTCACCGCCGATCTGCAGGCCCGCGGCCACGACGTCCACTTCGTCGACATTGACGGCGGCCACAACGGCCACGGCTGGACGCCCTCGGTGACCCAGCAGATCCTGGACTGGTTCCTCCCCTGGGGGGGGCGGGGGGGCGGGGGGCGGCGGGGCCCCCGGGGGGGGGAAACACGGGTGACCGCCAACCGGCTGTCCCGCAGCCCGGCCCCAGCGTCTGAGCCTCCCCCCCGAACTCCATGGTCAGCCGCGTCCCCTCCCCCTCGTCGGCCAGGGCCAGAGTGGTCCGGTAGACCATCCCGTGACTCTCGGCCCGGGTCCGGTACGACCGCTCCTCGTCCCCGTCGGTGATCCCCCTCCCCTCGGTCGCCTGCTTGCCGAACAACGTCCGG
>CAZITQ010000056.1:0-14690 GCA_964542165.1 uncultured Rickettsiales bacterium
GGGGGGCCCTTGGCGGGGGGGGCGGCGGGGTGGTGGGGGGGGTTGGCGGGGCCCCGCCGATCCGCCGCCGGCGGCAATGCGAGTGCCCCCACCCCGAGCGAGCCGCCGCCGGCGACAACGTGAGTCTTCTTCTTCTCTCCTTCCTTCTCTTCTCACGATTTCGTCGTCGTAGGGGCGGTCGGCGGCGCCATCCACGGCCCTCTCCCCTTCCTCCTCCCGACCATCTCGCCAAAAAGATCTCCAGAGGCGAACTTCGAGACGAGATGGACGACCATCCTCCTTGTAAGTTCGCCGTAGCGGACCTTTCGGGGGAGATGGAGCGCGGGCGGCGACCGTCACTCCCCGCGCGTGGCGATGGCCCGCTGGCTCTCGTTGAGCTTGGGGGAGTGGGCGCCGCAGGACTCCATGTCGGCGAGCTCCTCGTCGGCGGCGGGGTAGAAGCCGAGCTCCTGGAGCACCCGCAGCTTGGGGCGGATGTTGGTCTCGAGGTCCAGGTGGAAGAAGCCGGGGAAGATGTCCGGGTGCTGCTGGATGAACCCGAAGATCGCGGCGTGCTTCGGGTCGATCTCCACGTGGGCGTACCGCGACGTCTCGTGGCCGGTGATCATGTACTCGGGCAGCAGGTCCGGCGCGAACTCCAGCTTCGTCGGGTCCACGTGTTCGCGGTAGATCTCGGTCTGGGGTAGCAGGCAGAGCAGCGAGGGCAGGATCCGAGCCCCCATCATCCGGAACGAGATCATCTGGAACACGGACTGGTGGAAGTCCTCCATGGTCTCGAAGGGGTAGCCCCAGACGTAGAACAGGTCGGTGCGGCGGAAGATGCCACAGGCGTCGCGGACCACCTCCACGGTCTGGGCGGTGTCGAAGCCCTTCTTGGTCTCCCGCAGCACCCGGTCCGACCCCGACTCGATGCCGAAGCGGATCTCCACGCAGCCGGTCTGCTCCATGGCCCGCATCATCTCGGCGTCGGTGAGGTTGATCCTCCCGAACGCCTTCCACATCACGTCGACGCCCGAGCGGGCGAGGGCATCGCAGAAGCGCATGACTCGGGACTTGCCGGACACGAAGAACTCGTCCTGGAACAGGATCAGCCGGGCCCCCGCCTCCTCGTGGAGGAAGCGGATCTCGTCCACCAGCGACTCCGGGGAGCGATGGATCGAACGGAGGTCCCAGATGGGAGCCACCGAGCAGAAGGTGCAGGGGTAGGGGCAGCCCCGCGAGGTGATCATCCCGAAGCCGGTGTAGCGGGGGAGGTCCACCCGGTGGAAGGCGGGGGGCGTCAGCCCATCGAGATCCTCGATCCGCGGCGGGCGATCCGTGTGCCGGATCACGCCTGCGGAGTCCCGGTAGCTGACGCCGGACACGCGGCCCAGATCGCCTCCGTCCCGGAGCACCCGCAGCAGGTCCGGTGCGCTGGTCTCGGACTCGCCGCGGGCGATGACGTCGACCCAGGGGAAGCGCTCCAGGATCGGGCCCTCCACCGACTTGGGTCCCACCCCCGCCAGCACCAGGGTCCGGTCGGGGTAGGCCTCCTTGAAGGCCCGCATCGCCAGCAGGGTGAAGGGCAGCAGGTTGGCCATGCAGGAGAAGCCGACCACGGGCGCGGAGTCGGCCAAGAAGCGCACGATCTCCGCCTCGTCGAACAGCTCGTCCGCCTCGTGCATCTGGTAGTCGCGCAGATCCACGTCGAACCCGGCCTCCTCCAGGGCGGCGGTGACGTAGAGGGTCCCCAGCGGCAGGTGGCGCTCGCGCTCGACGGTGTCGAAGTAGCGCACGTAGAGCATGTTGAGGTTGAGGATGGTGATGTCGGCCATCGCTGTCGGCCTCACTTTCCCCGCAGCCAGCGCCAGAGGCGGCTCGGGATGTCGGCGCGGTGGCCCTTGGAGACGAGGGGCGGCTCGTCCGGGGAGATGCCGTGTGTAGCCACCGGTGGGGGCTCGTCGGGGGCGATTCCGGCGCTCCTGGCTCGCGGCGGCTCGTCGCTGAGGATGCCACCGGTGTTGACGACCGGGTCGTCGGCAGGCGGCGGGGCCTCGTCGGGGTCGGGGAGAGCCGCGAGCATGGTCCGCAGCTGGTCTCTTTCGACCGCCATCAGCACGGCGGCTTCGGCATCGGTGATCTCGACCTCCGCGTAGCGAGCCGCGACGAAGGGGTCGGCGAGGAGCAGGTCCGCGAAGTGCGGCTCGTTGACCGCCTTCCACAACAGGATCTGCATCCCCTCGGCGTTGCGTCGGTGACCGTCCGCCATCCTACTCGCCGGATCCGCCGGTCTTGCCGCCCCTGGGCTCGGGCACGTCGTGGCTGTGTCCGCGGGTCACCGGAGGGGGCTCGGGGGTCGGCTCCTCGACGGGCGGCGGCGTGGGGTCGGGGGGGATGTCCGGGGCCGCGCCACCCGCCTTGGCCATCTCCATCTCGTCCAGCCGCCGGATCTCAGCCTCCGGCTCGGGAGGGATATCCGGAGCTGCGCCGCCGGTCTCCATCATCTCGTTGTGATCGGGACGGTCCAGCGAGCCCTCGGGCGTGGTGTCCTCGGGGGTGGGGTCATCCCACTCGGGCTCGTCCGGGGCCGCGCCGCCCTCGCCCTGCATCTCGTTGTGATCGGGGCGCAGGGGCGAGTCTTCGGCGCCGCAGCACGCGGAGACGGCCTCGGCCATGGCCGCGCCGCCCAGCAGGACCACGGCGGTGGCGGCGGTCTGGCGTAACACGGCCCGGCGGTCGGGGTGCGGCGGGGGCATCATCTCGGCCATCTCCCGCAGCTGCCCCTCGGGGATCGAGCCCAGGATCGCGGCCTCGGACGCGGTGAGCGTCACGCCGGCGGCGCCCGCGATGTCGGCCCTGCGCGAGACCAGCTCGTCGCGGAACTTCCCGTCCACGGATGCCAGGCGGAGCAGGGACTGGATGCCGGTGGGCACCGGGGGCGCGCCGCTGCCCTTCTCGGGCGGCCTGCCGCCGACGATGGTCTTGCGGGGCGAGGGGGCCTCGGGCGGATCGTCGCCCATCATGCGGGAGCGGGCCATGGGACCTCCTGGTGGACGGGGGGATCTCAGCACATTCGGATGGGGCGGTGTTCAATGAAATCTCGAGATCTGTCGAGGTCGACCGGCGTTCCACAGCGAGCGAGCTCGCGCGGCGGCCGTCCGCTGTGCCACCCGGGCCATGGGAGCGAGACCGGCGCTATTCGACCTCAGTAGCCGTAGGGATTCTTCAGCTCCTTGACCTTCTCGTCGATCACCTGGGGCCGGATGGTCAGCGCGAAGCTGAGGATGTCGGCGCTGGAGCGGTAGGTGCCGTCGTTGGTGTTGTTGGCCTCGATGCCAGACAGGGCGGTGAACTGGTGGTCGGTGCCGTTGCGGACGTCGACGGTGGCGCGAAAGAAGTGGGTCCAGGCCAGGTGGAGCTCGAGGCCGGGGGGGCCGACCGAGGCGCCCAGGGACAGGGCGAACTTGTCCACGTCCGGGTTGGACGGGGAGTGCTGGTTGGCCAGCACGGCGCCGTTCTCGAACAGGCAGCCCCCGCGCACCCGCAGCCAGGGCTGCAGGCGTGCTTCGGTGCCGAAGCGCACGCTGACCGTGTCCCTGAAGCTCCGGGGTACGTCCACCACCCCGTTGCCGTCGGGGCCCGCCCACTCGTTGCCCACGCCCTCGCCCAGCGCGGCGGCGATCTCGTCGGAGAAGCTGGGGGCCAGGGCCGCGATCTGGTCGTTCAGGTCGCTCAGGTCGACCCCCACGTCGCTCAGCACGGTGGAGCCCACCCGGGACCACAGCTCGGCGTGCACGTCCAGCTCGAACTCCAACCCGTCCCGCGGCACCACGGCGATCCCCCCGCGGATGATGGGCGGCAGGTCGGCCTCGAGGCGGATGTCGTCCCCGGTGTCGATGATCAGGGCCACGTCCTCCCAGACCTCGATGGTCGCGTCCATGGTCAGCTCGGCGTCGGCCCGCATCCGGAACCCGGGGGCGAATCCCAGCCCGATCCGCATCCACGGGGTGGGCATCAGCATCACCCCGGCGTTGAACCACGGCTTCCCCCGCTCCCAGGCGTCGATGAAGATGTCGATGTCGTACAGGGGATTCTCGTCGTTGTGGACCAGACCCACCGACTGGTCCGCCAGCACGTGGGCGGTGGCCTTCACCGCCTGGCGGCTGCGCAGCAGCATCACTCCGCCGGTGATCCCCACGGAGATCCAGGGCGCCAGACGGATCGAGCCGAACAGCGACCAGTGCAGCTGCCAGCTGGACGACCAGACCGACGCGTAGCGCTGGGGGCCGTCCTCGGGCCACTGGTTGGGCATGGCGTAGGGGGCGTACCAGGCGAATCCGACGGTGAGGTCGGGCTCGTCGAAGCCGAAGGCGAAGCCCACCTCGGGGATGAAGCTCGTGCCGTCGTTGACCACCGGGTCGTAGGGCCGGGCCAGCATGGCCTCGATGTCGTCGAGGTCCGAGGGATCCTCGCCGTCGCGGAAGGGCTTGTACATGCCCCGTCCGCCCGAGCGCTCGAAGGTCAGGTCCGCCAGGGCCCAGCCGGCGCCCAGGTAGATGTAGAGGCCGTCGATCCGGTGGAGGCCGGCGGGGTTGTAGTAGGCGCCGGTCAGCTCGTCGGCGGTGGCCACGAAGGCCCCGCCCCGGCCCTGGGCGACGACACCGGGATCGGGGAGGTAGAACGCGCCCGCGTGGGCGGAGGAGGGGAGGGAGAGAACTCCCAGGACGACCAGCGAGAGAAGCGGGCCCATCGCAGATCCGCGACGGCGCGGCGGGGCCAGCCCGCCTTGGCACCCGGCTCGGGGTGCGAGTCCGCCCTGGCGCCCGGCCTGGGGGGGAGCCCGCCGTGGCAGCGGGCCTGGGGGCTGGAGCAGAGGGTCCTTGGGGCCGTGTTCACGCGCGGGCCGTCCGGCGCCGGAGGAGGATCCCCGCGAGGGCGATGACCAGGGTGGCGGCGCGGGCTGCTGAACGGGAACCGGTGCCGGCGACGGTGCACTCGCACTTGCCGTCGCCGTTGCCGTCCCCGTTGGCGTCCCCGTCCAGATCGAGCTGGAAGGTGGCGGTCGCGGCGGTGCTCTCGTTCCAGAACGCGTCCCGGGCCCGAACCTGGAACGTGTGGGTTCCCTCGTCGACGAGCACGAAGGAGGCGGTGGTCTCCGCGCTCCAGAACGACCAGGCGCCGTCCCCCAGGCGCCAGGAGTAGGCCAGGGGGCCGTCCCGGTCGTCCTCGCCCCGGTACTCGATGGCGATCTCGGGCGTCGTCCGCGGGGATCCCAGGTCGGTCACTACCTCGACCCAGGGGGGCATGTCGTCCACCGAGGTCAGCGCCTGCAGTCCCGCGTGGGCCACGCCGTCGTAGACCTCCACCCCGAGGATCCTCCCCCCCAGAGAATCGGTCAGGCCCTGGACCACGTCCGTGTGCAGTCCGGTCACGCCGAAGCTCAGGGGGGCGATGGGCAGGTCGGCCAGCTGGTCCGGCAGCAACAGGAGCACCTGATCGTCGATGAGGTCCAGGAAGGCCTGCTCGGTGTAGTTGGTCCCGTGGAGCAGCCCGCTCGCGTCCAGGTCGAGGAACTCCAGGTCCGCGCCCAGCAGGGACAGGGTGACCACCTCCCGCTGGCCGTCGATCCCCAGCGCCACGTCGGCGTTGACGGCCACATCGGCCTGGAACAGGGTCTCGCCGCCGGACGTGTCCACCAGCTCGAGCCACACGCCGGGCAGGTCCAGGGTCACCGTGTCCGGCGACAGGGTCACGGTCGGTTGGCGGATCACCTCGTAGCCGAAGCGGACGTCATCCTCGTTCTCGAGGGCGGGGAAGAGCGGGGCGGCGTTGGAGAAGTCCAGGTGCTGGAACTCCTGGCAGAGCAGACCGCCCTCCCAGGCCGCGGCCACCACCGCGTTGGCCAGTTCCTCGGTGGCCGCCAGCTGCAGGTCCCCGGAGGTGGAGCTGAGCTGGCCCGGCTGTCCCACCCCGGCGGGCCAGTCGGGATCGCCCTGGACGCACTCACCCGGATCCCCCACGTACTGGACCTGGGTGTCCACCTCGGTCACCAGCCCCCCGCCGTCGATGGAGAGGTCGGCGATGACGGCGTCGTAGCCGAACCCGGCGATCACACCCGCGCTGGGAAGGTCGAAGAGCAGGGCCTCCATCAGGTCGGCAGCTTCGTCGAGGATGAACTGCTCGATCTTGTCCTCGAATGACTCGATGGCGGCCTCGATCAGCTCCTCGGGCAGGTACCACTGGGTGGTCTCGATCTGCACGTCGCCCAGGTAGACCGACGAGCTGTCCAGTACCTCGACCTCCAGGTTCGGGCCCTGGACCTGGGCCGCGGCCTTGAGGATGAACGAGGTGTCGTCGGCCGTGAGCGACGACACGATCACGTCGTGGTCGTCCTCGTTGTAGTTCGGGCACCACCAGTCGGGGGAGGTGGCCTCGATCACGATGTTCCACACGTCCAGCGACGTCACCGCGCCGGTGGCGGCCAGGTGGTCGGGAGATCCCTCCACCGTGCCCAGGTGGACCTCGCCGACCTGCGCCGTGCCCTCGTACTCGTGGATCGTCAGGTGGTACTCACAGGTCAGCCGCTCCACGGTGAACTGCAGGGGCAGCGATGGCAGCTGGATCGTGAGCCCGGAGACCAGCCCGGCGGCGAACTCGAGCCCCTGGGGGGTGACCCGGGCGGCCAGGCCCGACGAGACCTGCTGGGCCCCGGCGGCGGGCGCGACGGCGAGCACCAGCAGCAACGCGAGTGGGGGGGTGCTACGCGGCCGGTGGAGCATGGGCGTCCTCGTCGGGTCGGGGACATGGTAGCAGTCAGGGGGAGGTTCGGCCCGTGAAGAACACGGTGGGTCGAGCCCGCCGTGGCACCCAGCTTTCGTACTCCTACGCGTACTCGTGTTCCGTCTCGTACTCGTAGGAGATCTCGTACCCGGTCGCCTGGAGATCAGGCGCGAGGTTCGATGCGCTCACACCTCATGTACGGATGCAGTACCTCGGGCAGGTCCACCGTGCCGTCCTCGCGCTGGAAGTTCTCCAGGATCGCGATGATGGTCCGGCCGATGGCCAGGCCGCTGCCGTTGAGGGTGTGCAGGTAGCGGGGTTTGGCCTTGGGCTCGGGGCGGTAGCGCAGGTTCATCCGCCGGGCCTGGAAGTCGGCGAAGTAGCTGCACGAGCTGATCTCGCGGTACATGCCCCCGTCACCCTGGGACGGCAACCAGACCTCGAGGTCGAAGGTCTTGTGGGACGAGAACCCCGTGTCGCCCGACGACAGGGTCACCCGGCGGTAGGGCAGGCCCAGCCGCTCGAGGATGACCTCCGCGTCCAGGGTCAGCCGCTCCAGGGCGTCCCAGCCGTTCTCCTCGCGGACCAGGCGGACCAGCTCCACCTTGTCGAACTGGTGCTGGCGCAGGATGCCGCGGGTGTCCTTGCCGGCGGCGCCCGCCTCGGACCGGAAACAGGCGGTGTAGGCCACGTAGGCCTTCTCGACGTCGTCGCCCTCCAGGATCTCGTCCCGGTGGAGGTTGGTGACGGGCACCTCCGCGGTCGGTACCAGCCAGTAGCGGTCCGGGTCCTGGATCCGGAACAGGTCGCCGGCGAACTTGGGCAGCTGCCCGGTGCCGTAGAACGAGTCCGTATTGCACAGGAACGGCGGCAGCACCTCGGTGTAGCCGTGCTCGTGGGTGTGCACGTCGATCATGAAGTCCTTGAGCGCGCGGGTCAGCGCGGCGCCGGCGCCCAGCAGCACGGCGAAGCGCGAGCCGGTGATCTTGGCTGCCCGCTCCAGGTCGAGGATGCCCAGGTGCTTGCCGACGTCCGCGTGGTCCCGCAGCGGGAAGTCGAAGGTGGGGGGCTCACCCCACACCTTCTCCTCGCGCGCGAAGGCCTCGTCGGGGCCGTCGGGCACCTCGTCCGACAGCAGATTGGGCAGCTCCAGCTGGCGCTCCTTGAGCTCCTCGAGCAGGGTCGACAGCTCCGGATCGATGGCCTTGATCCGCTTGCTGGCGGTCCCTGCCTCTTCCCGCAGCGCCATGGCCTCGTCCTTGTTGCCCTCCCGCATAAGCTGGCCGATCCGGGGACCCACGGAGTTGACCTTCGCCCGCAGCGCCTCCACCTCCTGCAGCAGCGCCTTGCGGCGCTCGTTGCCCTCGAGGATGGGTTCGATGGACAGATCGGAGCCCCGGCGGGCCAGATCGGCGCGGACGCGGTCGGGGTGCTCGACGATGGTCTTGAGGTCCAGCATGGTCTCGGGTCCTGTTCCGGGGTCGCGCGGCGGCCCCTGCGGAGTCGGGAACGGCGGCGGATTATAGTCCCGCATCCTCCATCACCCAACCTACTGCATAATTGAATTCGGCGGGCGGGGTGCCCGTCGATCAGCCTGTCTGGCGGGGAACGGCCGCGAGGGGCGCGGTCGAGTGCGCGGGTGGGCTTAACCTTGTCGTCGCAGAGGTGTCGACCCCGATGTCGGATCGCTGGAGCTGCCCCGGGCGACGGGGCGCGGCGGCCGGCCGGGAACGAGGACGCCCCGCGGACCGCCGCGGGACCGCAGCGCGGCGACGGAAGGGCCGATGAACCCGTTGGTGGCTCGACAGGGAGAGGATCGGGTCCGGCGTGCGGCCGAGGGGGACCGGGAGGCCTTCGAGGCCCTGGTCCGTCTCCACCAGCCGGAGATCCATCGCTTCTTCCGCCGGAACTGCCGGACGGAAGAAGACGCGCGGGATCAGTGCCAGCTGGCCTTCCTGCGGGCCTACAAGAATCTACCGGGATTCGAGGGACGGGCGAGCTTCCGAACCTGGCTGTTCCGGATCGCGACGAACTTGGCGCGAAATTACCATCGCGACCGAGCGCGCAAACCCGAGGTCTCGTTGACCGAGGGCGACCGGGGAGACGAGTCGTCGTCCTACCCGACGATCCAGACCCGGGAGAGGGAGCTGGAATCGGACGACGCGACGGTGCTCGAGCGGCTCGAGCACGGAGAGTGCAAGGAGATGTTGAGGCAGGCCGTGGACAGCCTTCCCCCCCGCCAGAAGGCGGTGGTGACGTGGCGGATCTACCACGACCTGACCTTCGCGCAGATCGCGGAAGTCGAAGCGATCACGGCCAACAACGCCAAGGTCAGCTTCTGCCACGCGGTCAAGACCCTGAAGCGAACCCTGGCCGCCGGGCCGGCGGGGGTGGCGCCGTGAGCGCGCGACCCCTGTGGAGGCCGGTGGTGGTCCGGGAGGAGGATCGGGAGGCGGAGATGCACGAGTGCCCTTCCGAGGACGTGTTGATCCTGTACGGCACCACGCGGCCGGACGCGGATCCGGAGGACGGGGAGCTGCTGGATGGCTGGACCGCCGATTCGGTGGCCAGTCACCTGACCCTGTGCCCGGACTGCCGAACGGCGGTGGAGGCCAACCGGGCGCTGCTGGGCGCCCTGGACGAGGACGGGATCGAGGAGCCGCCGGAGGCGTTCTGGGACGACCTGGCGGACGGGGTGATGAGCCAGCTCGACCGGGAGTCCGGGGAGACCGCGACGTCACCCTCGACCCCGTCCCAGCGCCGCCCTGGACGCGCCGGCCGGGACGCGAGCGTGATCCCCATGCGCCGGCCCGGCCAGCTCGGCATGGAGCGGGCGTCGGCCCCGGAGCGCTCGCGCACGACCTGGTTGTGGGCGGTGGCCGCGGGCCTGGCGTTGCTGCTCAGCCTGGCGGCCTACCTGAGCCAGGAGCGCGTGTCCCCGGGCGCCGGGGTAGGCGGCGAGGGCGCGATCCCGGCCCCGGTCGCGGATGCCCTCCCCGACGCCGAAGCCGCAGCGGCCGCCGCCGCCGCCCTCGGCCTGTCTCTGGATCCCATCGACACCGGCGCACTCGCCGAGGTGGACGCCCTGGCGCTGAGCGGCGCCGCGGGTGGTGCAGGGGTGTCGTCCCTGGCCGAAGACCTGGTGGGCGCCGACGCCGACGACGTGGAGCTGGCCCTGGGCTACGACGACGCCATCTCCGAGCTGTTCGAGCTGGACACCGAGGCGATGGAGAGCATCCTCGCCGCGCTGGAGTCGAAGACATGAGAATCCCCCTCTCGACCGTCCTCTGCCTGGTCCTGGCCCTCGTAGCCGGCCCCGCGCTGGCCCAGGGGCCGCCCCCACCTCCCGACGGCGGCCCCCCACCCGGCTCCCCCGAGTGGGAGGAGATGATGGAGCGGATCGCCACGGTGCGGATCTTCAAGCTGACCCAGGCCCTGGACCTGGACGAGCAGACCGCCATCAAGCTGGCCGCCTACCTCAAGGACAAGGACGCCGAGCGGATGGAGATCAACGCCCAGCGCGGGCGCACCGCGCGGGAGATCAAGGAGTTCCTGGACGGCGGCGCCACCGAAGACGCACGGGCCCAGGAGCTGCTGACCTCGGCCATCGAGCTGGAGACCCAGGTCCACGACATGGAGCGGGAGCTGATCCTGGGCCTGGCCGGGGTGCTCACCCCGACCCAGCAGCTGCAGTTCGTGCTCGCCAACCGGGAGTTCGACCGGGAGATCCGCGAGATGATCCGCAAGCAGCGAGGCGGCGGCCGTGGGGGTCCGCCCGGACATTGAACGGGCTCCCACCGAACGAAGATCGCGATCCCGTACCCCTCCCGAGATCCGCTTCAGGGTTTGCGCGCGCGGATCTGATGGAACACCACCGGTAGCGCGCCGAACCACCAGTAGTGGTGCATGCCGAATCGGGTGAGGGTGGGGGTGCCCTCCGACGTCCTGTCCATCATCGCATCGGTGAAGGTCTTGATGGACGTCAGGGGATCCAGGTCCTCCCACTCCACATCGGCAAAACCCACCTCGGCGATCAGCGCGCGTCGCTCGGTCGACCGGGGGGTTCGGTGGCGGTAGATCTCGTCGAACTTGGTCAGCTCGATCTGCTGCACAGGGGTCAGATCCCGCTCGAAACGGCGGAAGATGTCCTTGAGATAGAGCCGACCGCCCGGGCGCAGCACACGTAGCGCCTCGGCGAACAGCCGGCGGGGGTCGTGGGCGTACCCCGAGGCCTCCAGGAACATCACCTGGTCGAAGGTACCGTCGTCGAACCCGGGCTCGTGGTAGTCCCTCAGGTGGACGAAGACCCGGTCGCTCAGGCCCGCCACCGCGATCCGCTCGGCGGCGATCTCCGCCTGCACCGGCGAGATGGTCAGCCCGTCGATTCGGACCCCGTCGTACGCCCGGGCGATGTCGATGGCCGGACCGCAGACGCCGCAGCCGCCGTCCAGGATCCGATCTCCGGGCCGGATCCCGGCCCGCCGGGCCCACTCGAGGTTGGTGTCGGTGGAACTCTCCTGGCGCTCGTCCGACCCCAGCAGACCGGACTGCAAGGTCGGCCCCACGGCGTCCAGGTACGACCCCGTGGTCTCGTCGTAGTAGGCGGCCACCTCCCGCAGGAACGCGGCGGGATCGCCTCCCCTGGACTCCCGTTCGGTCATGGGCTCGGGTCCGTCACTCCTGTCGCCGGTCCACCGGCGGGCGGCGCTTCCGGTCCCTGCGCAGCTGCTTCAGATCGACCTCGTCTCCCGTGAACAGCGGCTGACCGGCCACCCGCAGATCCAGCACGGGCCGCAGCCCCGGCCGCTGCAGCAGCCGGAAGGTGTAGCCCCCGTCCCCGCGGTCGACGACGGTCCCGTCCACGTCCGCCTGATCCGCGATCAGCGCCAGCAGGTGGGCCTGCCCCGGACCGAGATAGTTGCCGTACACGTCCCGGGGGACCACCGTCAGCTCGTAGATCCGCCGGCCCCCCTGCTGCCCCGTCCGTCGCAGCCGGACCTCGCTCATGTCGATGGAAGCGACGTCGAAGCGGACCACGCCCGTGACCGTCTGCATCCTCTCGTAGTCCCCGATCCGCGGATGGCTGCCCGTCACCCGGAAGGTGACGGTGTAGGGGCCGGTGACGGTGGTCGACGGCAAGGTGGCGGTATAGGTCCCGTCCCCCCGTCCCTCGAGGGTCATCGTCTCCTCGACACGGCCGACCCGGGACCAGAACTTCGGGTTCCGCGTGGCCATCTCCATCGGAGTCGTGCCGAGCGCTGGATTCACCCGCCGCCACGGGCCGGGGCGAGAGCCGAGCACGGTGTCCACGCTGTGCTCCCCTCGGACCACGGTCGCCGTGACCTGGCTCGGCGGCGGGTCCACCAGCGGGCGGTTGCCGTCCAGCAGCTGAACGGACAGCTCGAGGGGCCTACCGACCTTCGGGTGGCCCTCCCCGACCGCGAAGCGGACGCCGAGCTGGGGCTCGTCCACGATCACCGCAGCCTCGTAGCTGGCCCCCCTCTCCCCGCGGATCTCCATCTGCCAGTCCCCGGCGGCTTCCACGGTGCGGCCGTTCACGTCCATCGGCAGCTCGCAAGCGGCTATCCGGTAGAAGTCTCCGGGCGTGATCGGGCAGTGGGGGGTGAGGTCCACCCCATCCTTGACCACGCGGAAATCCATCGTGGCGCCCCGGGGCCAGTTGAGCTGGAGCACGATCTGGGTCGGCGTGGCGTTGACGAGGAACGATTCGGTGCCCGTCCGGTCGGGGAGGACTCCGTGGCGGTAGTCGACCAGCTGCGGGCTGTAGTCGCGGAGGTTGTCCACGAGTTGCTCGACGAAGAACTGCTTCAGCACCTTGTCCGGGGCGGTGGTCTGGCGGTGGACGCCACCGGTGTCCGTGGCGATCTTCGCCAGCAGGGTCTCGTAAGCCCCGCCGGAACCGATGCCGATGGAGTGCACGTCCACCCCGAGGTCGATGTCCAGCACGGTGCCGTCGGCGGTGACGTTCGAGGCCGAGGACGTGCTGGAATCGTCGGCGATCTCGAGCGTCACCGGGTCCACCATCGGATTGACGTTCTGCTCCCCGTCGGTGAACAGGACGATCGACCGGTTCCTGACGGGATCGCTGGTCTCGTTCACCGCCGATTCGAGGGTCTCCACCGCCGTCTGCAGGGCACCGCCCATGGCGGTCAGGTCCCACCCGGTGGTGGTCTGCCCCTGGACGTGGGCGATCAGCGCCCCCGCCTGGGTCTCCAGGTCCGCCAGGGGTTGGGTCGCCGGAGGCTCGCTGTCCACCTGGGTCCGGAAGTAGACGATGCCCATCCGGTCGCCGGGAACGGACACCGCCTGCCACAGGGCGATGAAGAGCTCCACGGCGTCCTCGAGCACGTCGATCCTGGCGTCGCAGTCGGCGCACGCCGGCTGCAGCATGCTGCCCGACATGTCCAGGGCGACCACCACGTCCGTGGGGGGACGATCCTCGGACAACTGCCCCCCGGCGCGGGTGGCCAGCGCGAAGGGCTGGGGCTCGGTACGCGTCCCGTTCTGGCCCTCGTACTCGACGCGGACGGTGTACGAGCCCACGGCCGTCGGCTCCTCGATGTACACCCGCTCGACGTTGCTCTGGTCCTCGCCCGAGTCCGAGCGGGTGGTCGAGTCCAGGCCGTTGGCGTAGTGAGCGTTGCCGTCGGGATCCTCGACGATCAGGTCCAGATCCCGCTGCAGCGCCTGGCCCGGTGGCTCGTGGTAGACCAGGGTCACCGAGATCGGGACGCTGGTGTCCACCACCTCCAGCGTGTACTCGAGGACGTCGCCTTCGCCCTCGAGCCCGGCCACCTCGTCCACATGGTCGATCTCCGCCGGCGCGTCGGGGTCGAGGGCCAGGCTCAGGTCGATCTTGCCCCAGCCCTGGTGGACGTCCGGGATCTCGGGATCGGATTCGGTTCCCTCGGTGGCGGTGATCGGCACCGAGCCGTTGATCAGGGTCGCCCGGACGAGGGCGGCGGACACGTACTCCCGGTGGAGGACGTCCTGATAGTACTGCCGGACCAGCGCCGCGGCGCCCGCGGCCAGCGGCGTGGCCATGCTGGTGCCGTCCATGATCAGGTAGTCGTCGTCCTCGCCCGAGCCCTTGGCGGCCAGCCCCTGGTCGCTCAGCAGGGCCGTGACGAAGGCCCCCTCCACGACGCGCACGTCGTCGATCCACAGGCCACCGCCGCTGCAGGACTCGACGGTCTCCAGGGAGAACGTGACCTGGAACTTGGTGGCGTCGATGGCGTCCTTGGCCAGGGGCAGGTAGACCAGCTCCCACGCCTGGTCGTTGCGGTCGAACTCGAAGGGCCCGTAGTCCGTCTCGATCCCGTCCTGGGAGAAGGCGACCTTCCAGAGGTTGCCGTCGTCCTCGTCGTCGTTGCTGGTCGCGGGGTCCGGCAGATCGGACTTGGCCCAGAACTGCAACGCCTTGTGTCCGATCCCGCCGGTCGACAGGTCCATCGCCTGGCTGGTGAGGGTCGGAACGGAGGTCGAGTCGCAGGTCACGTACCAGGCCGTGCCCCCGTCCCGTCCCTCCCCCGACACCAGGGACCAGCCGCTGCTGGGGCTCGGCCACTTGGCGTTCCCGCTCTCCAGGTCGTCCTCGAAGTAGGTCGCGTCCGCCGTCTTCTGACTGCGGGTCGAGACGATGGCGGTTCCGGGCGCCACCAGATCCGGCTTGTGCCTCCCCTCGACGGTGGGGCCGCGGCCGCTGAACGCGGCGACCTGCTGTGGGTCGTCGGCCACGAGATCGCTGTCCGTCTCCTTGTCCCAGGGCCCGAGAATGGACGTGCCGTCGGCGTACAGGCTGGCGTAGGTGAACTGGACGTGCGGGCGCGGCCGCGACGCCCCCCCCCCCGCGCGGGGGGTGTTGGCCCGGGCCGGGGGGGCCCCCCGGCCCCCCGGGTGCGGGGACCCGC
>CAZITQ010000056.1:14700-41967 GCA_964542165.1 uncultured Rickettsiales bacterium
CCGTATATGGGCGGGGCGGGGGGGTTACTGGGGGGGGTGGGTCAACGGGCGGGGGGGGGGCGGGGGGGCGCCCCCCCCCACGGCGATGGCGTTCTTGGCCGTGGCGGGCGGGCACACGGTCCCGCCGGTGTCGGTCTCCCGGCTCGCTTCGTTGGAGGCGGCGATCAGGACCAGCATGTCCGGGTGCTCCCAGACGAACTCGTCGAGCTCCTCCGAGTGGTCGGTGTACTTGCCGTGGATCGAATTGCCCGACGCGTGGTCGTAGCAGTTGAAGAAGCTGTGGCTCTCGATGCGTGCCCCCTGGTCGTAGCTCTTGCCGTAGAGCTCCATCGAGTCCAGGGGCATTCCGGTCAGCGCGAGGCAGACCTCCTCCCGCGGGCACCACCAGGGAAGGGGTTTGGTGCACCAGGACGGACACTCGGTCTTCTGCTCGAGGGCGTGGAACACCAGCTCGGCTTGGGGGGCGATCCCGGCGTACTGGCCGGACGAACGGTCCCCGTTGCCCACCGCGCAGCCGGCGACGTGGGTCCCGTGCCCGATGTCCGTGTCCGCGGCGTCGTCATCCTCGGTCGCGTTGTAGTAGTTGGCGTTGACCTCCCAGCTCTCCAGCAACAGGATCCGCCCCTTGAGATCGTGGTGCATGGCCGAGCTGGGCGAGTCCTCTTCACCGGTATCCAGCCCGGTGTCGGCGATCGCGACGACCTGGTCCTTGCCGTCCAGGCCGAACGGCGCGGTCGCGGGGGTGGCCACCGAGCCGCCGAACAGCAGGCTCCCGGCCACGTCGTTGCCGGTCTGCGGTGCGCTGTGCTCCTCGATCCACTCCACGCCCCCGACCTCGGACAGCTCGGGGATGCGCGCGGGCTCGATCGCCAACCAGAGCTTCACGGCGTGGCGGCGCTTCGCCTGGTGAACCAGCTCCCCGCCGAGGCGCTCGGCGTGCTCCACCACGGGGCCCGGATCCACCCCGGGGAACAGGGTCACGGCCAGCGCGATCTTCGGGGATCCAGCCGGCGAGCTCGCATCCGCGGGCTCCCGCCCCTGGGCCGCCCGGGCCTCGAGGATCAGGGGATCCAGCCCCGCCGAGAAGCGGAAGGCCGGTTGGTAGATCCCGATCCAGCGAACCAGCCCCTCCTCCCCCTTGAGCTGCCTGGCCTGGTCCGGAGTCATCCGGGCGAGGTAGGCGTCCCGGTGGGCGTAGGTCAGCAGCTCGACGCCGATCTGCTTGGCCCGGGCCCGGGTCTGGTCGGTCACGCGCGCCGCGAACTGGATGAAGTAGTAGCCCTTCGCGTCGTCGGGGTAGGCCTCGACGAAGGTCTCCTTGAACCGCACGGGCACCATCCGCGCGGGATCGAAGCGGTGGTCGTGCCACTCGATGAGGCGGCTGGCTTCGGGGTCGGACTTCGCGGACTTCGCGCCTGCCACGCCGGCGAGCGGGAGCACGCCCATCGCGACGGCGATCAGAGGCCATGCCGAGCGCGACCGCGCGCACGACCGACGAGGTGTGGTGTGGGTGTTCATCCCGCTCCCCTCCGGTGCCGGCCCCGAACCGGCGGATCGCCCCCCACGCTAGCTCGCCCACCGGTGGGCGGCAAGCCGCGTTCGGCGGGCCCTTCGGGTTGCGTTGACAGCCCTGGATCCCTGGTCGACACTGACCCCGGGAGGACATTCCCGTGGACCAGCCCAGCGAAGGAACCGCGACCGTCGCTCCCCTGCCCTGGGCCCCGGGAGAGCTCGGGGCCGGGGCCGACCGGGCGGCCGTCCTGCTGAGGATCGGATTCCACCGGCTGGCCGCCACCCGGGGGGACCTCCCCCCGGCCCTCGGCGACAGCCTGGACGAGGTCCTCGAGCGGATGGCCGAACGGTCCGAGGGACCCGAACGTGTCCTCCTGTCGCCGCTCGGCACGCCGGCGTTCCCGATGCTCGCGTGGTTGGAGGAGTCGCTCGGACCGGAGACGATTCAGGCGCGGGAGACCGAGGGAGCCGCCGAGGCGATGGTGCTGACCTACCTGGCCGTCCGCTGCCAGGACGACCTGGTGGACGAGAGCTGGGCCGATCCCACCTGGACCTACCTGGCCGACACGCTGTCGTCCCGGGCCCTGCGGCTGCTGGTCGACCTCTCCGGGGATCCGAGGCCGTTCCTGGACGCCTGGACGCGACAGGTGCAGGCGTTCTCCGAGGCCGCCGCGAAGGACGCGCGCTGGCGAGCCGATCCGGCGACGGTGTGGGACGTGGACGCGATCCACCTCCAGGGGCAGAAGTTCCTGCCCATGGCCGGTCCGCTGACCGCGCTGCTGGTCCGCGCCGGGGGCGCCGATCGGGTCCCCGACCTGGAGCGGACCGTGACCCGCATGGGCATCGGGGTGCAGCTCGCCAACGACCTGTTCGGGGCCGCCGACGACCTGGACAATGGCCTGCACAGCACCTGCCTGGGGTGGCTCGGCCTGGTCCCCGGCCGGGACGAACCCTCCGCCGTCGACGCCGCCCTCTGCCGGGGCCTGGCCGACGAACGCGTCCAGCGCCTGTTCGCCATGATCATCGCCTCCTACCGCAGCGCACTCGAGCCCCTCGGTGACCTGACGGGGACGCGGCTCGCCGACCACGTGGACGCGCGCGTCGAGGCCGCGACCGAGGCGCTGCTGTCCCGGAGCGCCTCGGCTGTGCTGGCCACGGAACCCGCCCCGTGAGGCTCTGCGCCGACCTCGAGATCACGCGCCGCTGCGACCTGGGATGTGCCGTCTGCTTCGTCCAGGCCCAGCCCGACGCGGACGCGGAGCTGACCACCGAGGAGGTGTTCGCCGTCCTCGAACAGCTGCCGCCGGAGCGGACCCTGGTCCACCTCACCGGCGGCGAACCCTTCGTCCATCCCGGTATCTGGGCGATCCTGGAGCGGGTGGCCGAGCGGGGATTCCGGGACGTGGCGATCAATACCCACGGCGGCCTGATCGACGCCGACGCCCTGGGTCGCCTGCGCGCCCTGCCCAGCCGGGTGCGCCTGCTGGTGAGCCTGGACGGGCCCGAGGGCGTCCACGACCGCGCCCGAGGGGTGGGCGCCACCTCCGCCGCCCTCGCCGCGATCCGGGGAGCGCTCGAGCGTGGGATGTCCGCCCGCCCCGCGTCGATGCTCACCGCCGAGCTGGTCGACGGCGGCATCGGCGTCTGGCACGACTGGCTCGACCGGTCGATCGGCGCCGGGACCTCGCCGGTGCTCTACCCCCTGTGTGTGGATCCGGACCGCCCGATCCCCCCCACCGCCGTCGGGAGCCCCGTACAGCCCGAGCGCCTCGGGGAGGTCGCCGATCAGCTGGCGGATCTCCACCGGGGTGGGCGCCGGATCGCGGCCATGGACATGCCGCTGATCAACCCCCTGTTGCGCCGCCGGGGCGTCCCGGACGAGGCCCTGCATCCCTGCGACGCGGGGCGGGGGCGGTTCTGCATCCAGGCGGACGGGTGGGTGTCCCCCTGCCACCCCTGTCGGCACCCGCTGATCCCCACCGGCCCCAACCTCCTGCGACGCCTGTTCACCCACGCCGACTACCGCCGGATCGGGAGGAGGACCTTCGAGGAGTGCGGGTCCTGCGAGGAGCGGTCGGTCTGCGGGCACTGCCGGGCCCAGGTGACGGGCCGGGGCGCGGATCTGTGGGGCACGGACGGGTGGTGTGCGCGGGTGCGCGCTGCGGGTGAGTTGGCCCCGCAAGGAGCCACCGAGCCCCCGGGCTGAGCCCCGGGAAATCGTGGTATCGTGGACCCCGTCAAGGGGAGCGAACATCCACACGGGAGGAGCGACCGATGGGGAATTCGAAGGGGAAATCCGGGCAGCCGCCGAAGGGACACACCTTTGCCAGGGACGTGGACAGCGGCACCTTCCGTGATGTGCTGGTCGTGCTCGCGGGCAAGCACGAGGACGGCTGGCCCGATCCCCACCTGATCGGTGTGCTCGAGGCCTTCAGCGTCGTCTACCGGGGGAAACCGTTCGACCTGCCCCTCGGCCTCAGGGCGGTGTGCGGTGATCCCAGGTGGCGCTTTTTGCTCCTGTGCATCCGCAAACCGGCGGTCTGGGCCGCGCTGATGCAGATCGTCTACTCCGAGCAATCGGACAAACAGAAGATCGAGGCGATCATCGCGCTGGCGGCCCTCCACGGGATCACGTTGACCGAGGAGCAGGCGGCCTGGTTCCTGTCCAAGGCCGGCGGCAGCGGCGGCGGAAGCAGCTCCGGTCCCTGCTGATTCGATGTCCGGGCGCCCCCCACGCCGGCGCCGCGCACTCGCCCTGATCCTGGTCTGCGCCGCCATCGACGTGGCCCTGTCCGCAGCGGTGGTCTGGGCGCTGCGGGACGCGCCCGTCCTGCCCCTGGAGATCCGCAGCGACGGCGCCGACGAGACCTGCGCCTGGGCCGTGGTCCCCCCCCCGGAGGGTGAGCTCCCCGCGGAGACCTCCTGGGTCGGGGGGGGCGCCGATCCGGTCTGCGTGCTCGGGATCGCGGGCGTCACCGTCGGCCCCGACACCCTCAAGCGGGATCCGGGGTACCTCAACAGCCCCGCGGCGCTGCGACGCTGGTTCGCGGATCGGGCGGCGATCTACGGAGCCCTGGAGGGGGGGGAGGGGACGGAGATCGAGGTCCGGATCGGTGACGATGCCCCGGTGGCCCGGACCGTCCCCCTGTCCCGCTCGTTGCTCGCCCACGACTGGGCCATCATCTTCCCCTTCCCCCTGACCGCGCTGGGGCTGCTGGTCGTCGGGGCCTTCGTGTTCTATCGGCGACCCGACCTCCCCTCGTCCCAGGCCCTGTTCGCCCTGTGCGCGGTGGTCTCGATCAACTGTCTGACCATGATCCCGGTCACCTCGTCGTCGCTGGCCGTCCAGCCGTCGCTGGCTCGCCTGTTCTATTTTGCCAACATGGGATCGCTGGCCGCGGCCGGGGTCTCCCTGCTCATGCTGGTCAGCCGTTTCCCCGGGCGGCAGTTCCCCGCATCCGCGGACCGGGCCGCCCGCTACGCCCTGTTCGGCGTGGCCGCCGTGCTGGTGGGGCTGGAGCTGTCCGGCACGGCGGTGGGCCTGATCATGGGTCTGGCCCTGTTCTCCTGCGTGGCGGGCCTGGGGCTCATCGTCCGGGCCACCCTCCGCGCCCGGGGGCAGGTCCAGCGGCTGCAGGTGCGCTGGACCCTGTGGGGCCTGGCCGTACCCATCGTGACCATGGTGGCGCTGCGGGCCCCCACGCTGCTGTTCCCCGACCCCGGCGACAACCCCCTGGACACCCTGGTGGCGATCTCTGCGATCACCATCCCGGTGGGCATCGGCATCGCGGTGCTCAAGTACCGGCTGATGAACATCGAGGTGGTGGTCCGCCAGACCATCGTCGGCGCGGTGGTGGTCACCGGGTTCCTGTTCCTCTACCACCTGGTGATCGCCGTGTTCGCCGGCGGGCTGGCTGCCTCGCCGGGGGCGTCGGTCTCCACCTTCCTGGCGGTGTTCCTGACCGCGGTGATCTTCACCTTCCTGCTGCAACCGGTGCAGCAGTTCCTGGTGGGGCTCCTGGACCGGCTCTTCTTCCGCAACCGCTACCACTACCGCCAGCTGCTCGCGCGCGTGCCCCACTCCCTGGTGGAGACCCGGGACCCGGACGAGGCCGCCGAGATCGTGCTGGGTCAGGTCTGCGACTCCATGGAGCTGGGGCGAATGGCGATCGCGTTGCTGCCCGTGGAGGGCGAGCAGCGGACGGCGTGGTCCCGCGGCGAGGTGGCCCCCCCGCCCGGGGACGAGGTCTGGGCGGCCCTCGTCGCCCTGCGGACCCCCCAGCTGCGGGACGAGGCGGCGGAGGTGGCGGATCCGGTCAACCGCTGGATGGGAGACGCCGGCCTGGACCTGGTCTTCCCCCTGATGGTGGCCGAGAACGTGATCGGCGTGATGGGTTGCGCCGCACCCCGGGGCCGAGAGCTGTTCACCCGCGACGACGTGGCCCTGCTGAACTCGGTGGCCGCCTCCCTGGCCCTCTCCCTGAGCCACTCCCTGGCCTTCGAGACGATCCAGCGGATGAACGTGAACCTGGAGCGGAGGGTGGAGGAGCGGACCCAGGAGCTCGAGCAGACCCGGCTGCAGCTCTACCAGTGGGAGAAGATGGCCTCCCTCGGCGTGCTCGCCGCCGGCGTGGCCCACGAGCTCAACACCCCCCTGGGCGTGGTGCTCTCCAGCGCCGACCAGCTGGTGGGTGGGGGGAGCTCCGGCCAGTCCAATCCAGCCCGGTCCAGGCGGCTGGCCCAGCTGTGCCTGGACGGCGCGCGCCGGGCCGCGGACATCGTGCAGAACCTCCGGGCGTTCTCCAAACCCGAGTCCCAGGACCTGCAGCTGGTGGACGTGCACGAGCTCATCGACAACACCCTGGCCCTGCTGGGACCCCGCCTGCAGTCCCAGGCGATCCAGGTGGTCCAGGACCGCGGCGCGATCCTCCCCATCGAGGCTTTCCCGGTCCTGCTCAACCAGACGCTGACCAACCTGATCCTCAACGCCGCCACCGCGGCCGGAGACAGCGGGGAGATCCGCATCACCACCGAGTCCCGGGAGCCGGGCAAGGTGGCGGTGATCGTCGAGGACGACGGCCCCGGGGTGCCCGAGGACATCAGCGGCCGGATCTACGAGCCCTTCTTCACCACCCGCGCCCCGGGGGAGGGCTCGGGCCTGGGCCTGAGCCTCTGCTACACCATCGTCGAGCAGCACGGGGGGCGGATCTGGGAGGAGGGACGGCCCGGCGAGGGGGCCCGGTTCGTGGTCGAGCTGCCGCTGCGACCGCCGGAGAGACTGCGGCGGCTGTCGATCGCGGGCGAACAGACCCTGTAGATCGTCCGAGCGCCAAGAAGTCCAGTTCTCCGGTGTAGGATCCGCCGTCCGCCAAGCGTCCACCCCCCCGCCTTCGCGCGCGGGTTGCCCCGCCCCCGCCTCTGTGGTACACCGCGCAATCCAAACCGGAAGCTCAGCTTCTGCGCTCGGTCGAAAGGGCGCACAGGGAGGCATTCCATGGGCGACCAAGCTCTCCAGCAGGTCATCGAGGAGCTCAAGTCCCGCGGGTTGCGCGCGGGAGAGGACGAGGGCCGCCAAAAGGTCGAAGCGGCCGAGCAGCGGGCCCAGCAGATCATCGCCGAGGCCGAGGCCAAGGCCGAGAGCATCGTCAACGGCGCCAAGGCCGAGGCCAAGACCACCGAGGAGGCCATGAAGGCGGCCCTGGTCACCGCGGCCAAGGACGGCGTCAAGGACTTCAGCCAGGCGGTCGAGGGATCCCTGCTGGTCCCGACGGTGGACAAGGCGCTGGCGCGGGTGCTCGACGATCCGGCCGAGCTGCGGGCGATCCTGGTCGAGACCGTCAAGGGCTTCGCGACCACCGGCGGTGTCACCGGCGACCTGCAGGTGATCCTGCCCGAGGCGCAGCGCGCCAAGCTCGAGGGCGCGATCAAGGCCGACATGCTGGCTCAGGCCGGCACCGGCGTGAGCGTGCGCTTCGACGACGGCTTCACCTGCGGTTTCCGGCTCTCGCCGGACGGCAGTGGCTACCTCTTCGATTTCTCGGACGATGGGTTCCGCGAGATCTTCTTGAAGTTCCTGGCCCCGCGCTTCCGCGAATACTTCTTCACGAAGTAGGCAGCGGCGCAGGCCAGGCCGGCCCGGGCAAGCGCCGCACCTCCCCAGGGAGGGGCAGCACGCCCGGCGAGGCTGGGTGAACGCGATGAAGTACTACCGCCTCCTCGCCATGGTTCCACCCCTTCCGGAGTCCCCCGAGGCTCCCCCGCTCCCCCTCGAAGATCTCGTCGAGCTGTACATCGCCGACCTGCACGAGTCCGATCGCGGCCTGGCCATGACCCTGCTGGGGTTCCTGGACTGCCGAAACATCGAGGCCAAGCTCCAGGACCACGGCGTGTTCGACGAGCGGGCGCCGATCTCGGCCGAGGCCCTCGAGGAGAGGACCGAGCTCCCCGAGTACATCGCCGAGTTCCTCGAGGCGTTCGAGGCCGGATCGGTGAACGAGGAGTACGGCTTCGACGCCCTGTGGCGCGCCTACTTCACCCACCTGGTGGAGACCGCGGCCCACGGCCGGTCCACCTTCCTGCGGGAGTGGGCGGGCTTCGAGATCACCCTGCGTGACGCCCTGGCCCGGCAGCGAGCCGAGGCCCTGGGCGACAAGGGCGACATGAGAATCTCGGGTGTGGCCGTGGACGGGGGCGAGGACCACTCGTCCCTGCTGTCGACCCTGGCCGAAGCGGCCAACCCCATGGAGCGCGAGCGGCTGCTGGACACGGCGCGGCTCGCCAAGATCGAGTCCATCTCGGGCATCGACCCGTTTTCAACCGACGCGGCCCTGGCCTACCTGGCCGCGACCCTGATCCTGGATCGCTGGGACGTCGGCAAGGCGGCCGACGTCGCGAAGATGTTGGAGGTGTTCGCTTGAGCGACAACTACGATACCAAGGGCGTCGTTGTCGGCATCAACGGCAACATGGCCGTCGTGGAGCTGCAGTCCGGCAAGCCGGTGCAGAACGAGGTGGCCTTCGTCCAGGTCGGAGAGGAGCGCCTCAAGGCCGAGGTGATCCGGATCCAGGGCAAGCTGGCCAACATCCAGGTGTTCGAGGACACCAAGGGCATCACCGTGGGCATGCCGGTCGATTTCACCGGCGAGCTGCTCTCGTCCGCCCTGGCTCCCGGCATGCTGGGGATGATCTACGACGGCCTGCAGAACCCGCTGAAGCTCCTGAAGAATCGACAGGACTTCTTCCTGATGCGGGGGCAGTACGCGCCGGCGATCAATCCCGACACCAAGTGGGAGTTCCATCCCACCGCCAAGATCGGGGACGTGGTCAAGGCCGGCAGCTGGCTGGGCTGGGTCCAGGAGCTGCACTACGAGCACAAGATCATGGCGCCGATGGACATGCTGGGCTCGGCCAAGGTCGTCGACATCAAGACCGGCGGCGAGTTCACGGTCCACCAGACCATCGCCGTGCTCGAGGACGACAAGGGCAAGCGCCGGGACGTGACGATGGTCCAGAACTGGCCCGTCAAGAAGGCGATCAAGGCCTACGACCAGCGGGTCTACCCCCGGGAGCTGATGGTCAGCCAGAGCCGGATCATCGACACGATGTTCCCGGTGGCCCGCGGCGGTACGGCCTGCATCCCGGGTCCCTTCGGCGCCGGCAAGACCGTGCTGCAGCATCTGCTCAGCCAGTTCGCCGCGGTCGACATCGTGATCGTCGTGGCCTGCGGGGAGCGGGCCGGTGAGGTCGTGGAGCTGATCTACGAGTTCCCCGAGCTCGACGACCCGAAGACGGGCGGCTCGCTGATGGACCGCACCATCATCATCTGCAACACCTCGTCCATGCCGGTGGCCGCCCGCGAGGCGTCCATCTACACCGGCATCACCCTGGGCGAGTACTACCGGCAGATGGGGCGCGACGTGCTGGTGCTGGCCGACTCCACCTCCCGCTGGGCCCAGGCCCTGCGCGAGATGTCGGGCCGCCTCGAGGAGATCCCGGGTGAGGAGGCCTTCCCGGCCTACCTCGAGACCCGCATCGCCAACCTGTACGAGCGGGCCGGTCTGGTGGAGCTCCGCAGCGGCGACACGGGCGCGGTCACGATGATCGGTACCGTCTCCCCCGCCGGCGGGAACTTCGAGGAGCCGGTGACCCAGGCCACCCTGAAGGTGGTGGGGGCGTTCCACGGACTGAGCAGGAAGCGCTCGGACGAGCGCAAGTACCCGGCCATCGACCCGCTGGACTCGTGGTCCCTGTACGCCGAGAACCTCAAGGAGGACCTGAACCAGCAGCTCGACCCGGCCTGGGGCGACATGGGCCAGAAGGTCCGTCGCGACCTGCGGCGCTCCTCGGAGATCGGCCGGATGATGACGGTGGTCGGCGAGGAGGGCATCTCCAGCGACGACCTGGTGGCCTACCTCAAGGGCGAGATGTTCGACGCCGCGTATCTGCAGCAGAACGCCTTCGACGCCATCGACGCGGCCACGCCCATCGAGCGTCAGGTCCGCGATCTGAAGCTGATGTTCAGGGCGATGAACGCTCAGTTCGACTTCGAGACCAAGGCGGACGCCCGGGAGTTCTTCGCCAAGCTGCAGGACGCCTTCTACCAGAAGAACTACTGCGCCGAGGGCAGCGACGAGCACAAGGGCTACCTCGAGACCATCGAAGCGATGGTCGCCCAGGGGGTGCAGGCATGATCAAGACCTACACCGGTATCACCAACATCGTCGGCGACATCGCCGAGGTCTTCGCCGAGGGCGTGGCCTTCGGTGAGCTGGCGCTGATCACCAACCCCAACGGCGAGACCACCCTGTCGCAGGTGATCCGCATCGAGCGTGACAAGGTCTCTCTGCAGGTGTTCGCGGGCACCAAGGGGCTGTCCACCGACGCGACGGTGCGCTTCTTGAACCACCCGATGCAGGTCGGCTTCACCGACCAGCTGCTGGGGCGCATCTTCTCCGGTTCGGGCGTGCCGATGGACGGCAAGCCGCCGATCCAGGACGCCCCCCAGATCGACATCGCCGGTCCCTCGGTCAACCCGGTCAAGCGCATCGTGCCCTCCAAGCTGATCGAGACCGGCATCCCGATGATCGACATCTTCAACCCGCTGGTGGTCAGCCAGAAGCTGCCCATCTTCTCCGAGGCCGGTGAGCCCTACAACGAGCTGCTCGCCCGCATCGGGCTGCAGGCGGACGCCGACGTGATCATCCTCGGCGGCATCGGGCTGAAGTTCGACGAGTTCATCTTCTTCCGCGAGGAGTTCGAAAAGGGCGGCGTGATGGACCGCACGGTGATGTTCGTGCACACCGCCGCCGACCCGGTCGTCGAGCGGCTGCTGGTGCCGGACATGGCGCTGGCGGTGGCCGAGCAGTTCGGCATCCAGGGCAAGCGGGTGCTGGTGCTGTTGACCGACCTGACCGCGTTCGCCGACGCGCTCAAGGAGATCAGCGTCGCCATGGAGCAGGTGCCCTCGAACCTGGGCTTCCCCGGCTCCCTGTACTCGGAACTGGCGGCCCGCTACGAGAAGGCGGTCGACTTCGAGGACAGCGGCTCGATCACCATCCTGGCGGTCACCACCATGCCCGGCGGCGACGTGACCCACCCGGTGCCGGACAACACCGGGTACATCACCGAGGGCCAGTACTACCTCAAGGACGACGTCATCAACCCCTTCGGGTCCCTGTCCCGGCTCAAGCAGCTGGTCATCGGCAAGGACGAGAAGTCCCGGGACGATCACAACCCGGTGATGAACTCGATGATCCGCCTCTATGCCCGAGCGATCGAGTCCAAGAAGAAGATCTCGATGGGCTTCGAGAAGACCGCCACGGACGAGAAGTACCTCAGGTACTCGGACCTGTTCGAGGCGCGGTTCATGGACCTGCCGGAGGAGAAGATCACCCTGCAGGAGGCGCTGGACCTGGGCTGGGAGACGATGGCCGCGTGCTTCGATCCCCAGGAGGTCGGCATCAAGAAGGACATCCTGGACAAGTACTGGCCCCAGGACATCACGGCGACGGTGTAGGGAAGGCGAGAGCCGACCATGGCCGAGAAGATCAAGCTCAACAAGAACACGCTGCGAGAGCAGAAGCAGATGCTCTCGCTGTTCCTGGAGTTCCTCCCGACCCTGGAGCTGCGAAAGCAGCAGCTGCAGACCGAGCTGCGCAAGCTCGACAAGGTCATCCGGGAGAAGGAGGAGGCCCTGCGGGGACTGCTCGAGGGCGCATCTCCGTGGAGCCCCCTGCTGGCCAAGACCCTGCCCTGGGTCAAGCCGCTGGTGGCGCTGAAGGAGGTCGAGACCCACGTGGGCAACGTGGCCGGGGTCAAGGTGCCGATCTTCGATCGGGTCGTCTTCGAGCCGGTTAAGTACTCCCTGGTGGCCACGCCGCCGATGTACGACGCGGCCATCGAGTACTTCCAGCAGGCGATCTCCGCCCGGGAGGGGTTGAAGGTCACCCACAAGCAGCGGGAGATGCTGCAGCGGGAGCTGATCAAGACCACCCAGCGGATCAACCTCTACGAGAAGCTGATGATCCCCGAGACCCGGGAGAACATCCGCCGGATCAAGGTCTACCTGGGTGATCAGCAGACCGCGGCCGTGTGCCGGGCCAAGATCGCCAAGGGCAAGCTGGTGGCCAAGGCCGCGGCGGCGGAGGCGTAAGCGGATGTCGATCGTCAAGATGAAGAGGATCGGCTTCGTCGGTCCCCTCGACGCCCGGGAGCCGCTGCTGGACACCCTGCAGCACGCGGCCCTGCTGGATCCGGTGGCGCTGACGGAGGTGGAGGAACCGCCGTCGGAGCTGGTGGCGCGGCGACTGTCCCTGCAGCGGGTGACCGTCGCGCTCAAGGCCCGCCGCCAGGAGCTCAAGAAGGAGGCCCCGGCGCTGAACGAGCGGGCCGAGATCTCCACCGCCGAGGACGTGCTGCGGCGGGCCGAAGGGCTGCTGTCCAAGAAGACCGAGCTGGAGAACCGGCTGTCGATCCTGGCCAAGGAGCGCGAGCAGATCGCGCCCTGGGGCGAGTTCGACCCCGCAGACCTCCCCTTCCTGGGAGCCAAGGACGTCCACCTGGGCCTGTTCGTGGTGCCGCCGGGGGAGGGGGACCTGGTGGACCGGTCGAAGCTCGACTGGGCCCAGGACGTGGAGCTGGTCGGTGCCCGGGGCAAGGAGACCGGCCTGGTCGCCCTGCGCATCGGCGCGCCGCTGGAGCTGGATCTGGAGCCCGCGCCGCTGCCCACGCGCTCCCTGTCGGCCATCGACGCCGAGATCGCCGAGGCGACCCGTGAGATCGAGGCCGGCCAGCAGGCCCTGGGACAGCTGAGCGCGGAGATGCCCTCGGTGCTGCGGTACGGCAAGCACCTCGAGGACCAGCTGCGCTACGCGGACGTCAAGTCCGGAGCCGGGGGCGACGGGGAGCTGTTCGCCCTGTCGGGCTGGTGTCCGGCCGAGGATCTCGATGAGCTGAAGGCCACGCTGACGGACATCCCGGTGGCGGTGCTGGAGGAGGACCCGGAGGAGGGCGAAGAGGTCCCGATCAAGCTGCGGAATCCCTTCTTCGTGCGCAACTTCCAGCCCCTGCTCAAGGCCTTCAACCTGCCCAACTACGACGAGTACGACCCGACCCTGTTCATCGCCCCCTTCATGGGGATCTTCTTCGGGTTCTGCCTCGGCGACTTCGGCTACGGCCTGATCCTGACGATCATCGGCGCCGCGTCGCTGGCCAAGTTCAAGCCCGAGGGCGAGATCAAGCTGGCGGTGCAGTGGCTGGTGATCCTCGGCGTATGCACGATGGTCGTCGGCGCCCTGATCGGCAACGTGTTCGGCATACCGGTCTACAGCAAGATCGGCGCGCTGGACGAGAACATGCTGCTGTTCCGGCTCAACTCCGATCCCAAGCTGTTCTTCTACACAGCCCTGGGATTCGGGGTGCTCCAGCTGACGATCGGGATGCTGATCAAGCTGGTGCGCCAGATCCAGCTGCAGCGCTGGCAGAACGTGGTCGGTCAGCTGGGCTGGCTGTCCGTGTTCCCCGCCATCGCGATCTGGGTCAAGATGGGCACCCCCTGGGCCTTCGTGGGCTGCCTGGTCGTCATCCTGCTGTTCGCCTCGCCGAGCCCCTCCATGGTGCGCCGGCTGGGCGGTGGGGCCTGGGCCCTGTACAACATCACCGGCCTGGTCGGTGACGTGATGTCCTACGCCCGCATCTTCGGGCTGGGGCTGTCGTCCGGCATCATCGCCATGGTGGTCAACACCATCGCGATGGCCATCGTCGATGGCATCCCGATCGTGGGCTGGCCCATCGCGATCCTCGTGCTCCTGGGCGGGCACACCTTCAACTTCGTCATGGCGATGATCGGATCCGTGGTCCACCCGGCCCGGCTCCAGTTCCTCGAATTCTTTGGGAAATTCTTCGAAGGCGGCGGTCGAGCCTACACGCCGTTCCAGAAGCTGGAAGGAGAGTAGAAAGATGGAGTTCATGGATTGGACGCCGGTGATGGCGTACGTCGGCCTGGGATTCCTGGGTCTGGGCCTGTCGGGTTCGGCCATCGGTCTGGCCGTGGGCGGTAGCGCGGTGACGGGCATGCGCGCCGAGCGGCGCAACAACGGCATCGCCGTGTCCGTGCTCCCCGGCACCCAGGGGCTGTACAGCTTCGCCGTCGGCTTCCTGTGCTTCGACAAGATCGAGAGCGATCCGCTGATCGTGCTCGCCTGCGGCATGGTGACCGGCATCTCCTGCCTGTTCTCGGGCTGGTGGCAGGGCGCGGTCTGTGCGGCGGGCATCAAGAGCATCAACCAGGACAAGATGGGTATGGGGCAGGCCATGCTGCTGGCCGTGTTCCCCGAGTTCTATGCCATCCTGGGCCTGGCATTCTCCGCGCTGCTGCTGTTCCAGTAGGCGCCGGTGTTCGGCGACGGGCGGGGGCGGATGGGCCGCCCCGGCCGCCGGCTGTCCTGCGTGACGGTCGGCACGGAACAACGACCCGCGCGAAGGGGGTACGTCATGCTCAAGTTCGATCGCTTGCTCGTCCCGGTGGACTTCTCCCGCGACAGCATGGCCGCCCTGGGCTATGCCATGGATCTGGCCGGGAAGCTCCAGGGCCCGCAGACCGTCGTGGTCCTGTACGTGGTCGACGAGAGTCTGCCGGTGGCGCTGGAGTCCAGCTCCGTGGGGAGCCAGGGCCGTAAGGAGTCCGAGCGGGCTCTGAAGAAGGCGGCCCAGGAGCAGCTCAAGCAGTTCGTCTCCGGTGTCGATCCCGGCGAGGAGATCATCGAGACCGCCGTGGTCACCGGTCGCCCCGTGTCCGAGAGGATCGCCGCGTACGCGTCGGAGACCGGCGTCGACATGATCGTCATCGGCGCCCAGGGCAAGGGCGCCCTGCGGCGACTCGTGCTGGGGTCGACCATGCAGCAGGTACAGCGCTACGCCGAGTGTCCGGTGCTCGCCGTCAAGGACCCGGCCGCCCACCAGGACGAGGAGTGAGCCCTCGCTCCATCCGCCGGCTGCAGCCCGGCGCTTGACCCCCCCCGCGCCACGAACAGGTAGAATAGGATGCACGGGTAGAGCTGGAGGCGTGCGGGACAGGAGGTCCCTGGCGCCCGGGGGGCGGATCAAAGACGATCCATCGGGGTACGCGAAGTGACAGGACGGATCCTCGTCGCGGACGACAGCGAATCGACACTCAACGCGGTACGTTTCGCGTTGCGAAGTATGGACTACGAGCTGGTCATCGTGACCAGCGGTGCCGCCGCGATCCAGCAGCTGCAGACCGACGAACACGACCTGATCCTCTGCGACGTGATGATGCCCCGCGGCAGCGGCTGGGACGTGCTGCGCTACCTCCAGGCCCAGCAGATCGCAACGCCGATCATCCTGATCACGGCCGTGGACCACGTGGACACGGTGGTCGACCTGATGCAGGCCGGCGCCTACGACGTGGTCTCCAAGCCCTTCATGCCCGGTGAGCTGCTCGCGTCGGTCCGCCGTGGCCTGGAGTTCAGCCGGCTCATCGGCGAGAGGAGGCGCCAGGAGGCGGACAGCGAGGCGTACCGCGAGGGTCTGGAGCTGCGGGTGGACGAGCAGGCTCGGCTGCTGTCGAGCATGCTCAACCTCACCGGCGAGCTCAACGCCGTGGCCCACATGGACGAGGCCCTGGACCTCATCAGCCGGGCGGTGGAACGGACCGTCGGGTGCCGCCAGGTCTCCCTGGTCCTGATGGACCCCGAGAACCCCATGCGCATCACCGACGCGTCCGGGTACGACCCCGACTCCGGGCGGATGACCGCCCTGGGACTGGAGGAGGAGCTGGCGCTGGAGGTGGCTCGGACCGGCGATCTGGTGGTGGTCGACCGGCAGAACCCGCTGCCCCTGGGTGGCGAGATGCCCGACAAGGCGCTGGCGGCGATTCCGCTGCTGCGCCACGGCGATCCCCGGCACGCCATCTTCGGCGTCCTCACCGTGGCCAACAAGGACGTCAACGAGTTCTCGCTCGAGGCCACGCGGGTGCTCAGGGCCATCGCGGACGCCGCGTCGGCGGCCCTGTCCAACATCAAGAGCCGCGAGGAGGTGGAGAAGGGGTACTACGACACGGTCAAGGCGCTGGCGCTGGCGCTGGAGGCCAAGGACCCCTACACCCGCGGCCACTCCCAGCGGGTCACCGAGATCTCGGTGATCGTGGCGCGCCACCTCGAGCTGGACACGTTGACCGTGGAGCAGATCCGCCTCGCCGGCCTGCTCCACGACGTGGGCAAGATCGGCATCCCCGAGCGGATCATCCTCAAGGGCGGCCGACTCTCCGAGAGCGAGTACCGCGCGATCCAGGGGCATCCCCTGATCGGCGAGAACATGGTCAAGCACATCAGCTTTCTGGACGCCGCGCGGCGGATCATCCGCCAGCACCACGAGCGGGTGGACGGTGCGGGCTACCCCGATGGGCTGCAGCGAGACGAGATCTGCATGGGTGCGCGGATCATGGCGGTGGCCGACGCCTTCGACGCCATGCGCACCGATCGTCCCTACCGCAAGGCGATGCGGTCGGTGGAGGCGATCACCGAACTGAGGGCCTGCGTGGGTACCCAGTTCGACCGGGACTGCGTGGATGCCTTCATGCAGGCCCTCGAGCAGCTGGAGGACGGTCGATACGACGACCGCTGGTCCGGTGGCTGACCCGGGTGGTGCGGGGGCGAACCCCGCGCGGATGGAGGCACAGCGGTGCCGATTTCGTCGATCCTGATCGTCGATGACGACGAGGCCAACCTGGTCGTCCTCGAAGAATTCCTGATGGACGACTACGACGTGGTCGCCTGCGCGTCCGCCGACGACGCGCTGTCGATCCTGCGGGACCGACCCTTCGACCTGATCATCTCCGACCAGCGGATGCCCTACATGACCGGCGTCGAGCTGCTGGTGCGGGCCCGGGCCATGTACCCGGACATGGTCCGGATGATCCTCACCGCCTACTCGGACGCCGAGGCGATGCTCCAGGCGATCAACCAGGGCCACGTGTACCGCTTCCTGCTCAAACCCTGGGACCGCATGGAGATGCTGGCGGCCATCCGCCAGGCGCTGGAGCATCGGGAGCAGGAGCTGCACATCAAGCGGCTGGTGGCCGAGCTGTCGGCCAAGAACCGGGAGCTCGAACGCTCGCTGGGCAACCTGCGCGAGGCCCGGGACAAGCTGCTGCACACCACCAAGCTGGCCACCGTCGGCCAGCTGACCTCGGGCATGATCCACGAGCTCAAGCAGCACATGAGTTCCCTGGTGGTGCTCCAGGAGGTGCTCGAGGAGCTGGACCTGCCACCGGAGACCGATGAGTACGTGCGCCACGGGATCGAGTCGATGACCTCGATCTTCCACATGGTGACGGACATGCACAGCTTCGCCCGGGAGGATCGCTGGCGCCTGAGGCGGACCTGGGCCGACGTGAACACCGCGGTCTCGGACGCGGTGCGCTTCGCTCGGCTGGATCCGGACTTCAAGGTCTGCCGCCTCGAGACCGAGCTGGAGGAACTCCCCCGCTGTTTCCTGGACCGGGAGAAGCTCCAGCAGATCCTGATCAACCTGCTGCGCAACGCGGCCCACGCCTGTGGCGAGTCCGGAGGGCGGCTCCGGGTGAGCACGGCGAGGGCGGGGGAGAAGGTGCGAATCGCGGTGGCCGACGACGGGCCCGGCGTGCCCGCGCGGCTGCGCACCCGCATCTGGGAGCCCTTCTTCACCAGCAAGGGCGACAAGGGGCTGGGGCTGGGGCTGGAGATCTCACGGAAACTGGTCGAAGCCCACGAAGGACAGCTGCGGCTGGAGCAAGAATCGGGCGCGGGCGCCACCTTCGTCATCGATCTGCCGGTGGAACCCCCCGCGATGGCGGACTGAGTGCGCGGGCCCGCGCGCGCGGGCAGCGCGGCCCCAAAGAACCCGACCGAATCGCTCCACATTGGCTTTCTGTGGCAAGATGGGCCCATCGATGTGTGAAGTCAGGGGGGTGCCAACGCACGCCACGCACAGGAAGTGTGATGAGCGAGCCACCGAGCCGGACCGGAAGCGAACCGAAATCCGCGGACGAGGGGAAGCCGACCGTCCCCAAACTCCCCGCGGTGGAGGCCCTGGTCAAGATCCTGATCCAGGAAGGGATCGAGGTCCTGTTCGGGATCCCCGGTAGCCACGTCTGCCCCCTCTTCGACGCTGTCGCGCAGTCCGGCAAGATCCGCATCGTCCTTCCCCGCCACGAGCAGGGCGCGGCCTACATGGCCGACGGGTACGCGCGCGTGGCCCGCAGGATGGCGGTCTGTGCGGCCACGGTCGGCCCGGGTGCCACCAACCTGCTGACCGGCGTCGCGGCCGCGTACGCCGACGGCATCCCGATGATCGTGCTCACCGGCCAGGCCCCCGTGGCGGCCCAGGGCAAGACGGCCCACCAGGAGGCCACAGGCCTGGGCCGCACCCCGGACCAGCTGGCGATGTTCGGCGCGGTCACCAAGAGCAGCTTCGCCGCGATCCGCGCCTCGAAGATCCCCCAGCTGATGCGGACCGCATTCCGCATCGCCCTCAACGGGCGCTTCGGGCCGGTCAACGTCACCGTCCCGTCGGACGTGTTCTACGATCCGGTTCCCTTCCAGGACACGGAGAAGGGGCACTACCGGGTCACTCGCTCCAACAACGTGGACCGCGCCCTGGTCCAGAAGGCCGTCGATGTCATCGCCGGGGCCGAGCGCCCCGTGATCCTGGCAGGGCAGCGTTCGCTGTTCCCCGACGCCACCCGGGAGATCCGCGATCTGGCGGAGCGGTTCCACATCCCCGTGGTCACACCGCTGAACGCCAAGGGATCCATCGACGAGGACCACGACCTCGCCCTGGGCTGCCTGGGTCTGGTCGGACAGCCGTCGGCCGAGAAGTACGTGCGTGAGCAGGCCGACGTGGTGATCGCGGTCGGCGAGAACTTCGAGGAACTCACCAACCTGTCGTGGGAGCCGGAGATCATCGAGGGCAAGCAGCTGATCCACATCGACGTGGATCCCCTCGAGATCGGCAAGAACGTGGACGTCGCCGTGGGGGTGGACGGCACGATCCGGCGGGTGATCGACGAGATCAAGAACCAGCTGGTCGAGCGGGAATACCTCCCCCGCGCGACCCTGCAGGAGATCCAGGAGTACAAGCGGGTCACCCGTTACTTCGATGCGGACGAGTGCGACTCCGACGCCGTCCCGCTCAAGCCGCAGCGCGTGATGCGGGACCTGCGGGCCGCCCTGCCACCGGAGACCATCGTGTTCGGCGACTCGGGGCTGACGGTGCGCTGGGTGGGGCGGTTCTTCCCGGCGCGGACCCAGTCGTTCTTCGCCGCCAACCTGTTCGAGCCGATGGGCTACAGCGTGGCCGCCTGCCTGGGCGGCAAGCTGGCAGCCCCGGACCGGCCGGTGGTGTCCATCTGCGGGGACGGCTCGTTCCTGATGAACGGCATGGAGGTGTCGACAGCGGTCAACAACGACATCCCCGTGATCTGGATCATCATGAACGACGGCCGGCTGAACATGGTCTACCAGACCCAGAGCATCTACTACTCGGACCGGCACGTGGCCACCGAGTTCGCCAATCCCGACTACATGAAGCTGGCCGAGGCCTTTGGAGCCCGGGGTTTCCGGGTCGAGACACCCGGGGAGATCGTCCCCGCCGTCCAGCAGGCGCTGGCCTCGGGGCAACCGTCCATCGTCGACGTCCACATCGATCCCGACGAGGTCCCACCGATGCACCCGCGGGCACTCGTCGTGGGCCGCCAGATGCGGCTCCCCAAACCCACGGTGACCAAGACGTCGATGAAGGCGCTGAGTTCGATGATGAGGCAGAAATGACGCTGCGAAACGTCCGCGTCGAACAGGCCGTGTTCGGCATGCCGGCCCACGAGGTGTTCGAGTACGTCCTCGACGTGGGGGCCTATTCGTCCTTCATGCCCAACGTCCGGCAGGTCCAGATCATCGAACAGACGGGCAGCGACCGGGTGAGCCGGTGGGAAACCCAGCTGGAGGAGGCGCCGATCTGCTGGACCGAGAAGGACCGCATCGACCGCCAGGCCCTGCGGATCTCCTTCGAGTCGACCGAGGGTGATTTCGAGATCTTCCGGGGCTTCTGGGCCGTGGAGGAGCGGGACGACCACGTGTTCGTGGTCTGCGACATCGAGTACTCCATCGGTATCGCGGTGATCGAGGAGATGGTCGGCGACATCCTCGAGGAGAAGCTCATCGAGAACCTCGAGCTGATGCTGGAAGGGCTCGTGGGGAGCCTGAACCCGGACGCGACCGAGAGCGTCGACGCGTGAGTGACGACAAGACCTTCGCCTTCATCGGACATCCTGCCTATGTGGGCCACCTCCAGCGCTACCTGGAGTGGGCCGAGCCCGGCCACCGGGAGGTCTCGCCGGGGCTGCTGACCTACGTCTTCAAGCTGTGCAAGGCCTACCTGGTGAGCGAGCTCAAGGGCGTGCGGTCGGCCACAGGGGAGGTCCGGGACGGGTTGTTCGTCACCGCGACGCTGTTGCCGGAGATGATCACCCTGTCCCCGATGGACGCCCTGCAGAAGACCGTCGACGCCTGCGTGCTGGCCGACGAGCTGGGGGCGAAGATCACCACCCTCGGTGGGCACACCTCCATCGCCGGGGCCAAGGCACCCGAGCTGCTGCTCGAACCGGTCTCCAACCACATCACCACCGGAAACACCCTCACCAGCGCCTTCGCGGTTCAGCAGGTCCGGAACCTACAGGCCGGGCTCGCCGCCGACTTCGGCAGGCTGGATCTGGTGGTCCTCGGGGGTACGGGCGACATCGGCGCCACCTGCGCCGAGCAGCTGGCCCCCCTCTTCCGGACGGTGACGCTGACCGCGCGCAACGAAGGCACGCTGGCCGACACCGCGGCGCGGATCCGGGAGCGCCACGGCACCGAAGTGCGGGTCACCCGCGACAACCAGGCCGCCGTGCGGGGGGCGGACGTGGTCATCGCCGCCACCAGCGCGGCCACGGCGATCCTCTCCCCGGAGGATTTCAAACCGGGCGCCATCGTCGCCGACGTGGGCTACCCCAAGAACATTCGCGAGGCGGCCAGCACGCGGGACGACATCCTGGTCTACTTCGGGGGGCTGGCGCATCTGGAGCACGAGATCGGTTTCGGCTACGACATCGACCTGCCCCGCGCCGACCTGCTCTACGGATGCTTCGCCGAGGCCATGATCCTGGACTTCGAGCGCAACTACTGCTCGTACTCGATGGGTCGGGGCAATATCACCGAGGAGGGGATGCAGTACATGCTCGACCGGGGGGAGAAGCACGGGTACCGGCCCGCTCCGCCCTGTCAGGGGGAGGAATTCCTGAGCTGGGAGCAGGTCGATGCCATCGTCCGCAACAACCCCCGCCTCCGAAGATAGCGCCCTCGTCTCGACCCCGCCGACGGTCAAGAAGGAGGTCAACGTCCGGGCGTTTCGATCGGCGCTGCTGTACCTGCGTGAGCGCCTCGGCGCGGAGGAGACCCGGGAGTTCTGCTCCCGGACCGGACTGGAGTACGAGTACCTGGTGGACGAGACCAATTGGGTCTCGCTGCGGTTCCTCAACCGCTTCTTCGTCGCCATGGTCCGCGAGACCGGCGATCCGTCGGCACCCCTGCGCAGCGGATACAAGGGCAAGGAGCCCGAGGCGTGGGGTTCGCTGTACTACCTCTTTCGCACCGTGGCCAACCCCGCCTTCGTCTATCGCCAGGTCTGCGAACGCAGCAAGGACTTCAACAAGAAGGCGACCTTCGAGGTGCTCGAGCTGTCGAGCACCTACGCGGTGCTGGCCTGGTCCGAGGAGGGCGAGCACCCCTACGTGTGCGACAACCGCCGGGGGCAGCTCGCGTCGGTGCCCATGGTCTGGGGGTTGCCCGCCGCCGACGTCGTGGAGGAGGAGTGCTGCGCCCGCGGGGGTAAGCGCTGCCTGTACCGAATCACCTGGGCCAATCGTCCCCGCAATCTGCCGGCCTTCGGGGTGGGCGTGCTCCTGGCCGCGGCGGCGGTGTCCGTGGGCCTGTGGCGAGACTGGACCCCGCTGCCGCTGATCGCGTCGGTGTTCGCCCTGCTCGGATTCTTCCTCGGCAAGACCTTCGACCTGCTCCGTACCCTGAGGGACGCCCAGCAGTACAGCGAACGGCAGAGCGAGAAGCTGCTGGAGTCGGTGGGGGAGCTCGAACACAAGTTCGACGAGATCCAGCGGGGCAAGCGGGAGATCGAGGACCTCAACGTCAACCTGGAGCAGAAGGTCGAGGAGCGCACCGCGGAGCTGGAGTCGGCCAGGGCCGAGCTGGAGGGTTCCTACCGCAAGCTGATGGAACTCGACCGGATGAAGAGCGCCCTGTTCTCCAACATCACCCACGAGCTGCGCACGCCGCTGACCCTGATCCTGTCGCCCATCGACTCGATCCTGGCCGGCAAGCTGGGGCACTTCGATCCCGAGCAGGTCACCATCTTCAAGTCCATGCACCGCAACGCCCTGCGGCTGCTCAAGCTGATCAACGACATGCTCGACCTGTCCAAGCTCGAGGACGCCCACCTCAAGCTGAACCCGGAGCCCGTGGACCTGTCGGTGTTCCTGGGGGCCATCGTGGCCAACGTCGCGCCGCTGGCCGAGCGCAAGGACGTGGGGGTGCGGATGGTGGTGGGGGAGGTCCCCGCCGACATCCACGTGGATCCCGAGCAGTTCGAGCGGGTGGTGCTGAACCTGCTGGCCAACGCGGTCAAGTTCACCCCCGTCGGCGGGTGGATCGAGGTCCGGCTGGACCGCCAGGAGGATGGCGAGGCCCGGATCGAGGTCGAGGACAGCGGAATCGGCATCCCCGCCGACCGCCTCGGCGCGATCTTCGACCGGTTCTCCCAGGTCGACGACTCCACCACCCGCCGCTACGGCGGCACGGGGATCGGCCTGGCGCTGGTCAAGGAGATCACCAACCTCCACGGCGGCGAGATCGGGGCCGAGTCCGTGCTGGGCAAGGGCACCACCATGCGGGTGATCCTCCGTCCGGGCACCGAGCACTTCGACCCCGACGTCCTGGATCAGCGCCGCCGCGCACACCCGGTGCCCAGCGAACGCCGTTCGTCCGACCGCGGCCTGCCCGAGTGGACCGTACAGATCCTCGCGCGCAAGTCCTTTCGCTACCAGGAGATCGAGGACATCACCGAGCGCCGCGCCGTGGAGCGGGTGGCCGGCGACGAGCTCAAGACCCACCGGGTGCTGGTCTGCGAGGACAACCGGGAGATGTTGCAGCTGGTGCACATGCACCTGCGGGAGCATTTCCAGGTCTACGTGGCCGAGGACGGCGCCAAGGGCTGGGAGATCGTCGAACGCGTGCGCCCGGACCTGGTGGTCACCGACTGGATGATGCCCCGCGTGGACGGTCTCGAGCTGTGCCGCCGGATCAAGGAGGACCCGGGGCTACGGAACACGCCGGTGATCATGCTCACCGCCAAGTCCACGGTGCAGGACCGGGTCGCGGGCCAGGAGACGGGGGCGGACGCCTACTTCTCCAAGCCGTTCAGCCCGGTGGAGCTGACCGCCGCGGTTCAGAGCCTGCTGCGCAAGCGCGGCTGGCAGACCCGGGCCGTGGTGGACCACGAGCTGGACGCCATGTCGCTGCTGGCCGGGCGGATGGCCCACGAGATCAAGAATCCCCTGAACTCCCTCAAGAACGGCGCTGAGATCTTCTCCGCGTCCTTCCGGGACCTCGTGGCTCTGGACGAGGCCGGCGAGGGGCTGGATCCCGGGGAGCGGGCGAAGAGGCGCGCGCGGCTCGTCCGTCGTATGGGTCGGATGGACGAGCTGGTCACCCAGGGGGTCCACCGGATCTACGCCGTGCTGGACGTGCTCAAGCGCTACACCCGGGAGGGGTTCTCCCGCCTGCCCCAGGCCTACGCGGTGGACACGGCGGTCAACGAGTCCCTCTCGGTGGTCACCGTTCCACCGGGCTCGGACATCCGCGTGGACGCCGACCTGGCCCCCGATCTGCGGGTGCAGTGCATCCCCGAGGAGCTCCACGAGGTGGTCAAGAACCTGATCCAGAACGCCATCGACCACTCGTCGTCGGGGGGACGGGTCCGGGTGGAGACCGACGTGCAGGTCGGGCGCTGCGTGCTCACGGTGACTGACCAGGGCAAGGGCATCGCCCCCGACGATCGCGAGCGGATCTTCTCGGCGTTCTTCACCACCCGCGAGGGACAGGGCGGGATGGGCCTGGGGCTGGCCATCGTGCGGCAGCTGGTCCGGCAGATGGACGGGGACATCCAGTTCCGCAGCGAGCCCGGGATCGGCACCGAGTTCCAGGTCTCCCTCCCCCTCGCGCCTCCCCGTTCCGCCCCGTGAACGGAATTCCCGCCACGGTCACCGTCCCGACCTTGACCTGGGCGCGCGGTCGTACTATCTAAGCGCAACCGCTCGCGCGTGCGCGGGCGAAACGGGCTCGGACGGGCCGGCATCGGCCCCGCCGGGGCGCGGTCTGGAGCCCCAACGTCAGGGACGCCGTCATGGACCTGAACCCGGTTCTCATCGGACTGCAAGTCATTCCCTTCCTCGTCGCCCTCGTCGGTCTCCACTTCATCATCTTCAAGCCGATGCTGAGATATCTGGGGCGCAGGGAGCGCAGCATCGCCGACGACCGGCGGGAGGCCGAGGTCCTCCAGGGACAGGTGGAGGAGAAGGTCGCCGAGCTGGAGAACAAGCTGGCCACCGCCAGGGCGGAGGCCGCCTCGGAGCGCCAGCGATTGCGCGATCAGATCCGCGCCGAGGAGCAGGAGATCCTCGACCGGGCCCGCGAACGAGCGGATGCCCTGGTGGAGGAGGCGCGAACCCAGATCGCCGCCGAGCGCGAGGCGGCCCGTCGAACCCTACGGGACGAGACCGAGACCCTGGCCAAGGACATCGCGGCCTCGGTCCTGGGGAGGGCGGTGTGACGATGATCCGAATGCGACGCGATGGCGGGCTTCGTCGGTCCCTGACCGTCCTGGCCCTGCTGCTGGCGCTGGCCGTAGCGGGCGGGGCGATGGCCGAAGATCCCCACGACACCCCGGCCGACGCTGCCCACGCCGGGGACCACGGGGACGGGGCCCACGGCACCACCGACAGCCACGGTGACGGCCACGGCGACGGCCACGGCGACGGCCACGGTGACGGCCACAACACGGGGTACATGGTCTTCGTGCACGCCGTGAACTTCGTGCTCTTCGTGGGGCTGCTGGTGTTCTTGGCCCGTCGCCCGGTCAAGGACTTCCTGGGCAACCGAAGCCTGGGCGTGGCCCGGGAGCTGGACGAGTCGGCGCGGCTCAAGAACGAGGCCGAGGGCACCTTCGCGGAGACCCAGCAACGGCTGGCCGACATGGACGCCCGGCTGACCGAGATGATCGAGTCGGCCCGTCGCGAGTGTGAACTCGAGGGCAAACGCGCCCGGGACCGGGCCGAAGAAACGGCCCGCGACATCGACGAGACGGCGCGACGCAACGCGATCGAGGAGGCTGATCAGGCCCGCCACGAGCTGCGCCGCGAGACCGCCGATCTGGCCGTCTCGATGGCCCGCGACGTGCTCGGCCGCGTCGTCGGCGCCGAGGACCACCAACGAATCGCGGCGTCCTACCTGGACCGCATGGCGGAGGAGTCATGATCCTGGGCTCGGTGGCACGTCGCTACGCCCGCGCCCTGCTCGAGCTGGCCGTCGAGGGCGGCATCGCCGAGCAGGTCTCGTCCGATCTGCGGGACTTCATACAGACGCTGGAGGATCAGCCCGAGCTGCAGCGCACGCTGCTCAACCCCGGGTTCTCCAACGAGGCCCGGCGCAAGGTGCTCGACGCCCTGCTGCCCCGGGCGGCCTACCAGCAGATCACCAACAACTTCCTCAGGCTGCTGGTGGACAAGGGCCGCATCGACCACCTGACCGCGGTGGGCCGGGAGTACCAGCGCCTGAACGACGAACAGCTGGGGCGGGTGCGGGCCGAGGTCCAGTCGGCCGTGCCGCTGCCCGCCGCGGACCTCCAGAAGCTCGAGGACCACCTGCGGCGGATCACGGGCAAGGAGGTGCTGATCACCCACCGGGTCGACCCGGAGCTGATCGGCGGGATGGTGACCCATGTGAGCGGGCTGGTGTTCGACGGCAGCCTGCGGACCCAGCTGGAGCAGCTGCGACAGCGGCTGCTGAGGGACACGGCCTAGGAATCGAGGCGCGACCGGCGACCGGTCGAACGCCCGCAGAGGGAATAGCGATGGATATCAAAGCCGACGAGATCAGCCAAATCCTCAAGGACCAGATCGCGAACTACGAATCCAAGGTCGAGGTGAGCGAGACCGGCACCGTGCTCGCGGTGGGGGACGGAATCGCGCGGGTCTACGGGCTGGACAATGCCGAGGCCGGCGAGCTGCTCGAGTTCCCCGGCGGTATCGCCGGCATGGTCCTCAACCTCGAAGAGGACAACGTGGGTGTGGCGATCATGGGATCGGACCAGCACATCCGCGAGGGGGACCTGGTCAAGCGCACCCGCCAGATCGTCGAGATCCCGGTGGGACCGCAGATGATGGGCCGCGTGATCGATCCCCTGGGCAACCCGGTGGACGGCAAGGGCGCCATCGCGTCCGAGCACCGCCGCCGGGTGGAGGTCAAGGCGCCGGGAATCGTGGTGCGCAAGTCGGTGCACGAGCCGCTGCAGACCGGCATCACCTCCATCGACGCGATGACCCCCATCGGCCGCGGTCAGCGCGAGCTGATCATCGGTGACCGCCAGACGGGCAAGACCGCCATCGCGGTGGACACGATCATCAACCAGAAGGGCGAGAACTGCTTCTGCCTCTACGTGGCCGTGGGCCAGAAGCAGTCCACGGTGGCCCAGGTGGTCGAGAAGCTGCGGCGCTACGGGGCCATGGAGTACACCTGTGTGATCACCGCGGCCGCGTCCGCTCCGGCGCCGCTGCAGTTCCTGGCCCCTTACGCGGGCGCCACCCTGGGCGAGTACTTCCGGGACTCCGGGCAGCATGCCCTGGTGATCTACGACGACCTGAGCAAGCACGCGGTGGCCTACCGCCAGCTGTCGCTGCTGCTGCGCCGTCCGCCGGGCCGCGAGGCCTACCCGGGCGACGTGTTCTACCTCCACAGCCGGCTGCTGGAGCGCGCCGCGAAGATGTCCGACGGCATGGGAGGCGGCTCGCTGACCGCGCTGCCGATCATCGAGACCCAGGCCGGCGACGTCTCGGCCTACATCCCCACCAACGTGATCTCGATCACCGACGGCCAGA
>CAZITQ010000057.1:0-6563 GCA_964542165.1 uncultured Rickettsiales bacterium
TGCCCTCTCCTCGGCCTCGAGTCTCGCCTTCTCCTCGGCCTCCTCGCGTGCCTTCTCCTCGGCCTCGAGTCTTGCCTTCTCTTCGGCTTCTCGCCGTGCTTCCTCTTCTGCCTCGAGTCTTGCCTTCTCCTCGGCTTCTCTTCGAGCCTTCTCGTCCGCCTCGCGCCTCGCCTCGTGGTCGGCCTCGCGTTTCGCGCATTCCTCCGCCTCGATCTGCGCCTGCAGCTCGGCCTCGAGTCGTTGCTTCTCCTGAGCCTCCCACGCAGCCCGCTCCGAGGCCTCCCTCCGCGCCTTCTCCGCCGCCTCGTCCCGGGCCTTGCGTTCGGGGTCTTCCGCGGCAAAGGAACCGAAATCGTCGGAGAGCACGTCCTCGGGGAACTCGTCGCCGATGGGGGCCACGGCCGGGCCACGAACGCTCGGCGGCTGTGCCGGCTCGTCGTCGAGCCATCCCCCGATATCCTCGTCATCGTCGTCGTCGAGCCACTCGTCGAAACCGACCTGCTCGCCCCGGGGTGAGCCGTGGATCTCCTCGGGATCGGGCTCCGGCCCCGGTGTGGGTTCGGGCTCGGGCTCGGGCTCGGGCTCGGGTTCGGGTTCGGGCTCGGGCTCAAGGCCGCCTTCGACGTCTCGCGGGCGGCTGATCCCAGGCTCCTTGCCCGCATCCGAAGCGTCGGGGCCGACACCGTCACGCCCCTCAGGCCCTCCAAGCCCGTCACCCGGCCGTTGTTCCTGATCGCCCTCCAGACGCCCCTCGCCCTCCAGGCCGCCACGACCCCCCGACTTCGACGGCCCCGGTCCCGGGTCCGGCTGGGGAACCGGCACCGGCACCGGCTCGGGCTTCGGTTCCGGGCCGGGCGTCGGCGCCGGCGTCGGCACCGGCACCGGCTTGGGCTTCGACACCGGCTTCGGCTCGGCTTCCGGCTTCGGCCTGGGTGCCGCCTCGGGCTCGGGCTGGGGCTGGGGCCTGGGTTCCGGCTTGGGCTGCGGCTTCGGCTCCGGCTCCGGTTTGGGCTTCGGTGGCTCCTTCGGCCCCGGTGTGTAGCCCTCCATCGGTGGTGGGGTCTGCACCGCGCTGTCGTCGAGGGCCGCCCCCTCCTCGGTCGGGTTGTAGCCCCTGACCCTGGTGATCTTGACCCCCCGGTCGGCGAGCGCCTTCTTCACGGGCAGGGGGTAGGTGACCACCAGCACCGTGCCGCAGGTGCAGCGGTATTTCTTACCCTCGGGGGGGAACGGCTTCTTGAGCCGGTAGATGTTGCTGCAGTTGGGGCAACCGAGTTTGACGACCATGGTGCTGCCGGGTCTCGCCGCGCTGTGACCGAGGATCCGGCCCGCCACCCGCGCAAAACCCGCGGCCCGGGCCGAGATCCCACGAAGATCAAGGGATCAGGATCCAAAGTCAAGCTGGATAAACCCGCGCAGCGCACGCGCATTCCGCGCGGATGCCCGCGCGGCGCCGCGGGGAATCGGCTGCGAAGCCCCGGGGTTCTGGCACCGAAACGAGGCCGTGTCGGCTCTGCGGCGGTTTGACACCCTCCGGGGCCGGCCCGATACTGGAAACAGATGGAGAGGCTGCCATTTCTCGTCCGATCTCACGAGGCCCCGAGTCCCCCCGCCTCAGACCGAGAGTACGCATGAAGCACATCATCTTCACCGTCTTGCTGGCCCTCGGGCTCGTCGTCATGAGTGGCGTCGCGCTCCAGCCGGCCCAGCTCGCGTCCCAGGGTGATCCGCTCGCCCGCCTGCGCGATTCCTACGGCGATCTGTCGTTCTTCAAGTCCGCCTACCGATTCGAGCGTCTGGATCTGCTCAAGCGGGTCGTGGAGAAGATCTCCAACGACTACGTGGACTCGTCCCGCGTCGAGCCCCAGACGATGCTGGACTCGTCCCTGGACTTCGCGGGCCGGCGCGTGCCGGAGGTGATGTTCGACTACGACCCCGGTGACACGGCGATCCAGGGGACCTTCGGCAGCGCCGAGCGCGACATCCACGTGGGCAAGCTCAACGGCATCCGCGACCTGACCCGGGTGCTGGAGGACGTGGCGGAGTTCATGGCCGCGAACTTCCCCGACGACATGGATCCCGAGGAGCAAGCGGACGTCGAGTACGCTCTCATCAACGGCCTGTTGTCGACCCTCGATCCCCACAGCGTGTTCATCAACCCCGAGGCCTTCGAGGAGATGACGATCAACAACCAGGGCGCCTTCGGCGGCCTGGGGATCACCATCGGCATCCGCAAGCAGCAGCTGACCATCCTCTACCCCCTGCGCGGCACACCCGCGGAGGAGGCAGGGCTGATGAAGCAGGACCGGATCGTCCGCATCGGCAGCGAGTCGACGGTCAACATGAGCCTGGAGGAGGCGGTCAACCGGCTGCGGGGCGAGCCGGGTACGCAGATCACCATCACCATCGAACGGGAAGAAGACGGCGAGGTCCGTACCTTCGACGTCACCCTCACCCGCCAGACCATCCGGGTCCCCAGCGTCGAGGGGCGCTACCTGGGCGACCAGGTGGGCGGGATCCAGATCGTCCACTTCTCCCAGGACACCTTCGACGGGATGAACGATCTGATCACCCAGTTCGACCGGCAGTCGATCGAGGAGACCGGCGAGGGCCTCGAGGGGCTGGTGATCGACCTGCGGGACAACCCCGGCGGCTATCTGAACCAGGCGATCCAGGTCAGCGACAAGTTCCTCGAGGCCGGCACCATCGTGTCCACCCGCGGCAACCCCCGCCAGCGGGGCGAGTACCACGAGGCCACCAAACACATGACCGAGAACGAGCTGCGGATCGTGATCCTGGTGGACTACGGTAGCGCCTCGGCGTCCGAGATCTTCGCGGGCGCGATCCGGAATCTGGACCGCGGGGTGGTGATCGGGGTGACCACCTTCGGCAAGGGATCGGTCCAGAACCTGTACCCGTTCCACCACGACGGTTCGGCGCTGAAGCTGACCATCGACCACTATCTGACGCCCGGCGACCACTCGATCCAGTCGGTGGGGATCGATCCGGACATCGAGCTACGGCCGGTGTGGATCGAGGACGACGGCGACGCCTTCTACTTCTGGCAGGACGCCATGATCCGCGAGTCGGATCTGGACGACCACTTCGACGGAGGGGTGAAGGGCGAGGGCACCGGCTATTCCTACCAGTACCTGGACGCGGACTACGAGCTGTGGACCGAGAACGACTACCGGGACGAGCCGGACGACGACAAGGAGCGCTGGGCCGCGGATTTCCAGATCCAGTTCGCCAAGACCATCGTGTCCCGAAGCACTGCGCCCGACCGAAAGCGGATGCTCGCCGAGTCCTTCCCGGCGGTGCAGGAGTTGATGGCCGAGCAGAACGAGCAGCTGGTGGCACGCTTCGCCGAGGTAGGCGTCGACTGGTCCGCTGCACCGGTCGAGGGCGGGGGCTCGGGTACGGCGCGGGCGACGATCGAGGCCCGGGTCGACAGCCCCTCGGGGGTATTGCCGGTGGGCGAGAAGACGCCGCTGACGCTGTCGGTGGCCAACGCCGGGGACGCGCCGTTCTACCGCCTGCGGGCGATGGCGGACAGCGAGCTGATCGGGGGCAAGGAGTTCATCTTCGGCCGCATCGATCCCGGTGAGAGCCGGGAGTGGACGGTACAGCTGGAGCCCTCCTTGCGGATGGCGTCGCGGACCGATGAGGTCACCTTCGAGTTCTACGCCGAGGGCTCCCGGGCGCCCGGTGACTACACGGGCAAGCTGATGATCGAGGAGAAGCCCAGGCCTCGATTCGCCTACAACTACCAGGTCATCGACGACGGGACCGGGGACTCCGAGGGCAACGGCGACGGCCTGATCCAGCCGGGAGAGAAGATCGACCTGCTGGTGACGGTGCAGAACATCGGCGCCGGACCCACCGGGGACCAGATCGTGGAACCGGAGACGACGGCCGAGGGCACGACGAACGCCGGGAACGACCCGCCCATTCCCGATGCCGACTCCGCCGTCGACCCCTTCCTCGACGTCCCCGCCGGCGCCCCCCCGGAGCTGCCGGCGGCGGACGCGACCGACACCGGAGAGGGCCGGGACGACCGCCCCAGCGGGTTCATCCGGCTCAAGAACGAGGCCGGCGGCGACGTGTTCCTGACCCAGGGGACGTCGGAGTTCTCCCTGGCACCGGGCGAGCAGCACAGGACCCGGCTGCACTTCGGCGTGGCTCCGGAGCTGCTCGGCGACGTCCTGGACCTGACGGTGGTGATCGGCGACGACGAGTTCTGGGAGTTCTTCGAGGACGAGCTCGCGCTGCCCATCTCGTACACCGTCGACGGCGCCCCGCCGCCCTCCGAGATCCCGGCCTTCACCAAGAACCAGCGGACCCGGGGCGTGGTCGCCGTGCGAAGCGGCGCCTCGTCCACGTCTCCGCGAATCGCCACCGCCGAGGGCGTGATCCAGCCCAACGGCAAGCTCGGCGACCGCTTGCGGGTCGACCTCCCGTGGGGCGGGCAGGGCTGGATCCACACCGACGACCTCAAGGCCGCCGCCGGGGCGACCGCGACGGCCGAACCCTACCTGCCGTGGATCTCTCGATCCCCGCCGGTGGTGCTGCTGGCCTCGCGGGTCGGTGGCACGGCGGTGGAGAGCGACACCATCCGCATCGAGGGGACCATCCGCGACGATCAGGCGGTCAAGGACCTCTTCGTCTTCGTCAACGGGACCAAGGTCTTCTACCGCAGCGAGCTGGACGGCCAGGGCAGCGCCACCCGAACGTCGGTGGAGTTCGATCTCGCCGTGGGTCTGGAGGAGGGCGACAACACCATCGAGGTGTTCGCCCGCGACAACGACGACCTCATGGGCTCGACCACCGTGGGTGTGTACCGCGCCGAAGCCGCGGAGACCGCGGGGAAGCGCTAGGTCCCGGAACTTCGGTTCCGGGGCACCAGGTTGAGATCAGCGCCCCGTCCGTTCGATCAGCGCCTGCAGCTCCTGGCGCAGCACCCTGACCTCCTCCTGGTAGTCGAAGCGCTGGGACTCCCGACACCGGCTCAGCTGGTGTTTGCGGAACGCCAGGCGGGTACACAGGGCGACGAAGTGGTGGTGGGGGATGGACTCCGGCAGCCAGTCGCGCCGGACCCGGCGCAGGTAGCTCTGCAGGATTGGCACGTACGACGGGGGAAGGATCCCCTTGCGAGCCTCCTCGCCCAGCTCGCGACCGATGATCGCCCGCTCGTGGAGCATGCTCACCTGGAACAGGCCGAAGAACACGAAGAAGTAGAGGATCAGCCCCCCGAACTGCAGGATCATGCCCGGCCCGGCGATGGCGAAGGCCCCGGGTCCGGTCTGGTGCTCGAGGAACACCGCCATCGCGTTCCAGAAGAAGTGCAGGCCCATGCCCATGGCCAGCCCCAGGGGCGGGAGGACCCAGCGCAGGACCCACAGGCGCTGGAACTTGGCCAGCCCCAGGGCCGCGCCGAAGGTCCCGCTGGCCATGGCGTGCAGGGGCGCGGAGAACAGGGTCCTGAGGAAGATCACCATGAAGAAGTCGCCGGCGTCCCCGGACATCCCGACCATGGAGAAGTACAGGAAGTTCTCGGTCATCCCGAAGCCCAGGCCGGCGGCCGCGCCGTAGACGAAGCCGTCGGTGGCGTTGTCGAACAGCCGGTGCCGCAACAGCAGGACCAGGACGCAGCCCTTGGTCAATTCCTCCACGAAGGGGGCCACCAGCACGGGGCCCGCGGCTTCCCGGGCGTTTCCCTCCAGGACCAGCGAGAGGGGGACCTCGAGCAGAAGGGAGCCGATCACCGCCAGGATCACTCCCCCCACGGCGCCCCAGAAAAACGTCGACAGCACCATCCACAGGGGCTCCCGCTCGTAGCGGTCGAGCCACCAGACCGCCAGCAGGAACAGCGTCATCGGCACGATCGCGGCGAGCACCGCCAGGGGGATGGAGACGAGCTGGATCATCCGGGGTTTGGCTCCACGACGAAGATAGCAGAGCTGGCCCGCTCGCCTCACCATCGCGCCGTCGCGAAAGGTCGCAGGCGGTGTCGGGATCGAGTGGGGGCGCGGGAGAAGAAAAGGGAGAGTGTCGTGGGGGTCCGAACGCCTACTCAGCGTCGGTGACGTCTCGAGAAGACAGCGATCGCCAGCAGTCCGAACGCGCCACCCACCCTGCCGAGCCCGCCCACCGGGTTCGCGCTGCTGCACAGACACCCCAGGTGCCCCAGGTCCTCGTACGGGTCGTCGTCGTCGTCGTCGTCGCCGCCGTCGTCGTCGTCGTCGTCGTCGGACCAGCAGTCTGCGTCGTCACCGTCGAAGTGGGCGTCGCAGTCGTTGTCCAGCCCGTCGTCGCAGTTCTCGGTGGCGTCGGGGTGGGTCAGGGGATCGTGGTCGTCGCAATCCGAACCCTGGGGTCCGCCCTCGAACCCGTCGCCGTCCAGGTCGTCGAGGTCGCTCCCGTCGCAGTCCTGATCGACGCCGTCGTAGGGAACCTCCGTGCCGTGGGGGCCCACCGACGCGTCCCCGTCGTCGCAGTCGTGGTCGTCAAACAAACCACACGCCGACTACCCCTCCCCCAACAGATCGAAAACCAACTAGACC
>CAZITQ010000057.1:6573-33078 GCA_964542165.1 uncultured Rickettsiales bacterium
TCCCTCACCACAGGCGTTGTACCCGTCCCCGTCCTGATCGAATCCGTCGTCGACCTGGCCGTTGCAGTCGTTGTCGATCCCGTCGCAGATCTCGGTGTTGCCCTGGTACGCCGCGGGCTCGGACTCGTCGCAGTCACCGCCGCAGGCGCTCTGACCGTCCCCGTCGATGTCGAACTGCTCGTGGGTGGCGGGATCGCAGTCGTTGTCGAGGCCGTCGCACACCTCCTCGGCGCCCGGGTGCACGTGTGAGGTGGAGTCGTCGCAGTCACCGTCGCATTCGGCGTACCCGTCGTTGTCGTCGTCGAACTCGGCCCACAAGTCACCCTGGCAGTCGTTGTCGATCCCGTCGCAGGGATCGGGGGCGCCGGGGTAGACGGTCGGGTCCGCGTCGTCGCAATCCCCCTCACAGGTGGTGTAACCGTCCCCGTCGGTGTCACCACCGGTGTCGTCGACCTGACCGTTGCAGTCGTTGTCGATCCCGTCGCAGTACTCCGGAGCTCCGGGGTAGGCCGCGGCCTCCCCGTCGTCGCAGTCGCCGTCACAGAGGGTGTAGCCGTCGCCGTCCCCGTCGATGGCGTCGTTGGCCACGCCGTCACAGTCGTTGTCGATCCCGTCGCAGAGTTCCGGGGCGCCGGGGTACACGTCCGGGTCCCCGTCGTCGCAGTCGGCGTCGCAGTCCGAGTACCCGTCCCCGTCCGCGTCGGTGCCGCTACACGACTGGAACCGGATCGCCAGCCCATCGTCGAGGGCGGATTGGTTACAGCTGTACTGCAGGGAGTAGGTGTTCGTGTTGCCCTGGATCCCCACGGTGGCCGTCGACCCGTAGTCGTAGGACGGGGACGAGGTCACGTCCTCGTACTGCAGGAGGATCTCGCCGGAGGCCTCGAACAGGGAGATCTCGAAGTCGTAGTCCCCGGAGTTGCTGTAGTGGGGCACGTTGCGCCACTGCACCGTGAACACCCGGTTGGGGCTGGTCCCTGCGGTGTCGTGGTAGATGGAGCCGCCACTGGCGGGGTTCATGTCGTCCCAGTGCACGGCGATCAGCGCCGACGGCGTCCCGTTGTAGGGCAGGCAGGTGTTGGTGTACGTCAGCGCGCTGTTGGTCAACGTCAGGGCCCCGTTGGACTGGATGGTCGCCTGGGTGTAGGTCTGACCGTAGAAGGGGAACGAGAACCCGATCGAGACCTGCTGTCGGTCGTCGTCCCCCAGACTGACGGAGGTCCCCACCCCCGCGAGATCGAGCCACTGGAACGACGGCCCACCCGGCTCGTCGTTGTCGATGTAGGTGTACCCGAAGGCGTCCGGTCCCCCCTGGTCCGCGCGGACGGATCCGGCGACGAGCAGAGCGAGGGCGAGGGTGACGACCCGACAGCTGCGCACGAGGACATCCTTCCGGCGGGCAGTGTAGAGCAGGTCGCCCGACTCGTCACGAACGGAGCGAGCGGAACGGGGGGCAAGGGGCGATGGACGTCGATGCGTGCCGAACGGTCGGCACGGTAGGGAGTCAGCGATCGGCGTCGAATTCCTCGCGCAGGAACCGGCCGGTGTGGGAGGCGTCGACGGCGGCCACCTCCTCGGGCGCCCCCTCCGCGACCAGGTAACCGCCGCGATCGCCCCCCTCGGGGCCCAGGTCGATGACGTGGTCGGCGCACTTGATCACGTCCAGGTTGTGCTCGATCACGACCACGGAGTTGCCCGCGTCCACCAGCCGGTCCAGGACCCCCAGCAGCTTCTTGATGTCGTCGAAGTGCAGGCCGGTGGTCGGCTCGTCCAGGAGGTAGAGCGTCTCGCCGGTGGCGACCTTGGCCAGCTCCCGGCTGAGCTTGATCCGCTGGGCCTCCCCCCCCGAGAGGGTATTAGAGGGCTGTCCCAGCTTGATGTAGCCCAGACCGACGTCTGCCAGGGTCTGTAGCACGCGGCGGATGGCCCGGTGGTTGGCGAAGAGTTCCAGCGCCTGGTTGACGCTCATACCCAGGACCTGGGCGATGTTGTGCCCCCGGTAGGTCACCTGCAACGTCGCGTCGTTGAATCGTTTGCCGCAGCAGACCTCGCAGGGCACGTAGACGTCGGCCAGGAAGTGCATCTCGATCTTGCGGTAGCCGTCCCCCGAGCAGGCCTCACAGCGTCCGCCATGCACGTTGAAGCTGAAGCGGCCGGGTTTGTAGCCGCGGATCCGCGACTCCTTGGTGGAGGCGAACACCTGGCGGATCCGGTCGAACACCTTGGTGTAGGTGGCCGGGTTGCTGCGGGGGGTGCGGCCGATGGGGCTCTGGTCGATGTCGATGACCTTGTCCAGGTGCTCCATCCCGTCGAGCCGGTCGAAGTCGCCCAGCATCCGCCCCGAGCGGTAGAAGTGGTTGTGCAGCGCGGGGGAGAGGATGCGGTTGATCAGCGAGGACTTGCCGGCCCCCGAGACCCCGGTCACCGCCACCAGCATCCCCAGGGGGACCACCACGTCGATGTCCTTGAGGTTGTTCTCCCGGGCGCCGACGATCTCCAGCGCGGAAGGGGTGTGGGGCCGGCGCTGCTCGGGGACGGGGATCTCCTCGCGGCCGCTGAGGTAGCGGCCCGTGAGCGAGGTCTCGTGGACGGTCAGGTCGCCCGCCGTTCCGGCGAACACGATCTCGCCTCCGGTCAGACCGGCGCCGGGGCCGAAGTCCACCACCCAGTCGGCCTGTTCGATGGTCTCCCGGTCGTGCTCGACGACCACCACGGAGTTGCCGATGTCCCGCAGCCGCTGGAGTGTGGCCAGGAGGCGCTGGTTGTCGCGCTGGTGCAACCCGATGGACGGCTCGTCCAGCACGTAGGTCACGCCGGTCAGCTCGGAACCCACCTGGCTCGCGAGCCGGATCCGCTGGCTCTCACCGCCGGACAGGGTGGGCCCCGTGCGGTCCAGGGTCAGGTACTCGAGGCCCACGTCCATCAGGAAGCGCAGCCGGTTGCCGATCTCCTTGACCAGCTCCTCGGCGATGGTCGCCCGCGCCCCGGCCAATCCCAGGGTGGTCAGCGCCTCGTGCGCCGCGGCCACGGTGGCACCGTTCAGCTCGATCAGGGTCCTGGGCCCCACCCGCACCGCCGCCGCCTCCGGCCGGAGGCGCGAACCTCCGCAGGTGCGGCAGCGGCTGTCGGACATGAAGCTCAGGTACCACTTGCGCATCTCCTCGGACTGGGTCTGGTGCAGGCGCCGGGTCATGGCGGGGATCACACCCTCGAAGTTCAGACGCCACTCGCCGGATCCCCGGCGGGCCTGCCACTGGATCGCGAACTCCCGATCCCCCGATCCGTACATCAGCACCTGGTGGGCCTCGGGCGGAAGGTCCTTCCAGGGGGTGTCCAGGTCGAATCCACAGGCCTCTGCGACCTGGGTGACGATCTGGTAGTTCCAGCCCTCCTTGCGGGTCAGGGGGCCGCGGTACGGCACCAGGGCCCCCTCGTGCAGGGTCTTGGTGGTGTCGGGGACCACCAGGCGCGGGTCCATCTCGTTGCGGAAGCCCAGCCCGTTGCATTCCGGGCACATGCCCAGGGGGTTGTTGAACGAGAACAGCTGGGGGCTGAGCTCGGGGAAGCTGTGTCCGCAGTCGTGGCAGGCCAGCTTCTCGCTGTAGATCCGCTCCTCTTCGCCCGGGATCGACAGGATCAGCACCCCATCACCCAGCTTCAGCGCGGACTCCACCGAGTCGGTCAGCCGTCCCCGGATGCCCTCCTTGAGCACCAGCCGGTCCAGCACCACCTCGATGCTGTGTTTGCGCTTCTTGTCCAGGGCCGGCGCCTCCTCGGGGGCGCAGATCTCGCCGTCCACCCGCACCCGGGTGTAGCCCTGGCGCTGGACCTGCTCCAGCACGTCGCGGTGCTCCCCCTTGCGCGCCACCACCAGGGGGGCCAGCAGCTGGAATCGCGTGCCCTCCGGCCGCTCGAGGACCGCGGCGACGATCTCGGCCGCCGACTGGCGTCCCACCGGCTCGCCACATTCGTGGCAATACTGGATCCCGACCCGGGCGAACAGCACCCGCAGGTAGTCGGCGATCTCGGTGATCGTCCCCACCGTGGAGCGGGGGTTCTTGCTGGCGGCCTTCTGCTCGATGGAGATCGTCGGTGTGAGGCCGCGGATCGTGTCGTAGCGCGGCTTCTCCATCTGGCCCAGGAACTGGCGCGCGTAGGCCGAGAGCGACTCTACGTAGCGCCGCTGCCCCTCGGCATACAGCGTGTCGAAGGCCAGCGAGGACTTGCCGGAGCCGGAGACCCCGGTGAAAACCACCAGCCGCTTCTTGGGGATGTCGAGGTCGATCCGCCGGAGGTTGTGCTCCCGAGCACCCCGGATCTGGATGTCGTCGAGTTCCATGCGTGCCTTACCTGGGGGCGAGGAGGAGTGGGGTCAACCTGAACGTATGTTTAGTTGTACGTGGCAGGGGTGGAGGAGTCAAGCGCGCCCCCGCCAGAAGTCGTAGAAGTTGTACCACTGGTACGGGTACCGCCGGGCATGGTGCTCGAGGCGCGCCACGTACCAGGTCAGCCACTCCCGCAGCTGGTCCTCCCGGGGGCGGGAGCGATCGAAGCGGAAGCGTCGAGGGGGCTCGACCACGATCCGGTAGCCCCGGCCCCCCTCCTTGAGGCACAGGGTGAGCAGCACCGGCGCGCCTGTGATGCCTGCCACCGTCAACGGGCCCGTGGGGAAGCGCGCAGGCCGCCCCAGGAACTCCAGCTCGAGCCAGTTTTCGTCGAACACCCGGTCCGACTTCATGGCCAGCATGTCTCCTCGGCGCAGCACCTTGAGCAGCTCGAGGGAGGCCATGGGGGCCCCGTCCAGTCGCACCACCGGGGGAAAGCGGTCTCCTCCCTTGGCCTCGATGAACTTCTGCAGATCCTGGTTCATGGGCTCGGCCATGACCTGGTGCAGGGTAGCCTCCACCCCCCGGAGCACACCGGCGGCGAGCTCCATGTTGCCCAGGTGCGCTCCCAGCAGGATCGCCCCCCGTCCCTCCCGAAGCGCGTCGGACAGGTGTTCCACCCCGTCCTCCACCAGGTCGAAGACCTCCGGTCCGCGGCTGAGCAGCAACGAGCGATCGATCAGTGAAGCGGCGAAGTTGAAGATGTGCCGGAACCCGCGTGCCACGCGCAGGGGCCACGCGACCGGCCCGCGCAGGCGGCGCATGTACGCGAAGGAGGCGCGGCGGGCCTGACCCGCGAACAGCATGTAGTACAGCAGCGCCGGACCCGTGCAGAAGTAGGACAGGACCCGGCCGACGACCCGGGAGAAGTGGAAGTAGAAGCGGAACGCGATCAGGCTTCCCCGCCCCTGGTCACCCCAGCGGCGGCCCGGACGTTGCGGGCTGGAGGGCTCGGCTTCGTTCATCGCGCTGCGGGATCATCCGGGGGGGCGCCCAGGGCGTCAAGCGCCCGGCCTCGCCGCGCCCCGCGGCAGGTAGTGACGAGGTAACCGAGATTCGGAGACGAGACCACGAACGCGTGCCAGAATGGCCTCCGTGAAGCGGGTCCTCAAATCGCTGGTCACCGCCTACTGCTACCACCAGATGCTGCTGTGGGGTCTGGCGACCTTCCTGGGCCAGATCCTGGGGCGGGCGTTGACCTTCCCCTTCGACCCCCGCCGACGGGTACCCCAGGCCGTGGCCAGCGCCCTGTGGGGCGCGGCGCTCTGGCTCACCCACCCGTTCTGGCGGATCCGGGTGGAGGGGAAGCACAACGCCGGCAGCGGCCCCTACCTGGTCATCTGCAACCACCAGTCCCTGGTGGACTCCCTGGCCATGCTGATGATCGGCCACCAGGTGAAGTTCATCAGCCACGCCAAGGTGTTCAAGGCGCCCCTGCTGGGGATGGCCATGCGCATCTGCGGCTACGTCTCCGTGGATCCCCGCAATCCCTTCCCGGCCCCCCGGGTGGCGCGGGAGATCACGGGGTGGTGGGCCCGGGGCGAGAGTGTGTGTCTGTACCCGGAGGGCACGCGATCCCGGGACGGCGAGATCCAGCCGTTCAAGGTGGGGGGCTTCCGCCTCGCCCACCGCGCGAAGGTCGGGATCCTGCCGGTGGCCATCGACGGGACCCACGCGGTCCTGCCCAAGGGCGCGCTGACCTACGTCGGCCCGGCGTTCAAGCGCATCCGTGTGCGGGTGCTGGAGCCCATCCCCTGGGACGCCTGCGGGGACGATCCCATCGCCCTGAGCCGATTGACCCGCGACACCATCGCCGCCGAGCTGGACCGGATGCGCGGCCGCGGCCCGGTGGAGGACTCGTCCACCGATACCGTCCCCACGCCGGACACCCGTCGCGTCGCGGCGGGCTGAGGGAGCAGGCGGCGGGCGTCGGGCGTCAGGCGTCGGGAGGGATCGGAGCGGGACTCGCTGCCCAGGCTCCTTCGACGACGCGCTCGATCCCCGCGAGATCTTCGTGCCGCTCCACGGCGGTCACACCCGCGCCCTCGAAGATGGCCTGGACCTCGGGCGCCTGTCCCGCTCCCACCTCCACCAGGACCCTGCCGCCGGGGCGCATCCATCGGTCCAGGCCGCCGGCGATGCGGCGGTAGAACGTCAGCGGGTCCCCGTCGGCGACCAGTGCCACGCGCGGTTCGTGCTGCAGGATCTCCGGCGCCAGGGTGGGGTAGTCGTCCTCGTCCACGTAGGGGGGATTGCTGAGGACCACGTCGACCTGGCCCTCGAATCGGTCCGGGAGGGCATCCCACCAGTCCCCGCGGATGACGCCCACCCGGTCGGCGGGCCCGAGGCGCTCCAGATTGGTCCTCGCGCAGCGGATGGCGTCCGGGGAGAGGTCCACAGCCAGGACCCGCGCGGGGGTCTCCAGCGCCACGCTGACCGCCAGCACACCGCTGCCGGTCCCGAGATCGACCACCAGGGGTGCGTCGGCTTCGCACGCCGCGACGGCCTCGATCGCCAGGTCGGCGAGCAGCTCCGTGTCGGGGCGCGGGACCAGCACGCCGGACTGGACGGCGAACTCGCGGGAGCGGAATTCCCTGTGGCCCAGGATCAGGGCGACCGGTTCCCGTCCCCCCCTGCGGCGGACGAGTTCCCGCAGCGAAGCCCTCTCCTGCGGGTCGAGGGGGCGGTCGAACTGGACGTAGAGGTCGAGTCGCGAGATGTCCAGGACAGAGGCGGCGAGCAGCTCCGCGTCCAGCCGGGGCGTACCCACACCTCGGGTCCGCAGGTACTCGGTCGCCGCGCGGAGGATCTCCAGGACGGTCCTGGGGGCCTCGGCGCCCCCCCTGTCGTCAGCCATCGTCCCCTGCGTCCCCTTCGGCGGCCTTGAGGGCCTCGGCCTCGAAATGGGTCGAGACGGCGGCGATCATCTCTTCCAGGTCGCCCTCCAGCATCCGGTCCAGGTGGTACAGCGTCAGCCCGATGCGGTGGTCGGAGATCCGGTTCTGGGGGAAGTTGTAGGTGCGGATCCGTTCGCTGCGGTCGCCCGTGCCCACCTGGGCCAGCCGCTGGTCCCGCTGCTCGGCCTGCACCTTGCGCTGCTCCTCTTCGAGCAGCCGCGAACGCAGGATCTTGAGCGCCTTGGCCTTGTTCTTGTGCTGGCTCTTCTCGTCTTGGCAGGTCACCACGATGTTGCTCGGGAGGTGGGTGATCCGCACTGCCGAATCGGTGGTGTTGACGCTCTGCCCACCGGGGCCGCTGGAGCGATAGACGTCGATCTTCAGATCCGCGGCCTCGATGTGGACGTCCACCTCCTCGGCCTCGGGCATGATCGCCACGGTGCACGTCGAGGTGTGGATCCGACCCTGGCTCTCGGTGGTGGGGACCCGCTGTACCCGATGTACGCCCGACTCGTACTTGAGCTGGGCGTAGGCCGTGGCCCCGGACACGCTGGCGATGACCTCCTTGAAGCCGCCGATGTCAGTGGGGTGGCTGTTCAGGATCTCCATCTTCCAGCGATTGTCCTCGCCGTACCTGGTGTACATGCGCAGCAGATCCGCGGCGAACAGGGCGGCCTCCTCGCCCCCCGCGCCGGCGCGGATCTCCAGGATCACGTCACGGCCCTCGAAGGGATCGCGCGGCAGCAGGAGGATCTTGAGCCGGTGCTCGAGGATCGATCGGGTCTCCTGTTGCTCGGTCAGCTCATCGCGCGCGAGGTCCCGCATCTCGGGGTCGTCGTCCGACAGCAGCTCCTGGTTGGCGTCGATGGAGTCCGACAGTTCCCGGTGCTCACGGAAGACGGCGACCACCTCACGAAGGTCCGAGTGCTCCTTGGCCAGATCGGCGTACCGACGGGGATCCGCGGCGATCTCGGGGTCACCGAGCCGTGCCTCGATCTCCTCGAACCGGGATTCCACCTCGGCGAGCTTGTCGAACATGGCGAATCAACCTTCGGGCTGGGGCTCCGGGAGGAGGGGATCGCCCGGGTAGACCGGCGACTCCACGTCTCCCTCCCGTTCCAGCGTGCGGATCAAGGAGACCAGGGCGACCTCGATCTGGTCGTCGTCCGGCTCGCGGGTGGTCAGTCGCTGCATGAGCAGGCCCGGCAGGCTGAGAAAACGCAGCACCGGATTGGTCTGGAACTTGCCGGCCCAGCGGATGAACTCGTAGCTGATCCCGGCGATGGGGAACATCAGCGGGATCTTGATGCTCGCGCCCACCGCGAACCGCTGCCACCCCTCCAGGTCGTCCAGGAACGGCAGCAGGGGGAAGACCCCGGCGAACAGGGCGATCGCCACCAGGATCACGAAGGCCAGGAAGGCGGTCCCGCAGCGCGGGTGCAGCCGCGAGTGGCGCCGGGCGTTGGCCACCGTCAGCTCCTCGCCCGCCTCCCAGACGTAGATGCTCTTGTGCTCGGCCCCGTGGTACTGGAAGACCCGGCGGATGTCCCGCATCGAGGAGATCAGCACGATGTAGCCCACGAAGACGCTGACCTTGATCAGGCCGGTGAACAGGTGGAACCCCGGGTGACCCAGGTCCGCCTCCCCGAGCAGCTTCTCGCCGGTGGCCAGGTTGAGCGCCACACCCGCCCCGAAGTGGGGCAGGTAGATGAACAGGGCGATGCCGAGACAGAACGCGAACAGGATGGTGGTCGCGATGGAAACCGCGCTCAGACCGCCCGCGCTCTCGGACTCGGACTCGGACTCGGGCTCGGACGCGGACTCGGACTCGGACTCGGACGCGGACTCGGACTCGGACTCGGACGCGGACTCGGCCCCGGTCTCGGTCTCGGTCTCGGTCTCGACGTCGGCCCCGTTCTCGGTCGCGGCGGGCCGGCCATCCGCCTCGGACTTCGACTTGCGCCCCGCCAGCTCCTCCGCGGCCGCCACGTCAGCGGAGTACGACAGGGCCTGCATGCCGTTGATCATCGCCTCGACCATCACCGCCGCGCCCCGCAAGAAGGGCCAGCGCAGCACGGGCAGGCGTTTGACCAGCGGGATCCAGGCGCTGTCCTTGACCACGATCCGTCCGTCGGGCCGGCGCACGGCCATCACCATGGCCTCGGGGCCACGCATCATGACCCCTTCCAGGATGGCCTGGCCGCCGACGTTCTTGATCTTGGAGTCCGCGCGCACGGATTCACGCTCCCGCAGAAAGCGGGGCTAGCGGCCGCAGTGGAGGGTGTGCGGGAAGGTCAGGGCTACTTGCGGCCTTTCTTCTTCTTCTTGAAGTTCTCGGGGGCCACGGTGGCGTACTTGCGCTGGAAGCGCTCCACGCGACCGGCGGTGTCCACGATCTTCTGCGTGCCGGTGAAGAAGGGGTGGCACGCGGAGCAGATCTCGATCTTCATGTCGCCCACGGTGGACCGGGTCTCGACCGTGTTGCCGCACACGCAGGTGACGACCGCTTTCTTGTACTCGGGATGGATGCCTTGCTTCATGGCTCTACCTCGCCCATTGGGCGGGCGGTATCTAGCACCTGCGCCGCCGCGGCGCAAGGGGAAAGGCTTCAGGCGTCAGGCGTCGGGCGTCAGGCGAATGGGCCGCCTCGCTGACGCTCGACATCCGATCCCGAAGCCGTACCTCCCGTTTCCTGGGTGCTCGCCGTCGACGTTGCGAGCTCTTGTTTTCCTGACGCCTGACACCTGACGCCTGACGCCTGCGGCGCTCCAGCGCCGCTTCTTTCTACGAGTTCATCGCGTCGAGGAACACGCTGTTGGTCTCGGTCTTCTGGAACTTGTCCAGCAGGAACTCCATGCAGTCGATGGAGTTGAGGGGGCTGAGCACCTTGCGGAGGATGAACAGCTTGGCCAGGGTGTCGGCCGGCAGCAGCAGGTCCTCGCGGCGGGTCCCGCTCTTGTTGATGTCCAGCGAGGGGTAGATCCGGCGCTCGGTCAGGCGGCGATCCAGGTGGATCTCCATGTTGCCCGTGCCCTTGAACTCCTCGAAGATCACCTCGTCCATCCGGCTACCGGTGTCGACCAGCGCGGTGGCGATGATGGTCAGCGATCCGCCGAACTCCAGGTTGCGTGCCGCGCCGAAGAAGCGCTTGGGCCGGTGCAGGGCGTTGGAGTCCACACCACCGGAGAGGATCTTGCCGCTGGGCGGGACCACGGTGTTGTAGGCGCGCGCCAGGCGGGTGATCGAGTCCAGCAGGATCACCACGTCGTTGCCGTGCTCGACCAGCCGCTTGGCCTTCTCGATGACCATCTCGGCGACCTGCACGTGGCGGGTGGCCGGCTCGTCGAAGGTCGACGACACGGTCTCGCCGCGCACGGTGCGCTCCATGTCGGTGACCTCCTCGGGCCGCTCGTCGATGAGCAGCACGATGAGCTTCACCTCGGGGTGGTTGGCGGCGATGGCGTTGGCGATGTTCTGCAGCAGGATGGTCTTGCCGGTACGCGGCGAGGCCACGATCAGCCCGCGCTGGCCCTTCCCGATGGGGGTCATCAGGTCCATGATGCGGGTGCTGTAGTTCTCTTTCTCGTACTCGAGGTCGAACTTCTCGTCCGGGTACAGCGGCGTCAGGTTGTCGAAGAGGATCTTGTCGCGGGCCTTCTCCGGCTCCTCGTGGTTGATCTTCTCGACCTTGAGCAGCGCGAAGTACCGCTCCGAGTCCTTGGGCGGCCGGATCTGGCCCTCGACGGTGTCACCGGTGCGCAGGTTGAACCGGCGGATCTGCGACGGGCTGACGTAGATGTCGTCCGGACCGGGCAGGTAGTTGTAGTCGGGGGAGCGCAGGAAGCCGAAGCCGTCGGGCAGGCACTCCAGGACGCCGGCGCCGTAGACGGAGCCGCCGGCCTCGGCCTGGGTGGTCAGGATGGCGAAGATCAGCTCCTGCTTCGTCATCCCCGACGCGTTCTCGATCCGCAGCTTCTTGGCCAGCTGGGCCAGGCCGCTGATCTTCTTGGCCTTGAGTTCGTTCAGATCCAGGGATTCGCTGGCGTCCATCGGGCCCGGACGGATGTCGTCCTCGTAGCGGACCTCCTGGGGCGGGCCGCTGTCGTCCCGGGGAGGGGGACGGCGGGAACGGCGGTTGCGATCACGGCCGGATCGGTTCTGGCGGGTCATGGTTTTTCCTCACGGTGATTTCGTGGGTTGGTGGGGGAGGTCGTTTCGGACGGACCTCGTGTTCGTTGAGTTTCTGTTGGCGGTCCGGGCGGGGTCGTTCGGGCGGTCTCACGACGGCCAGTACGTCCCGGCTGGCCCGTAATCCTGTGTCGTTGGACTTCTTCCGTACAGTGGATCGCACGCAGGTTCTCTCAAGGTGCGAAGCCGCTGACTATCAACAGGGATCTGCTCCGACGACGGCCGGAGGAGCGGTCCCATGATCGACACGGCTTCGCGGGGTGTCAAGTCAAACCTTCGACCCTGTGACGGTTTTGCGACACCGCGGGGCCGGCCCTCGCGCCCGGGCGCGTTGACAAGCCTCTCCGGGACCCCCGATCATGGCGGAGCATCCCCCTACGAACCGGCGGGAGCCACCCCCATGTCGACTCTCGAGCAGGCCGAAGCCCGGATCCGCGAGCTGACCGATGAGCTCAACCACCACGCCCACCTGTACTACGTGCTCGACCAGCCGTCGATCTCGGACTACGAGTACGACCGGCTCTTCCGGGAGCTGCAGGAGCTGGAACGGGTTCACCCCCAGTTCCGGGCGGCCGACAGCCCGACCCAGCGGGTCGGAGGCGCGCCGGTCGACTTCCTTGAAAAGGTCGCCCACCCCGTGCCCATGTTGTCGCTGGACAACGCCTTCGACGAGGACGGCGTGCGGGACTTCGACACCCGCATCAAGCGCTTCCTGGGTCTGCAGGGGCAGCAGCTGGACTACGTGGTCGAGACCAAGCTCGACGGTCTGGCGGTGGAGCTGATCTACCGGGACGGCGTGCTCCAGGTGGGCGCGTCGCGGGGCGACGGCGAGACCGGCGAGGACGTCACCCACAACCTGCGCACCGTGCCCACCGTCCCGCTGGGAGTGCACGGCCACGGCGACCACCTGGCCGGGGATCTCGTGGTCCGCGGCGAAGTGTTGATCCCCCTGGCGGACTTCGCGGCCCTCAACCGCCGGCGGGAGGCCGAGGGGGAGGCCACCTTCAAGAACCCCCGGAACACCGCCGCCGGCGCGGTCCGTCAGCTGGACCCCCGCCTCGCCGCCGAGCGTTCGCTGACGTTCTTCGCCCACTCCTGCGCCGACCCGGCCGCGCTGCCCTTCCCGACCCATTCGGCCTTCCTCGACGCCGTGCCCGATTGGGGATTCCGCGTGGCGCCGGGCTGGGAGCGATGCGAGGGCGTGCTCGAGGTGCTGCGTCACCTGCGCCGGGTGGCCCGGCTGCGGGACGAACTGCCCCACGAGATCGACGGGGCGGTGATCAAGGTGGACGACATCGAGCTGCAGCGCCGGCTCGGGGAGACCACCCGGGCGCCGCGCTGGGCCCTGGCCTTCAAGTACCCGCCGCCCCAGCGCACGACCCGGGTCAACCGGATCCTGGTGCAGGTGGGCCGGACCGGTGCCCTGACGCCGGTGGCGGACCTGGAGCCGGTCTCCCTGGGGGGCGTCACCGTCTCCCGGGCGTCCCTGCACAACCAGGACGAGCTGACCCGCAAGGACGTGCGGGTCGGGGACTCGGTGGTGGTGCAGCGGGCCGGCGACGTGATTCCCGAGGTGGTCCGCATCGTGTCCGAGCGACGGCCCCCGGGGACCGAGCCTTTCCTCCTGCCCGAGGTCTGCCCGGTTTGCGGCTCCACCGCGGAGCGGGAGGAGGGGGAGGCGGTCCTGCGCTGCACCAACGGCCTGAGCTGCCCGGCGCAGCTCCGTGAAGCGATCCGGCACTTCGCCTCCCGCGGTGCGATGGACATCGAGGGCATGGGCGAGAAGCTGTGCAACCAGCTGGTGGACCGGGGTCTGGTCCGGGACGTGGCCGGCGTCTACGCCCTGCGCTTCGAGGACGTGGTGATCCTGGAGCGCATGGCGGACAAGAGCGCCCACAACCTGATGGAGGGGATCGACCGCAGCCGTCAGCAGCCGCTCCACCGCCTGCTGGTGGGGCTGGGGATCCGCCACGTGGGCGAGCACGTGGCCCGGGTGCTCGCGGACCACACCGGCACGCTTGCCGGACTCTCGGCCGCCAGCGCCGAGGAGCTGGAGGGCATCGAGGACGTGGGACCGGTCGTTGCCGCCAGCGTGCGCCTGTTCTTCGATGAACCCCGGAACGCGGCGCTGGTGCAGCGGCTGGTGGAGGGGGGCGTCCGGACCACGGCCGAGGAGCGGCCGGTGGGAGAGGCGGCGCCGGCGCTGGCGGGCAAGACCTTCGTGCTCACCGGCACCCTGCCGGGCATGACCCGGGCCGAGGCCAAGGCTGCGATCACCGCCCGCGGGGGCAAGGTCACCGGCTCGGTGAGCAAGAAGACCGACGTGGTCGTCGCGGGGGACGCCTCGGGCAGCAAGCTCACCAAGGCCCGGGACCTGGGCATCGCGGTGGTCGACGAAGACGGCCTCCGGGCCCTGCTCGATGCCGGCGGGCCCGCGGCCGAGGCGGACGGGTGAGCGACGGCGCCCAGGTTCGGGTCAGGATCCGGGTCCACGGCCGGGTCCAGGGGGTCTGGTTCCGTGCCCATACGCGCGATGCGGGGCGCCGGCTGGGCGTGGCGGGCTGGGTGCGCAACGAGGCGGACGGAACGGTGGCGGCGGTGGCCGAGGGGTCCCGTGCCTCCTGCGAGGCGCTGGTCGCCTGGTGCCACGAGGGTTCGCCCCTGTCCCGGGTGGAACGGGTCGAGGCCGCGTGGGAAGAGCCCACCGGCCGCCACGACCGATTCGAGGCGCGCTACGGGTGAGTCGGCGGCCCTACCCGCCCTCGGGGCACGCCCAGCCGATCGGCGACCTCGCGGCCGATGGCCAGGCTCGCGGTCAGTCCCGGCGACTCGATCCCCAGCAGGGATAGGAGGACGGCGCCCCCGGAGGCCTCCGTTCGTTCGATCCGGAAGTCCTGGACGCCCTCGTCCGGTCCGACCAGCTTGGGTCGGATGCCCGCGGTGTCCGGTCTCAGATCGCCGGGGGCCAGATCGGGCAGGTACCGCGCCGCCGCCTCCCGGAACGCCTCCTCCCGGCCGGCGTCGACCTCGTAGTCGATCCGATCCACGTATTCGGTGTCCGGACCGAGACGGATCCGCCCCGCCAGGTCGACGGTGGTGTGGATCCCCAGCCCCGCCAGCCCGGCCTCGGGGAGGGGATAGACCAACCCCTGGACCAGCGGGCGGGGGGTCCAGAAGTACGTTCCCTTGCACAGATGGAGTGGCGGTACGGACTGGCCCGCGATGGAGGCCAGCGCCACCGCCCCCAGTCCGGCGGCGTTGACCACGTGGGTCGCGCGGATGGCGTAGGCCTCTCCGCGCCCCGGACGGACCTCCACCCGCCACCCCCGCGTGTCCGGTTCCAGCCCGGTCACCCGGTGGTCGGTGAGCAGGTGTCCGCCGGCGGCGGCGAACTGTCGATCGAGGGCGCGGATCAACTCCTCGGCGTCCACGATGCCGGTCACTGGGCTCCACAACGCCGCGGCGCAGCGCACCCGGGGCTCCCGGCGCCGCACCTCGGCGAGGGAGATCGGGGCAACCTCCTCCACCCCGTTGGCGCGGGCCTGCCGTCGGAGGTACCCCAGGGAGGCCTCCTGGGCGGGGCTCACCGCGACGATCAGCTTGCCGGTGATCCGGTGGGGCACGCCGTACCGGCCGCAGAACTCGACCAGGCGCCTGCGGCCCTCGACGCAGAGGCGGGCCTTGAGGCTGCCGGTGGGGTAGTAGATGCCGGCGTGAATCACCCCCGAGTGCCGCGACGAGGTCTCCTGGCCGGGCCGGGGGTTGCGCTCGAGGACGACGACGGAGAGGCCGCGCAGCGCCAGCTCCCGTGCGACCGCCAGGCCCACGACGCCCGCCCCGATGACCACCACCTCGACGTCGGTGTCCACGGCAGCCCCGGGACTCAGGTGCCCCGGCCTCCGGCCGTCCGGGAACCGACCCTGCCCATGGCGGCCAGCGCCGCCACGGACAGCGCCGCGCCGCCCACGAGCCAGATCGCGGGCACGTCCGCGTCCTCGGCCAGCCACCCCCGGTGGGCCGCGGTGAGCATCAGCCCGTTGTTGAGGGCGTGCATCACCATCGGGACGGCCAGCGAGCGGCTGCGCAGCGCGGCGTAGGCCAGGGCGGCGCCCAGGATGCCGGTGGGCAGGAAGCGGCTGAGGCTCAGGTGGAAGGCGCCGAACAGCAGGCCCACCAGCGCACAGACGGCCAGCGGGGGCACGGTCCGGCGGAGCATTCCCTGGATTGCCCCGCGGAAGAGCAGCTCCTCGCACACGGCGGGCAGCAGGGCGAAGGTGGCCAGCACCACCAGCAGGGAGTGATCGCCCAGCAGGGCGTCGGACATCTGGCGAGTGAAGGCCTCGGGGACCGGCACCACCGGCTCCTGGGCCCACGAGATGAGCAGCCCCAATCCCGGCAGACCGACACCCGCCACCAGCGCCAGACCCAGGTCCACCGGGTGGGGATCGCGCAGGGAGAGGGTCTCGCGCAGGGGGAGCCCCAGGTAGAGCACCGCGACCACCGCCGGGCCGGCGAGCAGCACGGTCTGGGTGAAGAGCATGCCCCAGGTCATGCTGGCCTGCTGCCCGATGCTGCCCAGGAACCACAGCAGCAGCACGGCGACACCGAAGAGGCCCAGCGCCTCGGGGACGTGGTTGCCCCGCGCATGTCGGGCCGCCGCGGAACGCCCGCCCAGGAGCACCGTCTCGCGGCCCATGAGCCGGGTTCCCACCACCAGGGCGGCGACCGCCCAGACCACCGACGCGGCCGTCACCAGCCCCCCCAGACCCCAGCCCAGCTCGCCGGCCAGCGCGTCCCGCATGGCCAGGGAGACTCCGGCCACGGGGGCCACTGCCAGCAGGGGACCCAGCTCGATGCCGGGCATCGCCGCGAGGCCGCCGGGGGCGACCACCATCAGCATCACCGGCATCGCCAGCGCCTGGCCCTTCTTGTAGTCGGGGGCGTAGGCCGCGGTGACGGTCATGGCGGCCGACAGCTGGACCGCCACGGGGAGCAGGAGCCCACCGAGGACCGCCACGGTGATGGCGGGCAGGGCCAGCTGCCCCTCCGCGTCGCCCATCACGCCGGTCCCCACCGCCACGCCGAAGGCCACGAGTCCCACGGCGCCCGCGGCCAGCGAGAGCAGCAACACGGTGGCGAACTTGGCCAGCAGCACCGCCTTGCGGTCCACCCGCGACGAGAGCAGGGTCTCCAGCGTCCCGCGCTCCTTCTCTCCGGTGAACACGTCGAGCGCGGTGTACAGCGCGCCCGTGAGGATCAAGAAGATCAGCGTGAGGGGGAGGATCTTCCCCAGCCGGAGGCCGGTTCGCTGGCGGACCGTGGCCCGATCCGAGACCTCCACCTGCACCAGGTCGCCGGCGGCCACCGGTGCCCCCGCGCGTTTCAGGACGCGGTCCACCTCCTCCTCCCCGCGCCGCTGGACGACGCGGGCGAGCCGTGTGGCGGCGTTGCGGCTGTCGGTGGAGGAGGAGCGGTAGGCGATGGTGGCGTCGCGCAGGCCGTGGTCCAGGCGGACCTCGGCCACCGGGGCGTCGTCGCCGTCCTCCCCCAGCCCCCCGTCGACCCAGCGCAGGCCGTCTCCCGGTTCGATCCACCCGCCGATGCCGGCGTCCCCGCCCACCGCCAGGGGTGCCTCGTCCTCCTCCACCCGATCCCCGGCCTGGGCCCGGTCCATGGTGCCGAAACTCCACAGGGAGAGGGGCAGGACCGCCAGGGGCAGCACGAACACCAGCAGCAGGGTCGCGGGATCCCGCAGCAGGTGGCGCAGCTCGCCACGCAGTACCCGGCCCAGATCGCCCCTCACTCCTCCCGGCCCTCCTGGCGCACGTAGTGCAGGAAGATCGACTCCAGGTAGCGCTCGCCCGTGGCCTCCCGCAGCTCGTCCAGCGATCCGATGGCCAGCAACCGGCCCCGGTGGAGGATCCCGATCCGATCACAGAGGCGCTCCGCCTCGCTCATGATGTGGGTCGAGTACAGGACGCAGCGACCCGACGCCCGCACGCCCTCGATGAACTCCAGCACGGTCTGGGCCACGATCACGTCCAGCCCGCTGGTGGGCTCGTCGAAGATCAGGATCGGCGGATCGTGCACGATGGCGCGGGCGATGGAGACCTTCTGCTTGTTGCCCGTCGACAGCTTGTCGCAGCGGCGGGTGGCGAAGGCGCTCAGATCGAAACGGTCGATGAGCTCCGCGGTGCGTCGGTCCGGATCGGCGACCCCCTGCAGACGCGCGAAATAGTGGATCATCTCGCGACAGGTGAGCCGGCCGTAGAGCCCGGTGTTGGACGACAGGTAGCCGATCGCCCGCCTGACCCCCTCGGGATCCTCGAGCACGTCGTGGCCGTCGAGGCGAGCCGTGCCGTCGTCCGGTGCCAGGAGGGTGGCCAGCATCCGCAGGCAGGTGGTCTTGCCGGCGCCGTTGGGCCCCAGCAGCCCGAACACCTCGCCGGGGGCGCAGGCGAAGGACACATCGTCCACCGCCACCACCTCGTCCGGGTCATAGAACCGCTTGGTCAGCCCTTCAACCTCGATCATCGCGTCGCTCCAGCCAGCGCTGTCCACGTGGCATGCGTCAACCGATGTGTAAGCTCACGGCCAGGGCCAGCAGCAGGGCGGCCAGCAGCGCCAGCGCGCCCAGCCCGCCATTGATCCCCGTGGCCAGGAGCGCTGGCAGCCACTCCAGGCGGCCGGCGATGGCCTCGCGGCCCACCAGGACGCAGTTGGTCAGGGGCACCAGGGCCGTGACCCGCCCCAGCTCGGCGTCGGGCATCACCCCGGCCATGGCGGGTACGAAGGCCAGCATCGCCACCAGGGTCCCGGCCAGCTCCCCCTGCTTGAAGGTCTTGGCCGGCAATACGCCGAGCACCATCACGGCGCCCACCAGCAGCACCGTGCACGCCAGCACCGGCAGCGCCAGCAACAGGTCCCCCGTGCTCAGGTCCAGGGTGACCTCCTCGACCGCTTCCAGGGAGTAGGCGGTGTGCAGGACGGTCAGCGTCAGCGCCAGTACGTTGCCCGCCAGCGCCACGCCGACGATGGTCGCCACGGCCAGCACCTTGCCCCCCATCACCGCCAGCCGGGGCACCGCGGAGACCATCGTGGTCTCCAGCGTGTTGCGCTCCCGCTCGCCGACGACCACGTCCACGGCGGGGTACAGCGCCGCGATCAGCATGATCAGCGCCAGCTGCGCCGGCAGCAGCAGGGAGAGCACGAAGGACAGCAGGGCGACCGGCGGCGAACGGTCGCTCTTCTCCACGTCCCAGTCCGCCAGATCGGTCTCCGAGAGCCCGAGGTCACCCGCGAGCTCGATCAGTCGGCCGTCCCGGTACTGGTCGAGGCGAGTCTCGACGATCCCCCTCGCCCGGGCGGAGCGAGGCCGGGTGGACACGTGGTCGACGGTCACCGACAGGGCTTCCCCGTCGGCGGTCATCCGGACGACGGCGTCCACCTCTCCGGCGAGAAGTCCGTCCTCTCCACCCCGCACCCGCTCGACCCGCCAGGCCCCGGACTCGTCTTCCCCGGGCTCGACCAGCAGGGCGGCGACCGCCTCCTCCGGGCCCTGCACGTCGACCCGACCGGGCTCCCGCTCCGCGGTCCCGGCCTGGAGGCCGGCGATCTGGAAGATCCCCCAGATCAGCGCGGGGTAGAAGAACATCGGGAACCCGAGGGAGTAGGCCAGGACGTGGAAGTCGCGCAGGTTCTCCCGCAACTCCTTGCCCAGGACCGTCCAGATTGCACGCAGCACGGCCCGATCATAAACCGGGGGCCCCAGGAGGCGCACGCAACTACGCGCTTTCACGAAGGATATCGCCTAGAATTGCTTGACGTGACACGAAGCCCCGACTACGTTTCGCCGGCCGAAATGGACCGGGAACTGCTGCTATCGGTGGAAAAGCCCTCTCGCTACATCGGCGGCGAGGTGAACCAGGTGCGCAAGGACCCCGGCGCGGTCCGCTGTACCGTCGGCCTGTGCTACCCCGACGTCTACGAGATCGGCATGAGCCATCTGGGGCTCCAGGTGCTCTACGGGGTGGTCAACGCCCATCCGGAGCTGGCGGCCCAGCGGGTCTTCTGCCCCTGGCCGGACATGGAGCAGGCCCTGCGCGACCGGGGCCAGCCCCTGGTCACGCTGGAGGACCGGATCCCGCTCCACCGGCTGGACGTGCTGGGCTTCACCCTGCAATACGAGCTCAGCTACTCCAACCTGCTGACCGTTCTGGACCTGGGGGGGATCCCCCTGCTGGCCGCCGATCGGGGACCCGAACACCCGCTGGTCATCGCCGGAGGTCCCTGCGCCTACAACCCCGAGCCGCTGGCTGATGTCCTGGACGCCGTCTGCATCGGCGACGGCGAGGAGGTCCTCGTCGAGGTCGCCGAGGCGGTGGCGCGCTGGCGTGAGCAGGGGGGCGGGGAACGGGAGCTGCTGCGGGACGCGCTTTGCGCCATCCCCGGCGTGTACGTGCCCTCGCGGTACGAGGTGCGGGTGGCCCCCAACGGCGCGACGACGGCCTTCGAGCCGCTGCTCGGGGCCCCCGCCGTGGTCCAGCGCAGGGTGATCCGAGACCTGGACGCCGCGCCCGCCCCCGTGGCGCCGGTGGTGCCCTTCAGCAAGACGGTGCATGACCGGCTGGCGGTGGAGATCCAGCGGGGTTGTGCGCGCGGTTGCCGGTTCTGTCAGGCGGGCATCCTCTACCGGCCGGTCCGCGAGCGCTCCCCCGAGACCGTGCGCAGGATGGTCCGTGAAGGGCTGGCGGCCACCGGTGCCCAGGAGGTGGGCCTGCTCAGCCTGTCCACCGGCGACTACACCTGCCTGCTGGACCTGGTGGGCACGCTGACCGCCGAGCACGCGGACGACCGGGTGGCGCTCAGCCTCCCCTCCCTGCGCCTCGAGACCCTGCGGGAGGGGCTCCTCGAGGGGATCCGGGAGGTCCGCCGGTCGGGCATCACCCTGGCCCCCGAGGCGGGCACGCCCCGGTTGCGCGCCGTGATCAACAAGACCTTCGACGAGACCCTGCTGCTGGACGCGGTGGACGCGGTCTTCGCCCGCGGCTGGCGCGGCCTGAAGCTCTATTTCATGGTGGGCCTGCCCACCGAGCAACAGGAGGACCTGCGGGGCATGGTCGACCTGGCGGCGCGCTGCCGGGCCACGGCCCTCTCCCGCCGCCGCGGCGCCCAGGTGCGGGTGGCCGTGGGCACCTTCGTGCCCAAGGCCCACACCCCCCTGCAGTGGAGCCCACAGCTGACCACCGACGAGACGGCGCTCAAGCACCGGTGGTTGCGGGGTGCCTTCCGTAGAGCCCGGGTCGAGATGCGGGTGCACTCCCCGTTCTCGTCCTTCCTCGAGGGGATCTTCGCCCGGGGTGACCGTCGCCTCGGGCCGGTGCTGCTGGATGCCTGGCGCCACGGTGCGCGGATGGACGGCTGGCAGGAACGGCTCCGGCGCGACGTGTGGGAGCGGGCCTTCGCCGAGTCGGGCGTGGACCCGCTCGCCATCGCCTGCCGCGAGCGGCTGCCGTCGGAACGGCTTCCCTGGGAGCACCTGTCCTGCGGGATCGACCGGAGCTGGCTGGAGGGCGAGTACCGGGCCGCGATGGAGGCCGCCGGGCGTCCCGACTGCACGACCAGCGCCTGCCACGATTGCGGGATCTGCGATCCCCCGCGACTGCGCAACCAGCTGTACAAGGACGACGAGCCAGGGGCCCGTTCGCGGGCGGTGGTGCCCACTCGTCCCCGGGCGGAGACCACCCGGCCGGCGGCGCCCCCGGGGGAGGGGAAGCGGCTCGATACACGCCTCCCGGCAGAACAGCGTGCGCGCGTTCGGGTGCGCTACGGACGCAAGGGAAGGGCCGCGCTGCTGAGTCACCTCGAGACCGTGGGTCTGCTGCAGCGGGCGGTGCGGCGAGCGGGTCTGCCGGCGATCCACACCTCCGGCTTCCATCCGCGGCTGAAGATGACCTTCAACGATCCCAACCCGGTGGGCATGGAGAGTGACGCGGAGTACCTGGAGCTGGAGGTCCTGCGGCCCGTGGACGCGGGGGATCTCCGGCGGCGGCTCGAAGCGGCCGTCTCCGAGGGATTCGACATCCTGGACGTGGTGCGGGTACCCGATGGCGCCCCCTCGCTGGGGACGCAGCTGCGGGAGCGGGTGTACCGTGTCAGTGGACTGACCGGGGCCTCTGCGAGGACGGCCGCACAACGCCTCGGTAGCTCCCTTCCGGTGCAGGTCGAACGGAAGAAGGGGACCCGGGAGGTGGACATCGCGAGGGTCGTGCGCGCCGAGGCGCTTGACGACGGCGAGTTGATGCTGACGTTGGATGCGGACGCCGGGGTTCGTCCGGGCGAGGTGGTCCAGGCGCTGGTGGGGGACGCCGGTGGTCGGGCGCTGTCCCTGCGCAAGGTCGACCAGCTCCTCGCCCCGTGGCCCGGGCCGGAAGGGAAATCGTGAGCCATCTGCTCCTCGTCAGTCGAGTCGGGCGCGAGACCCGGGTTGCGGTACGTCAGGGCGGGGTCCTGACCGCGTACCACGTGGAGCGGGACGGCGATCGGGGACAGGTGGGCAACGTCTACGTGGGCCGTGTGACCCGGGTGTTGCCGGGGATCCAGGCGGCGTTCGTGGACGTGGGCCTGCCGCGGGCCGCCTTCCTCTACGGCGGTGACGTCCGCTGGGACCCCCGCAGCCCCCCCGAGGGGATGAAGGTCCCGGACGATGACGTGCTGGAGACCCGTCCTCCGATCCAGAAGATCCTGCGCGAGGGCCAGAAGGTCGTGGTGCAGGTGGCCAAGGATCCCATTGGCCAGAAGGGGGCACGGGTCAGCGGCTACCTGTCGCTGCCGGGGCGGTTCCTGGTGTTCCTGCCGGACGTGGACCACGTGGGGGTCAGCCGTCGCATCGAGGACGAGGTAGAGCGCCAGCGCCTGCGCGAGATGATGCAGGGGCAGCGGGGCGAGCACGAGGGTTTCATCGTGCGCACCGCCTGTGAGGGCCTGGAGTGGCACGTCCTGCAGGAGGACGTGGAGTACCTGCGGCGGCTGTGGCAGCACGTACACAAGAGGATCTCCGAGGCCAAGGGTCCCGAGAGCATCCACGAGGATCTGGAACTGGGGATCCGCGCCGTACGCGACCTGATGTCGTCGGACACCGAGAAGGTGCTGGTCAACGACCCGGACCTCTACCAGCGGATCAAGGACTTCGCATCCCAGTTCCTCCCGGCCCTGGCGCCCCGGGTGCAGCTCTACGACGGCATCGAGCCGATGTTCGACCACTACGCGGTCGAGATGGAGCTGGACCGGCTGCTGGGCCGCAAGGTCTGGCTCAAGTCCGGCGGCTACATCGTCATCGACCAGACCGAGGCCCTGGTCGCCATCGACGTGAACAGCGGACGCTACGTGGGCCACGACACCCTGGAGGAGACCACGCTACGGGTGAATCTGGAGGCGGTCCGGGAGATCGTGCACCAGCTCCAGCTGCGCGACATCGGCGGCATCATCGTGATCGACTTCATCGACATGGTGGAGCTGAACCACCGTGAGGAGGTCTTCCGGGCGCTGGTGGACGAGCTCAAGACCGACCGTGCGCGGACCCACGTGCTGCCGATCTCGGAGTTCGGCCTCGTGGAGATGACCCGCAAGCGGGTGCGCGAGGACGTGGTCCGCTACCTGAGTGAACCCTGCCGCTACTGCGACGGCCGGGGGTACACCAAGAGTCGCGAGACCGTGACCCAGGAGGTGTTCAACGCCCTGCGCCGGGAGGCGCTCAAGCGTCCGGCGGACTGGATCGAGGTCCACTGCCATCCCGATGTCGCCGACCAGCTGGTGGACTCGGAGCGGGAGTACCTGCTGGCCATCGAGGGGCGCTACGGCTTCCGGACCCATGTCCAGAGCGTGGCGTCGAGCCACCTGGAGCGGTTCGACGTCCGCGCCTGCCGGCCGGGCGAGGTGCCGCGATGAAGTTCCGCGACCCCTCGGTGGAGCTGACCGTGCCCGACCCCAAGCCCAAGAAGCTGTGGCGCAATTACCTGGCGCGGCTGCGCAACTACTTCGTGGCCGGGCTGCTGGTCACCGTGCCCGCGGTGGTCACGATCTGGGTCTTCAACCGCTTCGTGCTCTCGCTGGACGGGGTCCTTCACTGGATCCCCACCGACTGGGTGATCCAGGAGCGCAGCATCAAGCAGATCCTGACGGCGATCCCCGGGCTCGGGGCCATCGCGACCCTGCTGTGCGTGGTGGTGGTCGGCTTCCTGGCCACCAACTTCGTCGGTCGTCGGCTGGTGCGGTACACCGAGCAGCTGATCACCCGGGTACCGATCATCTCCACGATCTACCAGGGCGTGAAACAGCTGCTCGAGGCCATCTTCACCAGCGACAGCTCCCGGTTCACCGACGTGGTCTACCTGCAGTACCCGCGCAAGGGGATCTGGTCCATCGGTTTCGTCACCGGACCGACCTACGACAGCGCCGTGGACAAGATCGGAGTGCGCTGCCTCAACGTGTTCGTGCCCACGACCCCCAATCCCACGTCGGGGTTCTACCTGCTGGTGCCGGAGAAGGACGTGATCTACAGCGGGCTGTCCGTCGAGCAGGCCTTCAAGCTGATCATGAGCGCGGGCATCGTCGCACCGAATCTGGATCCCAACGGCGAGGACGCCGCCCCCGGATGAGCGGTTCCGGGCTGTCCGACAAGGTCGACCTGCGGGGTATGACCGTCGAGGAGCTGCAGGAGTTCCTGCAGCCCCTGCGCAAGGCCCCCTACCGCTCCCGGCAGGTGCTGCGCTGGCTGTACCGCAACCCGGTGACCAGCTTCCACGACATGACCAACCTGGCCAAGGGTTTCCGCCGGGATCTGGACGCGGTGGCCCGGGTCGGCTGGCTGGAGATGGCCGTCCGGCGGGAGAGCGCGGACGGGACGATCAAGTACGCCTGGGAGCTGGACGACGGGCACCGGATCGAGAGCGTCCTGATCCCCGAGACGGACCGGCTGACCCTGTGCATCTCGACCCAGGTGGGCTGCCCGCTGGCCTGCCGGTTCTGCGCCACCGGCCGGGCCGGGTTCGTTCGCAACCTCGGGGCGTCGGAGATCCTGAGCCAGATCATCCAGGCCCAGCTGGACTCGGAGCGGCGGATCTCCAACGTGGTGCTGATGGGCATGGGCGAGCCGCTGCTCAACCTGGACGAGGTGATCAAGGCCACCGACATCGCCCAGTACGACGAGGGGCTGAACATCAGCCACCGCAAGATCACGCTCTCGACGGTGGGGCTGGTGCCCCAGCTGGACGAGCTGGGGCGCAGGAGCGAGATCAACCTGGCGGTGTCGCTCCACGCCACGACCCAGGAGGCGCGGCTGGCGTTGATGCCGGCTGCCGCGCGCAAGCTGCCCCTCGATCAGCTCATGGAGGCCTGTCGTCGCTTCCCGTTGCCCCATCGCAAGCTGATCACCTTCGAGTACATCCTGTTCGGCGGGGTGAACGACGACCTCGTCGACGCCCGGCGGCTGATCCGGCTGCTCCACGGCGTGCGGGCCAAGGTCAACCTGATCCCCTTCAATGCCCACCCCGGGGCGGAGTTCGCGGCTCCCGACCCCGATGCGGTCAAGGCCTACCAGGACCGCCTGGTCCGCAGCCACATCCACTGCGCAGTCCGCACCCCCCGCGGGCTCGACATCGAAGCCGCCTGCGGCCTGCTCGCCGGCCATCACCGACCCGAAGCGCCCCCCGCGTAGGGTGCCGCGGCCGATGGCCGCTCCGTCGCCTCCTCCGGCCGTGTTCCCCCGGTGGTGAGGTTGCGTCCCGCGCCCCGTTCCCCGTAGTTTGGGCCTTCGCCCGCGGAGGAACCCATGTCCGAAGCTGCCCCCACCTCCAGCGTCCCGGTCGTCGACCAGGTCCGGACCATGAAGTGGAACTTCTGGGTCGCCAACCTGATCGAGGCCTTCGAGAGGCTGGCGTTCTTCGGCGTGCGCGCCGTGGTCGCCCTGTTCATGTTCGGCGACGACTCGGTGCTCCACCTGAGCATGACCGAGAAGGGGCTGATCTTCGGGATCTGGGCCCTGATCCAGTGCCTGGTGCCCATGGTGTCCGGCGGGTACACGGACGCGTACGGCTACCGCAAGAGCATGTACGTGGCGTTTTCGATCAACATCGTGGGCTACTGCCTGATGGCCAACGCCAGCGGCTTCTGGTCGATGCTGGCGGCGGCCTGCCTGGTGGGGACCGGAACGGCGATCTTCAAGCCGCCGGTCCAGGGCTCGGTGGCCAAGTCCCTCAACGAGGGCAACTCGGGGCTCGGTTTCGGGATCTTCTACTGGATGGTCAACGTCGGCGGCTTCTTCGCCCCGATGATGGCCGCCGTCCTGCGGGGCAACGAGGAGAACCCCACCTGGGAGTACGTCTTCTACGGCGCCGCCATCGCCACCGCCATTAACTTCATCCCCGCGACCTTCATGTTCAAGGAGCCCGAGCTGGATCCGGAGGCCCGCAAGAAGAAGCCGATGAAGGTCTTCGCCGACACCATGGGGACGCTGTGGCGCGACAAGTACATGCTGCGCTTCCTGCTCATCGTCTCCGGCTTCTGGTTCATGTTCATGCAGCTGTGGGACCTGCTGCCCAACTTCATCGACGAGTGGGTGGACACGAGGGACGTGGGAACGTTGATCGGGGGGCCGCTGGAGGAGGAGGAAGAGGACGAGGCCGTGGCAGCGGCGGATGGCCTCCCCACCGAGTCCGGGACCGAGGCGGGCGGCCGCCCCACCGAGACCGGGGCCGGGGTCGCCGCGATCCTGGGAGATGACGACTCCGCGGGGGACGACGACTCCGCGGGGGACGGGGTGGCTGCCGTGGCGGATGACGACTCCGCCGGGGTGGAGACCGGCGACGACGACTCGGCCGGGTTGCCGCCGGCTGCGGGGGACGACGACTCCGCGGGAGACGACGACTCCGCGGACGCATCGCCGCGGGGGCCGCCGGCGCCGGGGGGCCCCGCCACCCCCCCCCCCCCCCCCGCAGCACAAAACCAAACCAAAGCCCCCCCCCCCCCCCCCCCCCCCC
>CAZITQ010000057.1:33088-41765 GCA_964542165.1 uncultured Rickettsiales bacterium
GGGGGGTCCTACGCCTCGGGGGTTGAGGACGACTCCGCGGAGGCAGCGCGGCGGGGGCCGCCGGCGCGGGCGGCCGAGGAACCGCCGGCCGCCGACGAGGAAGAACTCGAGAACGGCTTCGCCGAGGACGGCACCGCCGATCCGGAGGCCGCCGTGCGCGCCATCGCCGCGGCCGAGGAGGCGGCGGCGAAGGAGGCGGCGGGGATCGAAGAAGAGGAAGAGGAGGAGGAGGAGGAAGAGGAGCCCGAAGCCGCGGTCGAGGAGGAGAAGGAGAAGGGGCCCACGCTGCTGAGCCGGGAGTGGTTCCAGAAGAGCTTCGTGATGAAGGACGGCCGGGCCAAGCCCGAGCTGCTGATCAACATCGACTCGCTCACCATCCTGCTGCTGGTGCTGCCGCTCTCGTGGTTCTTCGGCCGCTACCGGATGATGGTGTCGCTGGTGCTGGGCATGGCCATCGGCCTGGTCGGCTTCGTCGGCGCCGGACTCAGCCAGTCCGGGATGATCGTCGGCCTGATGATCTTCGTCTTCGCCATCGGCGAGATCATCTGCAGTCCCAAGTTCTCCGAGTACATCGGCATGACCGCCCCGCCGGACAAGAAGGCGATCTACATGGGGTACTCCAACATCCCCTTCGCCATCGGCTGGGCCGGCGGGAACTGGCTCTCCGGACCCCTGTACGACTGGCTCTCGTCACGCACCGAGCTGGCCCAGCGTTATCTGGTGCAAAACGGCGTCGTCCCCGAGGACGTGGCCGACAAGCTCGAGGGCGAGGCCCTGCTCAACGTCGTCGCCGTCCAGCTGGGCGAAGGCACCACCGTCTGGGACGTCAAGAAGATGCTCTGGGACACCTACCACCCCTGGACCGTGTGGCTCGTCCTGGGCGCCATCGGCATGGCGTCGGTGATCGGGATGTACGTGTCGTACCGAAAGGCACAGAAGAGCCAGTAGACCTCCGGCTGTGGCGTCGCCGGAGATGCGGGCACGTGAACGGAGGATCGAGTCCATGTTAGGAACGCTGGCCCGGCTCGCCCTGGCGACCTCGCTGCTGCTCGCGGGCTGCAAGGCCGACGACGACGACACCGGCTCGGCCGACGACGACGTGGCCGGGGACGACGACACCACCGAAGACGTCACCGGAGACGACGACTCCACCGAATGCAGACAGATCGAGATCGCCGCGAACGGGCTCTTCCCGCCCCCCGGCGAGTCCTACGCCTACCACCGCACCCCCGTGATCGCGACCTTCACGATCCCGGCGGAATCGGCGACCCTCGAGCTGGAGATCGCCGACACCGGCGATCCGGTGGACGGTACCCTGGAGACGACCCCCGACGACACCCAGGTCGTCTTCCAGCCCATGACACCCCTTTCCCTGGCCACCCTCTTCCGCGCCACCGTCCACGCCGTGGGCGGCGAAGACCGGGACGAGCTGACCGAGACCTGGGAGTTCACCACCTCGTCCACCGGAACCCCCCTCGAGCACCCCCAGATCGTCGTCGACCAGGCCTGGCGGATCGACATGAACCACCTGCGCTCGGTCCAGCCCGCGCTGCCCACCCTGGTCTCGGGCGAGCTCGCCGGAGCGGCAGTGCTCGGAGTCGTGAGCTTCGAGCCCGCTTCCGGCGAGGTGAAGGCCATCGCGACCCCCATCGACCCCCTGTCCGGGGAGGTCGACTACTGCCTGGAGTCTCGGGAGTTCCCCATGGCCCCCTTCGCGCCCACCGAGGACCCCTACCTCGAGCTGGGGCCGACCGAGACCCTGAGCTTCCCGGTCGAGGGCTTCGACATCCAGGTGCACGACGCGCGGATCCGCGGCAGCGTGGTCCCCGACGGCACGACCTTCGACGGCGCGCGCCTCACCGGCATGCTGGACACGTCCGGACTGTCCCAGCTCCTGGACGACTGGGGCGGCCCCTGCCACATCCTGGAGACCGAAGCCGCCGTCCCCTGCGAGGCCTGTCCCGATGACGGCGCCGAGGCCTGCATCTCCATCGATCTGGTCGAACTCTCGGGAGAAGGCCTCCCGGCTCCCCTCCACAAGATCAACGCCGACCAGACCGAGAATCACCTCTGCGGCAACTGTGAGGACGGCACGGACAACGACGGCGACGGCCAGATCGACGGCGACGAACCCGAGTGCTACCCCGCCGTCTGGCCCTGACCGCCTCCCCGGCGCGAGCGCAGCGATGCCGCCGCTCCCCCCGGCGAGCGCAGCGCCGCCGCCCCTCCCCGGCGCGAGCGCAGCGATGACGCCGCCCCCCGGTCCGCCGGGGACTTCATGCTCGCACTCTCGTCCCGCGAGGACCTCGTCCGCCGGCGACCCTGCCGCGGAGCGCCGGCGGGTGGGCCGGGACACATTGCGCCCCGACGGTCCGTCAGCGCCCTGCGGTCCGCATCCGCCCGACATCGAGGGCTCGTACCCGCGTTCGAACGGGGCGCACCGGCCCTCCCGACGGTGCGGAGCGGTGGGGTAGACGGCCCGCGTCTCCAGCCCGAGGCCGCCCGATCCGGGAGCCGGGGGGGGGCCGTAGCCGAACGTAAGAGGCGCTGCTCCCACGGAAGTCCGCAACTCGTCCGCAAGCGAGCATCCGATCACCGCGAGAACTCGGCGATGCAGCGACAGTGAGGCGAAGCGCCCCCCCTCGGCGACCCAGGGCGGCCGGTGCCCGCACTCGGCGTCCACCCCACCGCCGGCTCCCCTTGCACCCCCACTCGGCCATCTGAAACACTTCTTCCCAGCGGGCAGGAGTCCCCATGAAGACGGTGTTCATCGGCGGCGGGGCCGGGTGCCGGGACGTGCTGGAGCTGTACGACCGGGGCGGGCTGAGCTTCCTGGATCTGGAGATCCTGGCGGTCGTCGACATCCACGACGACGCACCGGGAATGGAGTACGCCCGCTCGCGCGGGTGGCACACCATGGGCAGCATCCACGACGCCATGGCGTTGCCGGGGCTGGAGCTGGTCGTGGAGGTCACCGGCGTGGAGGCCTACCTCGACGACGTGTACTTCCTCCTCCCGCCGGGCGTGTGCCTGCTCGACCACGTACTGGCCAAGCTGTTCTGGGAGCTGGACCGGGCCGACCAATCGCTGAAGGAGGAGCTGCGCCAGAAGACCCGCCTCGAACGGCTGGTGGCCGAGGATCGATCCCGGCTCCAGGAGATCCTCGACACCCTGCCCGACGTGGTGATGGTGCTCGATCCGGAGATGCGGGTCGTGCGCGTCAACCGGCGCTTCGAACACGTGGCGGGGATGCGCCGCGAGGAGGCGTACGGGCAGGCCTGCCACGACGTGTTCTGCAAAGACGAACGCCTCATGAAGTGTCCCGACTCCGGCTGCCCCTTCATGCAGGTGATGGAGAGCAAGGCGCCGGTGACCCTGGTCACCCAGAGCCAGCGTGAGACGGGAAAGGCCGGCTGGTACCAGGTCACCGCCATGCCGGTGTTCGACGAGTCGGGCAACATCGTCCGCATCGTCGAGTCCTCCCGGGAGATCACCGAGCAGGTGCTCCTCAAGCGGGAGACCGAGGAGTCCGCCCGCCGGTTCCGCCAGATCCTCAGCGCCGTCCACGGCTGCATCACGATCAAGGACACCCAGGGCCGCTTCGTGGTGGTCAACCCCCGGGCCGAGCACCTGTTCGGCCTGGAGCAACGGGACATGCTGGGCCTCACCGCCTCGGAGGTCCTTCCCAACGAGGTCGCCGAAGTCGTCGAGTCCCACGACCGCGAAGCCCTGGCCGGCGGGGACCACCACGTCGCCGAGGAGACCTTCCGCCTGCGGGGCAAGGAACGGGTGCTGGTCGCCGAGCGCTTCCCCCTGGTGGACTTCAACGGCCAGGTGACCGGCCTGTGCTGTGTGGCCCGGGACGACACCCACCAGCGCCAGATGCAAAAAGAGCTGCTGATGAGCGAGCGTCTCGCAGCGGTGGGCAAGCTGGCCGCCGGAGTGGCCCACGAGCTGAACAACCCGCTGACGGGGATCCTCACCTTCGCCGAGGACCTCTTGCTGGAGGCCGAGGACGGAGACCCGAACCGCAAGGACTACGAGCTGATCGTCAACGAGACCATGCGCTGTCGCCGGATCGTGCGCGACCTGCTCGACTTCTCCCGGCAGAAGGCGCCGGTGCGCGAACGCACGGACCTCAACCAGGTGATCCAGCGGACCGTGACCATGGTCGAGCGCCAGGCCTCCTTCCACGACGTGAAGTTCGAGCTGGATCTGCTGGGGGGCTTGTCTCCCGTTCAGATCGACCCGAGCCAGATCCAGCAGGCGATCCTCAACCTGGTGATCAACGCCCGGGACGCCATGGAGTCGGTGGGCACCATCGCCATCACCAGCCGCGGCGCTACCGGGGGTGGCCACGTGCTGATCGATGTCAGCGACACGGGCAAGGGGATCCCGGAGGAGCAGGTGCAGGAGATCTTCGAGCCGTTCTTCACCACCAAGGGGGACCAGGGCAACGGCCTGGGGCTTCCCGCCGTGCTGAGCATCGTCCACGCCCACGGTGGCGAGGTGGAGGTGGAGAGCGCGGTGGGGGAGGGGACCACCTTCCAGCTGAGCTTCCCGGCCGCGGGGGAGGGAGGAACACGATGAGTGACGACGTGAGCGGGCCCGCCGAGGTGTCGGCGCGGATTCTCGTGATCGACGACGAGGAGATCATCCACCACAGCCTGCGCAAGATCCTCGGCCGCAAGGGCCACGAGGTCGAGACGGTGCTCAGCGCGGCCGACGGGCTGGAGCGGATGTACACCGGCTCCTACGACCTGGTCATCACCGACCTGATGATGCCGGAGATGAACGGGATCGGCCTGCTGGAGCGGATGAAGAAGGACGGCATCAAGCTACCGGTGTTGATGATCACCGGCTACCCGACGATCAGCACGGCGGTCAAGGCGCTGCGGCTGGGCGCGGTGGACTACCTGGCCAAGCCGTTCACCCGCCAGGAGCTCCTGGCGCCGGTGAGCCGGGCCCTGCGGCGGTCCGAGGCGCCCTCGGCCAAGACCCTGCTGGACACCACCACCACCGTGGAGATCGTGCCCGCCGGTGACGCGGGGATCGAGTCCCCCCAGGTGAACCTCCAGCCGGGGGACACCCACTATCTGCGGGAGCACTCCTGGGGCACGTTCCGCCAGGACGGGGGCATGGACCTGGGCATCGAGGCCTCCTTCCTGGAGACCGTGGGCGCCATCGAGGCGATCGAGACGCCCAAGGACGGCGACCTGGTGGAGCAGGGCTACGTGGGAATCAAGCTGACCAACGAACGGGGCGAGGTCCACAGCGTGTTCATCCCGCTGAGCGGACAGGTCGTCGAGGTCAATCCCGAGGCCGTGGAGGCACCCGCAGGCATCACCGCCGACGCCTGGATCGTCCGGATCATCCCCACTCGCCTGGAGACGGAACTCGGGCTACTCCGCCGTCGCCGGACCGGCGGCTGATCGCCCCGCGGCGCGCCTACCCCAGGTCTGGCCCGCCACCGCGCGCAGGGCCCTGGAGAGCTGTTCGAAGCTCTCGAAGAAGTCCTCGGTGCCCGTGGAGAACCGCATCAACAGGTCGTTCAGCGCCGCGGGTACGTAGGGGAACACCTTGCGGAGATTGGCCACCCGGTAGCCGTAGAACAGCAGCGCGTCCTCGGCGCGGATGTCGCCCCGGAAGTCCGGGTTGACCTCGCCCGCCTCCGCCGACCTGCAGGTGACGATGCCCTTGGCGACGGCGTAGTTGAGCACGTTGCCCATGCTCCACACGTCGTAGTCGGTGTAGTTCACCGAGTAGTCGAAGTCGATCCACCGGAACAGACCGGTGCCCTCCTCGATGATCACGTGGTCGTTGCGGATGTCCCCGTGCTCCAGGCCCCGCCGGTGGAGGAAGTCCATCGCATCCACACAGCCGATGAGTCGGCCGAAGATCCCCGGCAGGGTCTCGAAGAAGTACTCCTCGTGGGGCTGCTCGAGGGTCGCGATGTGGTTGAAGAAGGTGTCACCCCGGATGAAGTCGATGATGCGGATGTTGTTGCCCGCCTCGTCCTCCACGGTGCGCCCCTGCATGAAGCGGGGATCGCCGGTCACCGCGTCGAGGACCTGGCTCTCCTTGTCGGGGCTCCGGTGGCACCGCACCGTGAACAGGCCCAGCTTGGTGGTGAACTGCTCGTGGAACACCAGCTTGACGATCTTGGAGCTGCCGTCCTCCAGATCCACCGCCCGCTTGACCCAGAACTTGGGCTGGTCGGAGATGCCGAAGCGCCCCTCCCGGGCATCTCCCATCACGAACAGATCGTCGCCGCCGACCCGCAGCACCATGCCGCCCTGGATCTGCAGGTAGTTGGAGGTGTCCTCGACGATCGGGACCTCGCCCCGCACGCGCCGCGGCGTGAAGCGCTCGATCCGTTCCTTCAGCTCGACTGGGTTCTCGATGATCATCTCGGGGACCGTCGCGTCGTGGAGCCCGGGTCAGGGGGCTCGACGATCCAGGGTACACGACCGGCGCAGGAGCCGTCTCCCGGGGGGGCTCTCTCCAGCTTCCGCGCGGTTCTCCTTGAGGTCCGCCCTTAGTGACTCTAATATGAGTCACGTCATCTCCGGAGGTCCCATGCAGCGAACGATCCTCCCCGCTCTTCTCGCCATCTCCAGCGCCTTGCTGGCGTGCACCGACGGCGCGGTGACCGCCAACAACGTGGCCCCCGAGGCCTACATCCAGGTGCCCACCGAGGGAACCGAGATGTTCGAGGACGAGACCGTGACGTTCTGTGGTGTGGCCACCGACCACGAAGACGCGGTGGACGTGCTGTCCATGAGCCTGGCCACCGATCTGGACGGGCTGCTGTGGAGCAGCACCCACGACCCGGAACCGGTGGGGGATTGCGAGGCGGGTGAAGGGATCGAACTGGAGCTGGCGGGGCTGTCCATCGGCGAACACGTCCTGACCTTCCGGGTGGTGGACACCCGGGGCGCCGACGGGGAGGACACCGTCACGCTCACGGTGATGGAGCGGCCCAACGATCCACCATCCTGCGCCATCACCTCGCCGCTGGATGGCGACGTCGTGCTGGAGGGGGAGGGCGTGCTGTTCGCCGGCGAGGTCAGCGACCCGGACCAGGATCCCGACACCCTGGAGGTGACCTGGGAGAGTGACGAGGACGGCGTCCTGGACCAGGCCCCGGCGGACGCGTCGGGGGCGGTGGGCTTCGACACCTCGACCCTGTCGGTGGGCGATCACCTGGTCAGCCTGATCGTGGAGGACGACCTGGGCGAGATCGACGTCTGCTTCGTGCTGGTGGGCATCGATCCCTGCGAGGACGTGGACGGCGACGGGGTGGAGAACTGCGACGGGGACTGCGACGACACCGACGCGGACACCTACCCGGGCGCCGACGAGCTGCCGGACCTGGAGGACAACGACTGCGACGGGACGGTGGACGAGGAGACGGTGTTCTACGACGACGACGGGGACGGCTACTGCGAGGGCCCCCTGTCCTGCTCCGATGGCTCCCAGCCCGGCGACTGCGACGACGGGAACGACGCCGTGTACCCGGGGGCGCCCGAGGACGGGGGCAGCGGCACCGGGATGGGCAACGGGGTGGACGACGACTGCGACGGCCTGGTGGACGAGGGCACCCTGGAGTACGACGACGACGGGGACGGCTACTCGGAGCTGGCCGGGGACTGCGACGACGCCGACCCGGGGGCCCACCCGGGCGCCGTGGAGCTGTGCGACGGCGCGGACAACGACTGCAACGGGATCCCCGACGACCGGGACCTGGACCTGGACGGCCAGGTGGCCGCGGACTGTGGCGGCACCGACTGCGACGATCTGGACCCCTACTCCTACCTGGGGGCCACCGAGATCTGCGGCAACGGCGCGGACGAGGACTGCAACGGCACCCCCGACGACCTGGACGGGGACGGGGACGGCTACATCTCGTCCTTCTGCGGCGGGGACGACTGCAACGACGCCACGGCCACGGCCCACCCCGGAGCGACCGAGGTCTGCGACGGGATCGACAACGACTGCGACGGGTTCGGCGACGACGAGGACGGCGACGGGTTCCTGACCGCGAGCTGCGGGGGCCCGGACTGCGACGACGGGGATCCGCTGGTCAACCCGGCGGAGATGGAGCAGTGCGGCAACGGGCTCGACGACGACTGCAACGGGGTGGTCGACGACCTGGACGAGGACGGCGACGGGTTCGACGACATCGCGTGTGACGGCGCGGACTGCGACGACAGCGATCCTGCCGTCAACCCCGCCGCCCCCGAGGTCTGCGGCAACGGGATCGACGACGACTGCTCGGGCCTGGGGGAGGATGCGGACGAGGACCTGGACGGGTACGTGGACGAGGCCTGCTCGGGCACCGACTGCGACGACGCCAATCCCTTCATCCACCCCGACGCCCTGGAGGTCTGCGACGGGGTCGACGACGACTGCGACGGGGTGGTGGACGACCGGGACCTGGACGGCGACGGCCACGTGGACGAGGCCTGCTCGGGGGACGACTGCGACGACCTGGACCCCTTCACCTACGACGGCGCGGTCGAGATCCCCGACCTGGCGGACAACGACTGCGACGGTGACGTGGACGAGGGCACCGTCCTGGTGGACGACGACGGCGACGGGTTCGCCGAGGCGGACGGGGACTGCGACGACGGCGACGCGGGGATCTTCCCGGGGGCGACCGAGATCTGCAACG
>CAZITQ010000058.1:0-41740 GCA_964542165.1 uncultured Rickettsiales bacterium
TCGCAGTCGTCGTCCTCGCCGTTGCAGTACTCGTCCGCGCCCGGGTACTGGTCCGCGTCCTCGTCGTCGCAGTCGTCGGCGTTGTCCACGTAGCCGGAGGGCTGGTCGCAGGCCACCTGGGAGACGTCCGGGTCGCCGTAGCCGTCCCCGTCGAAGTCCTCGTACCAGGTGTCGGCGGCGGCCGGGCCCTCGTCGATGTCGCCGTCGCAGTCGTTGTCCAGCCCGTCACAGATCTCGTCGGCCCCCGGGTACACCAGCGGGTCGTCATTGTCACAGTCGTCACCGCCGCAGGCCCAGCTCAGGTGGCCGTCCCCGTCCGGGTCTCCCTCGTGGCAGCCCACCTGCACGGTGGCCTGGTAGCTGCCGTTGCTGCCGCCGAACACGAACAGGCCGCCATCGACCTCCACCGCGTAGGTCTCGCGCATGCCCTCGGGCAGCGAGGCCGTGTCCTCGGTCCAGCCGCCGCCGTCCACGTCGTACAGCCACACGTAGTCGTAGTACGGCGAGCTGTTGTTGCCGTAGTTCGTGGAACCACCCAGCACGTAGACCCAGTCTCCGTTGGTGGCCCAGCCGAACTGCTGGTTGCCCGCCGGCAGCGCCGCGCCGCCGGCCCAGGTCTGCGTAACGGGGTCGAACACGTCCATGGTGGTCAGCGAGTCGCTGCCGCCGAACACGTAGAACTGGCCATCGTCACCCAGGTTGGCCCCGTGGCACTTGCGGTCGTTGGGCATCGCCGGGCCCGCGGTCCATGTATCGGTGCTCGGATCCCACGAGTAGTACGTGCCCTCGGAATCCTCGCCCCCGAACAGGTGGAGGTGCCCGTCGTCCCCGGTGAAGGCGGCACACTCCCAGCCGCTGCTCACCGATGCCGCCGTGTCCCAGGTGTCGGTGGTCGGATCGTAGATCTCGGTCACCGAGAGCTGGCCGTTGTGGTAGCCCCCGGTCACCACGATCCGGCCGTCCGGCAGCAGGTCCCCACAGGCCGCGCGGCGGGTGGTCGGCATGTCCGCCAGCTGATCGTAGGTCTCGTTGGCGATGTCGTAGCGCCAGGTCTCGTCGACCACCCCGGCGGCCGCGTCGGACCCGCCGAAGAGGTAGATGTACCCGTCGTCCCCGTACACCGCGAGGACCTGCCCCCGGCTGAAGGGCATGTCCGTCCCCAGCGACCAGGTGGTCTCCTGGGCCCCCGCCGGAGGTGCGACCCCGACGAAGATCAGGGCGAACAGGAAGGCGGGGAGCCAGACGAACGTGCGCGTGGTCGGTCGTGGGTGGTCCAAGGGGGCTCCTCTCGGTTCGTATCTCGCGGGAATTCCCGACGCCAGTCTATCCAAGGACCGCCACTTCGCGGCGTGCTATCGGTGGAAACCTCGGGAGACGGCGGGGGCGGGCAAGGAATCGAGGAACGCCGGATCCGCCCGAAATCGAGGAACCCAGTGTTCGGGGATCACGATGGGCTGGCCTGTGACCGGGTTGCTCCCCTGTCGCGCGGGGTGGCGCTCGGTGCGGAAGGCCCCCAGCTGCGGGACGACGAACTCCCGGTGCGGTGCCAGGTTGTCCCGCAGGGGGGAGAACCAGCGGGTCCAGTCGTCGCGCGGGGGAACCGCCCCGCGGAAGACCCGGCCGGCCCGGAACGTGACGACCGCGTCCGCCTCGCCGCGCCGGGCCTGGAAGCGGCCCCAGGCGCCCGCATCGCATTCGCCATGATCGGCCAGGGCCTTGGCGACCGTCCTTCCCAGTGCGCCGTCCAGTTCCACGGGGCGGTACCAGGCCGCCCGCCAGGCCAGGATGCGGGGGAAGGAGGCATCGGGATCCGGACCGATGGCCGATGGCAGCTCCACTCCGATCTCCAGCAGGGTGGTCAGGAAGTCCTGGGCATCCTCCGGCGGATCCCCGTCCGCCAAGCGCTCCGGATCCGCCAGCACGCCCTCGAACACCCCCTCGCCGAGCAGCAGGAGTCCGCCCACGAACCCCCGAAATCCCCAGTCCCGGGCCCAGGGGCCATCCATCTCGTCGTAGGCAGCGCGGAGGACGGGGGTGTGGGCGCGGGCGAAGCAGCCCTCGACGAACCTCGGGAAGCGGCGCCGCCCGCGGTCCTCCCCGAGGCTCGAGCGCCAGCGGGAGATCGCGTCGTCGAGATCGTCCGCCGCGCCTTCGAGCAGGTCCCAGCCTCGCATCTCGTTTCGTTCCTCCGAACCTCGATCATCAGACCACCTCCGGCCCAGGAGCACGAGCCCGAGACTCCGCAGGTCCCGCGGGACCGCGAAGGCCGGGTCGAACTCCTGGTCCTTCGGGCAATAGAACTCACGCCCGCGCCGTTCCCACTCCACGTGGGGGCCTGGGTGCCCGTTTCCCGTGGGGAGACGGACTGGTCCTCGGTGGGAGGTGTCGTGGGACGATCTGGACGAGGGGCGTGGCTGGCGTGGGCGATCGCGGTCGTCGCGGCCCGTGGAGCCGGGGCCTGGGAAGAGGACGAGAACCTGGCAGGGGCCGACGGGAGTTTTGTCGGAGAGGCGGCCGAGGATCACGCCGGGGCGGCCCTGTCCGCGGCCGGGGACGTGGACGGGGACGGGTACGACGACCTGCTGGTGGGGGCGGCGGGGAACGACTCCAGCGGCCTGGATGCCGGACAGGCCTACCTCGTGTTCGGCCGCGACGGCGGATGGCCCGACGGTGGAGGCCTCGCCCACGCCGACGCCTCGTGGCTGGGAGAAGCGGCCGGGGACGCCGCCGGGTACGGCGTGGCCGGGGTGGGGGATGTGGACGGGGACGGGTACGACGACATGCTCATCGGGGCGCCGGAAAACGCCGAGGGGGGCGTGGGCGCCGGTCAGGTCTACCTGGTGCTCGGCTCGGTCGCCGGGTGGGGCATGGACGCCGACCTCTCCACGGTGGACGCCTCGTTCTGGGGGGAGGCCGAGGACGACGCCGCGGGTACGGCGGTGGCCGGCGCGGGGGACGTGAACGGGGACGGCTGGGCGGACATGCTGATCGGCGCCCCGTACAGCGACGCGCCGGCAACGGCCGCGGGGCAGGTCTACCTGCTGCTCGGTGGCGGCACCTGGGCCGTGGACGGCGGACTCTACCAGGCCGACGCGTCCTTCGTGGGCGAGGCGGGGGGGGACAAGGCCGGGCTGGCCGTGGCGGGCGCGGGGGACGTGAACGGGGACGGCTACGACGACCTGCTCGTGGCCGCTCCGGGGAACGACGACGCGGCATCGGCCGCGGGCCAGGTCTATCTGATCCTCGGGGCAGCGGGTGGGTGGTCGATGCAGACCGATCTCGGAGGCGCCGACGCTTCGTTCTGGGGTGAGGCGGCCGACGACGCCGTGGGGACCTCGCTGGCCGGGGCGGGGGACGTGGACGGGGACGGTTACGGCGACATCTTGCTGGGGGCCTCGGGCAGCGACGAGGCTGCCGGGGACGCCGGGCAGGTGTACCTGCTGCTCGGCCAGCCATCCGCCTGGGGCGGCGACATGCACCTGGGGCTGGCGGCCGCCGCGTTCCGGGGGGAGGCGGCCGTAGACGGGGTGGGCCGGTCCCTGGCCGGGGCGGGGGACGTGGACGGCGACGGCCTGGACGACTTCGTCCTCGGCGCCCCGTACAACACCGAGAGCGGCCAGGACGAGAGTGGTCAGGCGTACCTGATCGCGGGACGGACCGGTGGATGGAACCCGGACACCGATCTGGGTGAGGCGGACGCGTCCTGGTGGGGGGAGTCCCAGTACAGTCGAGCGGGAATGACGGTCTCCGGGGGGGGGGACGCGGACGGCGACGGTCTGACCGACCTGTGGATCGCCGCGCCGTACGACGGTGACGCCGGGGCGGCCGCGGGCCAGGTCTATCTGGTCCGCGGTCACCTCTGGCCCTGCCCGGATGCCGATGGGGACGGCTTCGGAGAGATCGGTGCCGCCAACTGCCCGGGAGGGCTGGAGGCGGATTGCGACGACGGCGATCCGGCGATCCACCCCGGCGCCCTGGAGGATCCCTGCGACGGGATCGACTCCGACTGCGACGGCGTGGTCGACGAGCTGCAGGACAACGACGGGGACGGCCTGGCCATGTGTGATGGGGACTGCGACGACTCGGATCCCGCGATCTACCCCGGCGCGGACGAGGTGTGCGACGGACTCGACTCCGACTGCGACGGTCAGCTGATCGCGGACGAGGTGGACCTGGACGGGGACGGGCAGATGGCCTGCGCAGGGGACTGCGACGACGGCGATCCCGCGGTCCACGGGGGCGCGATCGAACTCTGTGACGGCGTGGACAACGACTGCGACGGCGGCCTGCTGTCGGGGGAGACCACCGACGCCGACGGCGACGGCGCCCTGGCTTGCGCAGACTGTGACGACGGGGACGAGTCCCTGAACCTGGACGACCTGGACGGGGACGGGGCAGACACCTGCGGCTCGCCCTCCGGGGAGCCGGACTGCAACGACCTCAATCCCCTGCTCAACGCCGACGACGTGGACGCGGACGGGTTCTCCACCTGCGCCCTGGATTGCGACGACGCGGACGCCTTCCTGACGCCCGAAGACGCCGATGGAGACGGGACCAGTACCTGTGACGGCGACTGCGACGATGGGAACGCCTCTCTGAATCCCGATGACTCGGACGGGGACGGGGTCTCGGGGTGCGGCGGAGACTGTGACGATGGCGATGCGGCCGTCAGCCCCTGGGTCGACGAGATTCCCTACGATGGGGTCGACGACGACTGCGACGGCGCCGACCTGACCGACGTGGACGGGGATGGTCACGAGGGAGACGAGGTCGGTGGGGGAGACTGCGACGACCAGGATCCGGAGGTTCATCCGGACGCCGACGAACTCTGCGACGACGGCCTGGACAACGACTGCGACGGCGGCGTGGATCTCGAGGACGAGGACTGCGAGACGGGCGACGACGACAGCGGCGACGACGACGACAGCGGCGACGACGACAGCGCAGGGGACGACGACTCGGCCGCGGATGCCGCCGGACCGGTGGGTGAAGACGGCGGGTGCGAGTGTTCCGCGGGCGGGGGGGAGATCGACGCGGTCTCGACCGTCGCGATCGTGCTGTTCGCGCTACGGGTCCTGGAGCGGGGGCGACGCAGGAGCCGGGTCAGAACCGCACACCCACCCCGACCGTGGTCTGGAGGATGAAGGTGGCCCCGTAGCCCGCCATGACGTCGAGCTGGAGACGGAGGTGGCGGCCGGGATCGAAGGCCAGGCCGGCGATGGCCACGCCGCCGGTGCGGATCTCGGCGTCGTCCGACGCGGCGCCGGCGTCCTTGTGCAGGGCGAAGTGGACAGCGCCGCCCACGTAGGGACGGATGGGCCAGGGGGCGAGGTTCACCCGCGCGCCCAGGCGGATGGCGCCGAGCCCGCCGCCGATCTCGTCGGGGCGGTAGGCATCGTCGCTGCCCCTGACCGCGAACCAGAAGCCGAAGTCGCCGGCGAGGGCGTCGCCGAACAGGAGCTCCGCGATCACCCCCACGTTGGCGTACGAGGACCGCTCGGCCTCCGCGTACTCCAGCGGGTAGTAGAACCACCCCAGGGTGCCCACGATGGCCCACATGTGGCTCGGCGGGGGCCCGGGGATGGGGTCGACCTCGTCGGGCGGGGGCTCCACCACCCGTGGCGGGGGATCCCCGGACCGCGTCTCGGGCTCCACGGTGTCCGCCGCGGCGTCCAGTACGACGTCCTCGGGCGGATCGGGATCCGGGCCCGGGTCCGGCGCCCGCTCGATGTCGGGCGGAGGCGCCGTCGCCACCCGGCTCCTGGGGATCGGCAGGGCCTCGATACCGCCGCCGCCGGCGTCGTAGCGGTACAGCCGACCCGGCTCGCCGACCACCGATCCCACGATGCCGTCCACGCCGCGCTCCGTCGCCAGGCTGGCCAGGGCGACCCGCGCCACGGCGGTGGATGCCTCGTCGGCCAGGGGATCCAGCAGCGCGTCGAGCAGGCCGTCCCGGGAGAGCAACACCGCGTACCCGCCCTCGTGGGCGTCGATGCGCAGGGAGGTGAAGGTGCCGTAGCGGGAGCGGAACTGGACCAGGTGAATCCCGGGACTCAGGTGATGGGTCGCATTCCCCGATCGGACCGCCTGGCCGTCGAGCCGCACCTCGCTGGCCACCCCTTCGGGGTCGCGGACCTGGAACTCGAGCACCTCGGAGTCGAGCCAGCGCTGCTGGGCCGTCTCGTACATCCGCTCGAGCTCGGGGGAGTAGCCCGGATCGAAGGGCTTGCCGGGATCGGTGCTCACGGCCTCCATGAAGTGGGCCATGGCCGCTTCCTCGTCGCCGGCCACGTAGGACGAGATCCCGCTGTAGAAGTGCACGTCGTACATCAGCTCGCGGGGTACGAAGTCGTCGGCGCAGGCCAGGGCGACCCAGGCGGAGTAGAAGGTCCTCGCGGCCTGCTCGTCCTCGAGCAGATCGGTCAGCTCCATGCCGCGGGCGACCATGTCGCGCAGCTCCTCGAGGGTGCGCAGCCCCCCCGAGCAGGGCTGCACGTCCACGTCGCCGGTGGCCCACATGGGGGCCGGGCCCAGGAAGGGCACCTCGGAGACGTGCATCGCCTCGGCGTCGCGGGCGGGCCCGCGCAACAGGGGGGCGGCCTGGTCCCGCGCAGCGGCCTGCATCTCGTCGCCCGGGATGCCCGGTCCGTACAGCATGAGCACCCGGGGCGCGGCTCCGGCGAGCGCGGGGATGGCCACCGCAGCGCACAGGCCGAGGCAGGTCAGGGACAGGAGTGATCGTCGCCGCACGTTCCCTCCGTGGACCCACCCCCCACCGTGGGTTCCCGAGAGCCGACCCATGATACGGGGATTTTCTTCCGTCGCCAGCGCGGCCGCTCCCGCGAACGCAGCTCCTCGATGCTGCGCACCTCGCCGAGGGCCATCACCAGCCGCAGGCAGAACGCATGTTCGGTGCCGTCCACGATGGCGGACTGGGCCAGGTGCTGGAACTCCACCCGCAGGGCGATCTGGAACAGGCCGTGCGGTGCGCCCACGAAGAAGCCGGCCTGGACGTACTCGCGGATCCCACCGCTCGCGTGGCGGGGGTGGGGTTCGGTGGTGTCGGCCGGGTCCTTGATCCAGCCCAGCCCCGGCGAGACGCCGAAGGACAGGGCGAACCCGTCGGTGGGGCGAAGCCACAGCTGGGGTCCGAGCCAGGTGGTGGTGCGGGCCATGTTGCGGTACTCGGGCGCCATCCAGCTCTTGTCGGCGGTCCAGCCGGTCTCGAGCTCCACGCCCAGCAGGCCCCAGTAGCCGCCGATGCCGAGGCGGAAGTCCAGACCCGCGCCACCGGCGGTGAAGGAGCTGCGCAGGCCGGTGGACATGGAGGCGTACTTGTAGGTCGACGGCACGACCTCGTCCGCCCCTGAGAACCCGGGGAGCGCCAGCGAGAGGGCCACGACCAGGGGAGCGAGTCGTCTGGCAGCACGGCTACAGATCATGGGTCCTCCCCACGATCAGCGACAGTCCGGTGACGTGGTCGGCCGGCAGGCCCTCGGCGGCCTGGAACAGCTGCTGTTGCCCGAGGCGGACGGCCAGCAGAACCCCCGGACCGCGCATCCTGAAGTCCAGCTGGACGAACTGGAGCAGCCCCCCGCTGAACACCGCCGGATCCTGATCCAGGCGGTAGGTCCCGGCCCCGCCGCCCACGCCGAAGATCAGCGCCGTGTCCGGCCGAATCTCCAGCTGGAAGGCCGCGTGGCCGCGGAACAACCAGCGCTGGTAGGTGCGGTCGAACTTGGGGTGCCAGCGGGAGTCGGTCACCGAGTCGATCTCGAAGCCTCCGCCCACCGAACCGGCGAGGGCGGTCACGCCGATGCGGATCACCGACGCCTGGGTGGCGGTGCTCCAGGATCGGTTGGCCCCGCCGGACGCGTAGTACGACAGCCCACGCCAGGGTCGATCGCGGGCGGCGAAGGCGTTGGTGGACTCCCGCTCTCCGGTCCCCACGTCCCAGGTCAGCGGGGAGCGGTCGCTGTCGTCCTCCAGGTCGGTGGGCGCCGCGAGGGGGTCGTGGGCCGGATCGAGGATGCCGGGCGGGGAGGCGGGGCCTTCGCCCATGGCCTCGACCGCGCGACAGGCCTGTTCGCCGCCGTTGTCGCAGCCGCGCCGGTAGGCCCACAGGGCCCAGGGGGCGTTGGCCGGCAGCCGGACCTCGCCGAAGTTCCGGAGCTGGTAGTCCTCGCCGGCGTAGAGCTCGCCGATCAGGGTGCACCCTTCGGGATCGCCGGCCCAGCAGGAGGCCACGGCCAGGTCCGCGGCGGGAAGGGTCTCGGCCGTCACTTCGGACTCGAGCACCTCGTAGATCGCCAGCGACCCACAGCCCGCCCGGTAGCCGCTGCGGCAGGCGTTCTCGAAGCTACCCGTGGCGAACGGCAGGTCCCGATCCACCCCCTTGCCCTGGTAGTAGGTCTGGCCGTGGACGTAGCAGGCGCGGCCGTCGCCACCCAGGCAGCCCGTCAGCAGCAGGGGGGTCGCCATGATGTAGGTGACCCCGCTGGTGCCGGGTCCGCCACCCCCACCCGGCAGTCCGCTCCCACCGCCGGGTCCGCCGCCGGGTCCGCCGCCGGGTCCACCGCTGCCGGGTTCACCGCCGGGTCCTCCCCCGCCGGGTCCGCCGCCGGGTTCCCCGCCGCCGGGTTCCCCGCCGGGTCCTCCCCCGCCGGGCTCACCGCCACCGGGCTCCCCGCCAGGACCGCCTCCCCCCGATCCCCCGGGTCCGCCGGGTCCGCCGGGTCCGCCGGGTCCGCCGGGTCCGCCCGGTCCGCCGGGCCCTCCCGGTCCGCCGGGTTCGCCGGGACCGCCGGGCCCTCCCGGTCCGCCGGGCCCGTCCTCCTCACCCGTTCCGGCGCTCTGGGTCCCGTAGTAGTGGATGTGGACGCCCAGGGCGCCGCAGCTCGCCGCGTGTCCCAGGTCGCAGCCCATGAAGAGCCATTCCTGGAGCCGGTCCCGGGGCTCGGTTCCGGGGGGGCGGTCACCCCGGCGCAAGCATCCGTCCCCGTAGCCCGCCTGGCAGGCCCGTTCGTAGAACCGATGGGCCTGGCGGCGGTCCCGGTCGGGGATGGCTCCCAGCTCCACCGCGAGCCCCAGCTCGGCGCAGGCCCGTGGCCCCTCGGGCCACAGGGTGCCCGCGTCCTTGCACGACTGGGTGAGGGTGGCGTGCATCGCCTCGTCGTACACGAAGGTCAGGACGGCGCAGGACGCCGGGTCGAGATCGCAGGCCCGCAGCAGGGCGTCCCGGGCCTCGGCGGCGGGTGGGCCGTCGGTTCCGGGGGGGTGTCGCAGGCCCGCCTCGATGCGACAGGCGCGGGCGATTCGGCCGTTACGGCAGAAGCTCGCCATGGCCTCCGCGGCGGGAATCAGGCGGTAGCGGGGGGTCTCGAGGCGCAGGGCGTCCGGGGAGCGCAGGGTCTCGCAGGACGTCTCGTCGCCGTCCGCGCACGCCAGGTGCAGGGCGTCGAGGACCGAGAGACAGGCGGGTTCGTCCGACTCCTTGCAGCGCCGGGCGAGATCGGTTGTGCGGGCTTCGAAGCGATCCAGGGCGTCGCCGGCCTCTGCGGGGTCGGTCAACCCCGCCACCCGCTCCAGGAACGCCTGCCATCCCGGATCGGGCATCATGACCGCGGCCTCGCGGCAGGCCTCGGCCTCACCCGACAGACAGGCCGCCACCCGGGGGCGAGTGGAGAGCGCCATGTCCCGCGGATCGTAGGCCCGCCCCGAACCGGGGAGCGCCAGGGTCAGCAGCAGGGCCCAGGGAGCCACGGCCCGGGCCCATCCACGACGGCACCGCCTCATCGGTCGATCCCCGGCAGCGTTTCCACGTGGGTGACGTAGCCCACGCCCCCCCCCAGGTCCAGGTTCAGCTGCCACAGCAGCTCGCCGGCCTCGTCCACCTCGTCGATCTGCCCCTGGGCGCTCCAGGTGATCAGGGTGTGGCCGCCGACCAGGCGCGACGCGTCCCCGTACCCGACCGAGTACAGGGGGGGATCGGCGGTGTAGCTCCACACCAGCTCCGCCAGTCCCGCGTCCTCGTCCAGGCTGTACTCCAGCGCCTCGGAGCGGAACCAGGGGGCCGAACCGCTGGAGAAGGCCAGGATCGACCCGTCGAGGACGTGGAACTGGTGGGGCCACTCCCACAGGTCGGTGTACCCGCTGGCGTCGGCGAAGTCGCTGCCTTCCCCGCCGATGACGCGGAGCATCTCCCCCGTGGCCCGATCGATGGCGAGGATCGTGTTGTGGTTGCGCAGCGAGAGGTAATAGACGTCGTTCTCCGTGTCGTGGTCCAGGGCGTTGGCGTGGGTCCAGCCCGTTCCCACGGGCGCCGGCTCGTCCGGGTCGTACTCCAGGTGGTCCCAGGCGCTCCAGACGGTGATCTGCGCGCCGATCGGATCCTGCTCGATGATCCGGTCACCCTGGACCGTCTCCCCGTCGACGTCGCGGCCGTCCAGGGCGATCAGCGCCAGGTTTCCATCCTCCCGCTCGACGAAGTCGTGGTGGGCCCCGGGCACCGCCGTCACCGTCACCTCGGAGCCGTCGTAGGGGAGGCGGACGACGACCTGGCTCGTTCCGCCCCCGGTGGGGGTGGTGGACGCCAGGTACATCAGGGTGCGGCCGTCCAGAGAGAAGCGGGCCCGGCTGATCAGGACCGTGTCCACCGCGTCCTCGAGGGTGTGCCACCAGACGTAGTCCCCGTCCCGGTCCAGGACCACGGCCACCGACGGCTCGGTGATCACCGAGGTGATGAGGTACCCCCCGACGCTCGATCCGTCACCGTGGGTGGTCACCTGACCCTCGGGGAGGTGGGACGGCGGGTAGCCGGTGGTCACGGTGAGGGGCTCGCTGGTGTACCTCTCGGCCCCCTGTTCGACCACCGCCCGGATCGTCAGCTCCGACCCGGGCTTCACGCCCCACACCAGGGCCTCGTAGCCCCCGCCCTCTCCGGGGACCGCCACCGCCCTGCGGTCCAGCTCCCCGTCGGTGCCGAACTCGGCCCAGGTCCCGTCGGGCGACGATCCCTCGACGGTCCAGCGGACCTTGACCACGGCGGAGACGACCTCGCTCAGCTCCGCCGTGGCGCTGATCACCGGGGTGGTGTCGTCGTCGTCGTCCGGCAGCGGCGTGGAGTCGTCGTCGTCGGCCGGAGGGTTCCCGGTCGGACAGCCGACGAGCGACAGCGCCAGGAGGGTCGTGAGGGGGAGGGCGGCGCGCATCTGATCAGTGTAGACACTCCGAACCGGGTTGGGGGGTGTGGCCGTGCTATCGTCCTGGACGGCGCCGATGTCCACACGATCCCATCACCACAGAGCCCGGCCCCTGCGCGTCGCGTCGCTGGCGCTGACGCTCGCGTCGATTCTGGCCACGTCGTCCCCCGCCCTCGCCGTCAGCGCGGATCTCTCGTGGGTGGAGGTCGATCTCCTGCTCGCCGACACGGGGACCGCCCGGGTGACCTACCGCTGCCGCTGGCACAACAGCGGGACGGACATGCACGGGTTCTACCTGCAGGGGACGGCCGCGCGGCCGGTGTTCGTGGCCGAGGAGTCGGTGGCGATCCTGCCCGGTGGTCGGACGGTGCCGCTGGACATCTCGTCGGCGGGGCCGTCGGCGGGGCCGGGCACCTGGGACGTGGTGCTGGCCGACGGCGAGGGGTGGGGTCCGGGCGAGGCGACCTACGTGGTCAGCTACGTGGCCGACCTCGCGGCGTCCGGTCACCTGGCCACCACCACCGGACCCGAGGGCCAGCTGCTGGCGGTGCTCAACTGGGCTGCGGTGCAGTGGGACGAGGGGCTGGAACACGAGACGCTCACGGTCCGGTTCCGCAGCGTTCCAGCCCCCGCCGAGGGGGACATGGGCCTGGAGGGGGCCACGAACCTGGGCATGCGCACCGAGCCCTGGGTCAACGAGCAGTACCTGATCACGTACGCGGGCGCGGCGATCGAGGGCGCGGACGGCCCGCGGCTGACGGTCCGCTTCCACCAGGACGATGTCCCCTCCCGGGGCACGCACCGGGTTCAGTTCTACCTTCCCGCGGAGCACTTCGGACCCCTCGGCACGGCCACGGCCGCCGCCGTCGAGCCGGTGTCGCCGCCCCCCGGGTACGAGTCCCCCCGCTACGAACCCACGTTCCCGAAATCGATCCGCGGGTTCTGGTACCGACGTATCACCCTGTGGCTCCTCGGCCTCCCCGGGTTGCTGTTCTTCCTGGGATTGATGCTTCGCAAGCACCGGGGACAGGCCCGGGCCTTCGCCACGGCCCCGGACATCCTGTGGGAGCGGGACGACTGGGAGCCTCCGCGGATCCGGGTTTCGAGCTACCGGGTGGAGGGCAAGGTCGCCGAGCTCCACGAGCTCGAGGCGCTCGCGCTGCTGGGGTTCCCCTTCCGGGTGCTGCTGGCGATGGTCCTCGACCGGCTGGAGTGGTCGCGCCGGCTCCAGCGGGAGGGCGAGGGGACCCTCCGCGTGGCCCGCCAGGGGGAGGCGCCGCCGGAGGACGAACCCTACGCGGCCTTCGTCTGGGAGCAGCTGCCCGAGATCCCGGACGGGGTCCCACTGGAGCTGCCGCGCCTGCTGGGCGAGCTCCTGGTGGGCACGATCCAGCGCAAGGCCTGGGATGCGGACCTGGACGCCACCCGGGCCCACTACCGGGAGCGATTCGCCGGCATGTACGGCGAGGACGTGGGGATCGAGCCGATCCGGATCGAGGACGCCCGGACCTACTACCCCTACTGGATCACGCACCACCACCACCACGGCCACCGCGTGTGGTCCCAGGAACGCTACTCCGGGGGCGACTTCGGCGGCGCCGGGGGAGATCCGGTGGTCGGCGGAGCATCCGCGGCCGCTCCCGCCGTGTCCGGAGGGCCCGGAACCCCCTTCGGCGGAGGCCGCAGCGGTGGCGCGGGTGCCGGCACCAGCTTCGTGGTCGAGCTGGACGCCCTGGGTGCCGCGCCCGATCAGGCCACGTTCGGTGACTTCGCCGAGACCGACCTGGTGGCCGCCTACGAACACGCGGCCTGTCACTCGGCCTGTCACTCGGCGTGCCACTCGGCGTGCCACTCGGCCTGTCACTCGGCGTGCCACTCGGCCTGTCACTCGGCGTGCCACTCGGCGTGCCACTCGGCCTGTGTGTCCGGGGGGGCCCACTGATGGCGTTCGGACCCACGGCCACCGAGCGGGCGGGGCTGCGCTTCCTCGTGGGGGGCAGTCGCGGGTTCCTGCTGCGCTACCTGCTCGCCCTGGGGCTGTTCGTCATCGGCTGGGGGGTGTGCTGTCTGGGCTCCTTGGAGGTGGGTGTCCCCATCGGCAGCTTCGTGATGCTACTGGGGCACCTGCCCCTGTGGGTCCGGCGCCAGACCCTGGCCCCGGGTGGGGCCACCCCCGAACACGAGGACGTCTGGGCCCCGGTGGACGGGGACTGGTACGAGAACCTGGTGGCGCTGGAGAAGAAGGGCCGTCGGTGGGATCTGTCGGCCTGGGACATCTCCAGCGGTCTGGGGTTTGCCCTCCTGGTCCTGCTGGTGATGGTGATCGGGCCCGGGGCGCTGGTGGTCCTGGGGGCCTTCGGCGAGGCCGCGGCCATCCGCTTCCTGGCGGGCAGCGCGGCCCTGTGGCTCCCCCTGTGGTTCAACGGCATGCGCAGCAACTGGAGCCCCGGCGAGCTACGGCTCAAGGGAGCCGTGCTCCAGGACGCGGCGAGGGCGGTGTACGGGCCGCGGATCGCGGGGAGCTACGAGGCCGTGCCGATGCTGGCGCTGATGGAGACCCGGCGGGGCAAGGTCCCCGTGGACGCGCGCCTGATGCTGCGCCCGGTCGAGGACGACGGCTCGGGATTGATGGGGGTCCAGGTCCAGGTCTGCCTGAACAACGTGCGGGGCAAGGACTACCCCTACGCCTACTGCGTGGTGCTCGCCAAACCGGGGTTCCAGTTCCCCCGCCTGGACACGCCCCTGACCCTGGAACGGGGGGGCGGTGACGGCGTGACCTACCTGGTGATCCGTCAACACGCGGACCGCCGCGGCGGCTGGCACACCAACTCCCGGGCGGTGCTGGGCATCGTCCACACGGCGCTTCGCTTCGCCGAGCAGGGGCGGCGGGACAACCGTTGAGCCTGCGCGACCTCTGGCGGCGCCGGCAGGGGGCCGCTGCGGACGAGACCCCGATCCCCGTCGACCTCGGTCCCGACGTCCCCCACACCATCGACCTTCGGTGGGTGGACCAGCTGGTGGCAGGAATCCGGCCCTACGTGGTGGTCCGCCCCGAGGACGAGCTGCTGATCCTGGTGCCCAACCGCCCGTGGAAGATGAACGCGACCGCGCTGCGGGTGCTGTCGGCGATGCTGGACGAGGGGGTCGACATCGCGGAGGTGCTGCGACGGGAGGGTGACTCCCCCCGGCGGCGCCGGGAGCTGCACCACTTCTTCGCCGACCTGCAGGACCTGCTGCGGGGGCGGCTGGGGGAGGGGAGGGGGCGACGGGCGGTGGTCCACGAGCCCTTCGATCCCGCGTACTGCCGCTTCCCCGTCCTCTCGGAGCTCGCGCTCACCTACCGCTGCAACCTCTCCTGTCGGTTCTGCTACGTGGGGTGTCGCGCGGACGGGCTGCCGCCGGGGTGGGACGAGGGGCGGCGTATGGATCTCGCGGGTTTCCGCCGCGCCCTCGAGGTCATCCGCAACCAAGCCCTCTGTCCGTCCGTGTCCCTCACCGGCGGGGAGCCGACCCTGGCGCCGGAGCTGCCCGAGGTGGTGGCCCACGGCAAGGCGCTGGGGCTGCACGTCAACCTGATCAGCAACGGGATCCGGCTGGGTGACGAGCTCGTGGCCCGACTGGCGGACGGCGGGCTGGATTCGGCGCAGCTGAGCCTGGAGGGGCCCGACGCGGATCGGCACGATGCCCTCGTGGGTCGGCCCGGGGCCTTCGACCGCCTGTGGGCGGGGCTCGAGCGTCTGCGGGCGGCCGACGTCCGGGTCCACACCAACACCACGGTGAGCCCCGGCAACCTGGATGCCATCGGCGCGATCGTCGACCTCGTCGCGGAGCGTGGCCTGGACCGGCTGACCATGAACCTGGTCATCCCCTGCGGAGCCGCAGCGGGGGAACGCGAGGCGATGGTGCCCTACAGCGAGGTCGGCCCCCACCTGCTGGCCGCCCGCCACCGGGCCGAGGATCGGGGGCTGCGCTTCATCTGGTATTCGCCCCTCCCCCTGTGCCTGGTCAACACCGCGGCCGAGGGGCTGGGCAGTCCCGGCTGCGCCGCCGCCGATGGCCTGCTCCACGTCAATCCCGCCGGGGACGTGCTGCCCTGCTCCTCCTTCCGCCACGACGAGTCCCTGGGCAATGTCCTGCGCGATCCCTTCGAGGACATCTGGCAGTCCGTGCCCGCCCGCTTCTTCCGGGACAAACGCATGCTGCCCGCACCGTGCGAGGGCTGCGACAAGACCCACATCTGCCAGGGGGCCTGCACCCTGTACTGGCGGGAGGTGGGACTGGCCGAGCTGGGTGGGGACGCCGCCGACGGTCCCCCGGCTCCGCCGGGGTTCTCTGGGGTCGAGGAACTCGACTGAGACGGGGGGTAAAACTCGACGCGTTCGCCTGGAACTCTGCTTGGTTTGGGGTCACGCGGTCCTTGGAAGTGTAATCAGATCAAATATTTACCGGTATGATCTCGCGTTCTTGATCATCCTGGCACGCTCCCTGCTCTTCCTCCGTGTATGACCGCGGCGACTCGACGCCGCACAACCGGGACCGCGGTCCCACGGACGAGGGAGAGCCCCATGAGAGTCCTGTTCCTTTGGTTCGCGCTGTGCCTGGCCGTGGGCATCGGCACCGGGTGTCCAGCGCCCGAGCACGACGACACCTATGACGATCCCGGCGAGCGGGACGACGACGGTGACGACGACGACGGCTACGACCCCCCGCCGACCTGCTGCGAGTGCAACTGCTCGTACTGCTCGGCGACGGTCAACTGCACTCCCGATTGCGGGAGCTGTTACTCCGCCTGTCAGGACGCCTGTTCGGTGTGCGGCGGGGTGATGGGCGCATCCGAGTGCTGACCTGCCGGCGCAGTCCGGTCCCTCCCCCCCCGGGCGATCCCGCCCCTCCCCGGGCGCGCCTCCCCGCAGCGCCCTGCCCGTCGTCGCGTCATCCGGCGCGGCGGCGCTGCCCCCCCCCCCCCCCCGGGCCCCCCCCCCCCGCGCGGGCCCCCCCCCCCCGCGCGCCCGGCCCGGGGGGGGGGTCCGGGGGGGGGGGGGGGGGGGGGGCCGAGCCCGGGCTTCCCCCCCACAGCGTAGGATCGGCGACAATGGACCGAACCGCTCGCGCGACGGGAGGGAGAGGTCGATGCCCCGTGTCCACATCCCCTGGTGGCTACCCGCTCTGATCCTCGGCGCGCTCGCGCTCGGCTGCCCCACCGAGGTGGTCGACGACGACTGGTCGGACGACGACGACGAGACGGGGGACGACGACACGGCCGACGACGACTCGGCCGGAGACGACGACACCGGGGATGACGACACCGGAGACGACGACACCGCGCCGACCGACTGCAGCGGCGGCACGGGGGCGGTCGCCGGAGGTCAGTACATCGTCGTCCAGGCGGTCAGCGCCTGGCTCTACGTGCCCGAGCAGCCGGTTGCCTGTGCTCCGTTCCTGATGTTCGGACACGGCGGAGGGAGTCCCGGCGGTGCCCTGGACGGGGTGTGGGACGACAAGTTCCACACCGAGCTGCCCGCCCGCTCCGAGCTCCGTGGCTTCCCCTTCCTGGTGCCCGGGCTGGAGGAGGGGGCCCACATCGATCACGAGTGGGGGACGGACGCCACCACCTACCTCGACGCGATGATCGACGAGGTCGGGGCGATGGTGGACATCGACCGCAACGACGTGATCTTCGCGGGTACCTCGTCCGGAGGGCACATGGCCGCCTGGTACGGCCTGTACGCCCCCCAGCGCCTCTCCCACGCGGCGGTGCTGTCCGCGGGCCTCGGTGGGGTGGGGTTCTACTACCCGGTGCCCGATCCGGACCCCAAGCTGCCGTTCTACGTGGGCCACGATCCCGAGGACGCCATCGTGCCCTACATCTACTCCCAGTCCCTGGCCAACGAGCTGGAGAACCACGGGCACGAGTACCTGTTCGAGGACTTCGAGGCGTCGGGTGACAACCACCACGGCTGGACCCCGGAGCTCACCGACCGGGTCCTGAACTGGTGGCTGGGAATCCCCTAGGGCCGGCGCCGTCCGACCAGGGCCGTGACCACCAGGCCGGCGGCGACCGCCGATCCCAGGACGAGGACGATCCAGGCCATGGCGCCGAGGCGGCTGCCGCCCTCGTCGCGGGTCGCCGGGGCGCGGCGGGTGCCCTCCTGGGCGTCGTCCGGGCGGCGGCGAAGGCGGGCGTCGATGGCCTCGAGGCCGGCGGCCAGGCCGGCCCCGAACTCGCCCCGCTCCAGGTGGGGCAGCATGGTCTCGACCTGCATCGTGCCCAGCCAGCCGTCGGTGAGCATCGTCTCGAGGCCGTAGCCCGGCTCGATCTCGATCCGGCCCGGCTCCACCACCAGCAGCACCAGCACCCCGTTGTCCGCCGTGGCGGCGCCGATGCCCCAGTCCTCGAACAGGGCGGTGGCGAACTCCTTGGGCGTGCCGGGCACCTCCCGGACGGTGGCCACCGCGGCCTCCACCCCCAGGTCCCGGTTCAGATCGCCGGCGATGCGGTCGAGGCTCGCCTCGGCCCGGGGGGAGAGGACCTCCGCGGTGTCCGCGACCCAGCTGTCCCGCTGCCGGGGATCGGGGACGTCCGCGGGGCTCAGGGCCAGCGAGGCCAGGATCAGCAGCGCCCAGTTCACCTCTAGATCTCCTCCGGAGGACCGTTGAGGAGATAATAGGGGACCATGGACCTGCACGAGAAGCTCCGCCGACGCCCCGACGTGCCCGACGACGACGTGGACGACGTGATCGAACTCGCGGCACGCCTCCAGGAGGAGGCGCGGCGCGGCCCCGCCCCCGGCGCGACCGTGGACGACGTCAAGGCCGTGGCCGCCGAGCTGGATATCGAGCCCGAGTTCGTGGAGCAGGCCATCGTCCGGCGACGGGAGGACGCGGAGCGCGCGCGGAGCGAGCGGGCGGCCCGCAGCCAGCGGATCCGGCGCCTCGTGCTGGTGCTGGTGGCCGCGGACATCGTGGCGATGGCGCTGGCGGCGGGGTTCGCGTGGATGGGCGCACGGCAGCTGCATCCGGTCCGAACGGATCTCCTCGAAGCCCGGACCTCCCTCGATACGGCCCTGGAGCGGCAGGTGGATCTGGGCAGCCAGCTGGTCGCCCTCGGCGGCGCCGACACCGACGACCTGGCGTCCCTGCGGGATCGGATGGACGCCGCCGATGATACCGACGCCCGGATCGCGGCGGCCGACGCCATGGCGCTGGAGGTGGCCTCCCGCATCGGCGAGTTGCCGCCCCCCGGTTCCGACGCCGAGGGCCAGCTGCGCCTCAACCTCCAGTACGAGATCACCGGCTCGCAGAACCGCGTGGCCACCGAAGAGCGGCGCTGGCGCGAGGCCCGACAGGCCTACGACGAGGCGGCCTCCGCCCCCTCTGCCCGGTTCGCGCTGGCCCTCGGATTCGCCCGGGATCCGCGCTGATCGCCGGGGTCAAACACAGTAAGATCCGGGGTTCTGCCGTCGGGCGTCCTGGGGGGCGCGCCCGTGCGGGGAGGACGGGCCGATGAGGGCGATCCGGTTCACGATCGAGAACGGTGAGAAGCTGGCCATTGCAGTCGATGTCGACCTCGCGGCCGGGGACAGGTTCGAGGACCGCGCAGCCTACGTCGTCGGTGAATCCAGCCTGCAGACCCTGCGGGTGCACGAGGATGCGGCTGGATTGGTGGAGATCGAGTTCGCGGACGTCATCCGCGGCACCAAGCGAGCGGGGCGCAGTCGCACGATCTGTGCGCAGGAGAGAGTGCCCTTCTACAGGGACGTCTACGACAAACCCGGTCGCCTGGCCAATGGCGTGACCAAGGCCCTGGAGCAGACGTTTCCGCCCCCTGCAGGGAAGGGCAAATCGGGGCTCCAGACGTTCGTCGTGGTGGTGCCCGAGAAGCTCTTCGAGAAGCTCGAAGAGAAGGGGCGTGGTCGGGGAGATCGCCCGAACGACGTCCTCTCCGCGGCTTCGCGGCAATACGAGGAGCAGGCCAGGACACTCCTGGGCTACATGGACCCGGTGTCCCCGGACGACGAGGCGCTGGCGCGGGCTCGATTCCTCGGCGGATCGGCCGCCTGCGAGCTCGCTCGCCGCATGGCGGTCCTCTCCGCGAGACGGCCGGCCAACACCCTGATCACGGGCGAGACCGGGACCGGGAAGGGGGTCATCGCCAAGCTGATCCACCAGCTGAGCGGCCGCCCCGGCAAGTTCGTGGTCTGCAACTGCGCTGCGGTCTCGCCGGAACTCTTCGAGTTGCTGTTCTGCGGCAACGAGAAGAACTTCCCGAACCCCAAGACGCCCCCGACGCTCGGGTACATGCGGGAGGCCGACAAGGGGACGCTGTTCCTCGACGAGATCGGCGATCTGATCCCGGCCCACCAGGCCAAGCTCCTGCGACTCATCGACGAGAAGAAGGTCAAACCCCTCGGGTCCGACAAGGAACTCAGCGTGGACGTCCGGATCATCGCGGCGACCGACCAGGTCCTCTCGGACGATCCGGGCGCGCGGACTCCCCGGTTCCGCCAGCAGCTGTACGAACGCCTCAAGCAGCTGACCGTACACACCCCGCCCCTGCGGGCGCACCTGCAGGACATTCCCGAGCTCGCCACGGCCTTCTGGGCTTCGGCGCCGGGCGCGGAGGGAAAACCGCTGTCGCCCAACATCTTGCGGATGCTGCAGCTGCACAGCTGGCCGCGCAACGTGAGGGAGCTCGAGAGCTTCCTCACCCATCTGGCCAGCTACTTCTCCCCGGCCGCCATGGAGAAGATCACGCAGCAGTACCTCGTACGGGGAAGCGTGCAGTCCCTCGGATCGGCCCAGGCGCCGAAACACCAGCACGTGGACCTCAGCGCGATGATCGACGTCCTGGCCAAGGCGTCTCACGAGACCTGGCTCGAAGCGGAGCGAGTGCTCGAGTGCAAGTACGGTCCCCAGCGAATCGATGACGGTACAATCCGGACCAGTCCCCACTTCATGCCCTTCGACGATCTCGGCGACGAGCAGAAGAGCAAGTCACGCAACGAGGCGTCCGCCATCCTCCAGGCGTTGCTGGACCATGGCTTCGTGATCCGGAAGCTCGATCTGGGGGGCTGATCGGGGGGAAGCCCGAGCCTCAGTGCAGGGTGGTCATGCTGGCGGGATCCCGCCGGTCCATCGCGATCAGCTGGTCGCTGATCTGCCGCGCGGCCGCGCAGAGATCCGTCGCGCCCTCGGTCACCGCCGGCAGCGGCAGCAGCGGCTCGGCCGCCTCGCCGACCCGATCCACGTTGGCGAACAGCACCTTGTACAGGGGCGTCGCCCCGTCCGAGTAGCCGAAGGCTGGGTCCTTGCTCAGGAAGACGCCGAAGGACCGGGCCAGGTCGTGGTACAGCGAGTACGCCCGGTCCGGCAGGTCGTCCAGCGTGGCGCCGTCCACCTCCGACAGCCGCAGGAGGAAGGCGTGGATCGCCGGCTGGGGGTACACCTCGGCGAAGAACCGGATCATCTCCGGCGTGAGCGAGGCCCGCAGCTCGCACAGCTCGGCGCTCAGGCACAGGTAGAGCAGCTCGATGGCGTGGGCGAACGACGGCATGTCGAAGTGCTCGGCCGCGGACAGACCCAGGCGCTGGTCCTCGTGCCAGGCCGCCTGGAGCACGTTCTGACCGACCTTCTGCAGCAGCGAGTCCACGTCGATCTCCCTGCGGTCTCCGCCCACCAGCTCGGTCGCGAGCTCCCGGAAGGGGGACATGCGCAGGTGGTACTGCTCGTGGCCCATGTGCATCAGCTGGATGAACCTGCCGTCGCCCATGGGGTACCCGGGGCTGACGTAGAGGTCCTCGACCACCAGCTTGTAGTCGGTCCAGTAGTCCGTGCGGACGCGGCACACGTAGTACACCGGCATCCCCGACGGCCGGGTGCGGACCTGCCAGCGGATGTCGTAACGGCCCAGGGAGCGGACCACCTCCTTGACGCTCTCCGGCTGCGCCAGCACGACCTTCTTGGGGCGGTAGCCGGCGCGGATCCGCAGGGGATCGGTCAGCAGCGAGGTGACTTTCTTCAGGTCGTCGACCTGGCCTCCTTCTCGCTCCAGGACCATCCGCGCGTCGTCGTAGGCCTCCAGCCGCTCGAACAGCGGCTCGAGGGTACGGCGGACCTTCTTCATCGAGTAGGTGGAGTAGCCACTGCCGTACCCGTAGCTCCCCCCGCTGTAGCTGTAGCTGTAGCCGTAGCCGTCCGCGGGACCACCGTCGTCGTACCCGTCGTTGGACATGGCGTCGCCCTCCACGGTGGTGGGCTCGCTCAGCGTGTCGTCGTCGTCGGGGCGGATCCAGCGGCCCCAGCCCTTCTTGTGTGTGCTGGACATCTTCGTCCTCCCTTCACCGTCGGTTGACGAGCTTCTGGCGCTCGCGGATGCAGGTCGCCACGTAGCTGCCGATCTCCTGGGCCACCTTGGCCGGGTCGTGCAGACCGTCCGCGGGGACGGGGATCACCTTGTCGACCACCTGGTCGAAGCCCTTGATCCCCCGCTGCCCCACCGCGACCAGGGTCACGTGGAAGCGGTCGTCGAGCTCCTCCTGGAGGGACTCGATGCAGGCGGTGACCTCCTCGTGCCCGCTCTTGCCCACGTGGAGGCACTCGTTCCACGCGGTGTCCGAGATCAGGATCAGGTAGATCGTGCTGTTGCGACCCACCCGCCGTGCCTCGTCGACCATGAAGCGGATCGACAGGGCGTCCGACTGCACCCCCGTCCCCGACTCGGGGAGGGTGGGCAGGGCCCGGAGCGCCTCGTTCCGGCTCGTGGTCGGCGTCTTCTCCGGGTGGTACATCCACTGCACCAGCGGATGGGACTGACCCGGACGCACGTGACCGCTGTGGTACAGGCCGGCCATGACCTGGATCCGCGTGCGGGCGGTGGACAGCAACCACGACGCCCCGAGCAGCTTGGTCATCTGCATCTGGTCGTGGCTCAGGGAGCCGGACCCGTCGCAGGCGATCAGCAGCACCGGACGACCGCGGCGGTCCGCGCGCTCGTGGACCCGGTAGCGCTTGTACACGGCGTCGGACACCCCGGCGAGCGCCAGCCGCGCCGGGTCGAAGGACGGGCCGCTCGACTGGAAGCGCTCCGTCTCCGGAACCTGCTCCCGGTTGGGGTACAGGTTCTTGCGCAGCTGCTTGGCCACCGGCTCGGCCTTGCGGCGGAGCTCGTCGCAGGCCGAAGCGTCGTCGGACAGCTCCACCGCGCGGTCGAAGATCTCGCCGCCGCCCTCCGCGTCACCCACGGGGACCTCGACCTCGTGGCCCTCGGCCGGCGAACCCTCCATGGGACCGGCATCGAACCCCGCGGCCCGCACGGCCGCCTCGACCTTGTCCGAGCGCATGTCCTCCCAGTTGCTGGTCTGGTTGCCCGCCTGGCCGATGGCTTCCTGGAACGCACCGATGTCCTTGCGGACCTGCTCGTCCAGCCCCTGACCGCTGTTGGGGGCCACGGGCTTGTCCTGCGGCGCGTCCGGATCGGTCTGCGCCATGGCGTCCGCGAGCTGCTGCTCCGGGGACTCCGGGTCGAACAGGGACGGGGGCGCCTTGCCGTCCATCGGCGGCACCCCGTCGGGCGTCCGGGACTCGGGCTGGTCCGCAGGGTTGCCGAAGCGCCGACGCATGCGCTCGAGCTCCAGGTGGCGCCGCAGGGCCGGGCTGAGGTCGTCGGGGAACGGGTCGTCCTCCTCCGCCTCGGGCTTGCCCTTGGGGGCCTCCGGGAGGTAGGGGCGCAGGCTCTCGAGCACCGCGATGGCCCACTCCAGCCCCATGTCGTTCAGACCCGCGGTCTTGGTGTCGCGGACGCGCCGCTCGAAGGGTCCGCACACTGCGGACAGGTCCTCGAGCAGGCTCCGCGTCATCGGGTGCAGGTCCATCCGGCGCCAGTCCGGCAGCACGTCGCCGAACAGCAGCAACGCGTCCAGGATCCGGGGCACCGAGCGGAAGCGGAGCTCCTGCTGCGATGCCAGGAACAGGCGGTAGTACTCGATGGCCGCCAGCTCGGTGTAGCGGGACAGCTCCTCGAGCAGGACCCGGGTGTGCAGCTTGGTGGCCACGACCCCCGACATCTTGCGGTAGATGTCCCGGTCCAGCGTCTCGGTGCCCTTCCAGGCCTCCTCGCCGGCCATGTGACGGTCCATCAGCAGCGGCACGGTGGCCTGGTCCACCCGGGACCTGTACTCCAGGAACCCGGTGTGGCCGATGGCCGCGTACGCCCCCAGGGCGGGGGGGTACGCCGTGTACAGCGCGCTCAGCTGAGGCGCCGCCTTGGGCTGGTAGTTGGCGTCCAGGGGGTCGCCGGCCAGCGCCGCGGCCGCCCGTCGGATGTCGCGGAAGTGCTGGTCCAGCATGCGCCGGGCCTGCTGGCGCACGTAGTACTCCGCGTTGGGCTTGGAGGCGTCCGCCATGGACACCCCCGCCCACTCGTGCTTGCTCCGTCGCTTCCGGGTTCCTCCCCAGTAGCAGGATGTCTGCCAGGCGCACATGGTTCCTTCCTTTCTTCTCCGCTCAGATCAGGCCGACCCCCTTGGCCGGGTCACCACCCGGGCCGGTCTGCCAGCCGAAGACCTCGGAGAACACGCCCCCGAGCACCTTGCGGTCCTCCACCGAGGCGTTGCCGAGCAGGGTCATCTGGGCCACGTGCTTCACGTGCAGATGGGGCAGAGCCATCGCCATCCGGATGAAGGTCAGGTAGCCGTAGATGGTGGGCGGTGCGATGGACTGCAGGTTGCCCTGGCCCCGTTGCTTGCGCACCAGGTGCCCCAGCCGCACCGCGACCTCGATCAGTTCGTCGTTGCCCTCGTTGCGCTTGCCTTCGCCGGTCAGCTCCAGCACGCCGGGCTCGTCCACCAGGTGACCCAGCACCTGGACCTCCTGGTCCGTGGACAGGTAGTCCATGGTCAGGTTGACGGCCAGTCGGCGCTTGAGCGCGTCGTCGAGCACGACCAGGGTGTGGGTCGAGTCGTTCTCGGCCTGGTAGTTCGAGTCGGCGACCCAGGAGATGCCCATGCCGTCGATGCTCGAGCCGTCGGGCCGGCGGATCTCACCCCGGTACATCAGGTTGAGCAGGCCGCCCTGGACGCTGGCCGAGTGGACTCGGCCCATCTCTCGCAGCCAGATCAGCGCGTAGCGGTCCTGGCGGGCCACCGCCGCCTCCTCCAGGGCCTGGATCAGCGGGCTGGGCTCGTCGTAGGTCGTGCCCTCCCTCAGGGCGCGTCGCTGGTAGAGCTCTCCGGGCGACTCGAAGGTCGCCATCTCGATGGTGTACATCTCGATCTCGCGCTCGGGGTAGCCCAGCAGCGCGCAGTGGGACAGGAAGTTCCTGGGCTCGCGGTACAGCGCCTCCAGAAACGAGCTCTTGGCCGTCCCCGTGGGGCCGGAGAGATGGATGAACTCGCCACCCACGATGGCGTAGGTGATCGCGTCCAGGAGCCACCGGGGGAGGAACAGGCTGTGCCCCCCGGGAACCGGCAGCATCCGGACCAGGTCCATCGATCCCGCGCGGCGCATCTCGGCGGGCTTGTCGATCCGGTAAACCTGCGTGGTCATCGTTCAACTCCTTTCAGGCAACGTTTCGAATCGAGAGCGACCCGCGCGAACCTGCGCGGATCTCCAGGTCGTGTCCGGCGTCGGGATCCAGGTCCTTCCGCCACGGACGCAGGGCCCGCGCGATCTGCAGCCGCGCGGCGTCGAGGATGGCCCGGGCGCCGTAGGTCGCCGCGTCCGGGCCCAGGGACTTCACGAAGCGGGCACCGCAGCCGTCTGCGATCGCGACCTTGCCCAGGGTCAGGTGATTCCGCCTGGCGGCGGTCTCCAGGGCCCGGACCATCGCCCGCTCGGCGATGACGCCCCAGGCCTTTCGGTCCAGGGGTGAGAAGAGGATCGGGTCGCCGATCCGGCTCACGAAGGCCCCGGACGTGAGGTGCTTGAGCTCCGCCTTCACCCGCCCCTTGACCTCGTCTCGCGAGGGGGCGTCCCGGAAGCCCAGGCTCTGATTGACCTTCTCGTCCCGGCCGCCCGGCAGGTTCAGGGTGAAACCCAGGAGCAGGTTCGAGCAGTCGATCATCGCCCCGACCGAACTCTGGGCCTCTCCCGACTGGAGGACCTGGAGAAACAGGTCCGCCAGGAAGGACCGCACGCCGGGGTTGGCGTGGTCGAGGTCACTGATCTCGACCACCGCGCCCGTGTGGTGCTTGGCCACCTGCTCGAGCCGCCCCGGCTGGTGCGAGCCCACGATGCCGCGCCCCGAGCCCAGCAGCTGGGCGGTGGCGGTGTGGTGGTCCGGCAGCCCCACCGAGTCGATGTTCACGTAGGGCACGCCCAGCAGCCGGGCGAGCAGCTCCGCCGAGTGGCTCTTGCCCGTTCCCGGCACGCCCTGGGCGCAGTACCTCAGGGGCTGGTGCGAATCCCGGGTCTGGGCCTCCGCGTCCAGCCGATCCGCCAGGTCCGCCAGGGCCGCGTCCTGACCCACCAGGCGCTCGCTCAGGTGCGACACGATCCCCTCGTGGGTCAGCACCTCCACGTAGCGGCTCTCGACCGTGTCCCGGCGCTCGACCCGGGGCCGGGCGCTGAGCCCGGACAGGGTCTCGGTCCGGCCCGCGAGCATGCCCGCGAACGTCGGGGTCGACATCAGCGCTGCGGGTCCCGAGGCGGTCACCACGCTCACGGCGTGGGAGGCCACCGCGTCCAGCAAGCGGCTTCGGTCCGACGCCCGCAGCGAGTCCACCGACTGCATGACCTCGTCGAGGATCGCGGTCTCGGCCGTCGGGGCCAGTCCGCCCCGGTCCTTGCCGGTCAGCCGGATGGCGAACCGCGCCAGGGTCTCGACCGGGATCGTCGGCACCCGGGCCAGCACCGGCTTGAGCGGGTTGTTCTCGCCACCCTGGCCCCCGTGGAACTGGCTCTGCAGCTCGTTGAGCGTGCCCACGAAGATCGCCGGCGCGTTGTGGCGCTGCAGGCCCGCGAGGATGTTGCGGATCTGCTCCGCCCGCCGGTACTCGTTGGTCACCAGCCCCAGCCAGGTCGACGAGATGATCAGGTGGCCCGGGATGTGGCCCGCCAGCCGCACCAGGTCCGCCGGATCCGGGGATCCGGTGAGCCGAGCGAACGAGTGACCGCTGGGCTGGCCCACCCGGGCCAGGCCCAGCAGGGCGGTCGAGACGGCCAGCTCCGGATCCCCGGCCACGGCCACACAGCGGTTGCCCACCAGGCACGACAGGGCCTCTCGGGCCCAGGCGTCCAGCTCGGGAGGCACGGCCAGGTCGTCCACGAACCCCGGGGTCAGCACATCCACGTGCTTGGCAAAGGGGCGGTACTGGGCCTCCAGGTCCTCGTCGGTCTCGTGGCGGGGGATCTCCTTGCGGATGTCCCGCGCCAGCTTGTCCAGCCGGGTCAGCTGGGTCAGCAGCAGGTCCGATCGGGCCGGGGTCAGGGGCTCGGCGTCGATGCCCAGGACCACGTGCAGCGACCACTCCTCGTCCCCCGCGTCCCCCATGCGCAGGCGGCAACGCTCGTCCACCTCGGTCAGGGCGGCGAGCAGCGTCCGGGCGGGGGGGCGAACGGAGTCGGGGGCCCGTACGACCTCGAGCTCGAGGCGGATCATCGAGCCGTCCACCAGCTCGGCGCGTGCCGCTCGGATGCCCTCGGGCTCCTGGCCCTCCGGGGGTGTGGCGCGGAAGGACCGCTCGTCCAGGGCGACCTCCACGTCCAGGCCCGTGATCTTGGCGAGCCGGTCACCGACCGCCCGCAGGGTGTCTCCGCCGGCGGACGTGTCGTTCCAGACCGAATCCACGAAGGTGGTGTTGCTGCTGGTCATGTCCTTGCGCTCCCGGAAGAAGTCGGGAGCGTGGCGGCCACCATTGCGCGCATCCCCTTTGCGCTGTGGGTGGCCACCACGCTCCACCGCGGGTCACCGTTACAGGAGGTCGGAAACCGAGCTGGCACCGCAGTCCTCGTCCACTCGGGCGAGGACGATCTCCCCGCCGTCGACGGTGAACAGGAAGGCGAACTCCTCGCCGGCCTCGAACTCGGGGCTGAAGGCCCCGACCTCGTCGCCGTCGAAGTACACGTCGCAGTCGGCCTCGCCCTCGTCGAAGGTCTTGCAGTCCGAGCAGTCGCCGCTCGAGGCGGAGAGGCTCTTGCCGTCGCAGGTGATCTTCACGGTGAGGTGGTCGCCGTCGTTGTAGATCAGGTCGTTGCACAGGAAGGCGCGGGCCTTGGTGCAGGCATCGGCGTCGGCGCAGCCGTTGTCCTGACAGTCCTCGTAGCCGTCCCCGTCGTTGTCCTCACCGTCCTCGCACTCGTTCGCGTAGGTACCCTCTTCGACGAACTCCTCGTCGTCGTTGTCGTCATCGTCGTCGCCCAGGGTCTGGGGGGGGCAGCCCCCCAGGGTCAGGGCGAAGGCGAAGCCGGCGAGCACCGCGAACGTGGCCCACAGGAAGAAAGGTCGGGTGGTCATCTCGGTTCCTTTCCGGGGCGGCGCGTGCCCCGTGATGGTTCGGGGTCCCGCGGCCCTCGACCCCCTGTCTCGGTGTCTCCGCGTGACCTGCCCCCCAGGAATTGCGAGGGGCGTGCCAGCGCTTTCCCCTTCAGTCGTCGAGACGGGAGGTCTTTTTGAAATCGAAGTGATTCAGGAGGGTTACGGCCGCAAAAAGAGGGTCTCGTGTGGGCGGCGTTGCCCGTTCGGATGGCGAGTCTCCGGGGGATTTGTCGAGTTTGTGCCGCGGCTCGTGGCGTCGCGCTCGAACTCGACGGCCCGGGGGGTCTGTTATCGTGGGAGGCGAGGGGACGATGCTGACCACGCCGCTGTTTCCGGTGCTCCGACAGCCCAAGTGCGAGGCCTGCCGCGGCTTCGCGGAGCGGTTGCGTACCCTGGACCAGCCCAACTGGTCCATGACCTACCGGCTCCCCGGCCACCACCCGGATCTGGAACCCACCGCGACTCGCTACGGCATCCCCGGGTCCGGCTTCGGCCAGCACTTCCGCTGCCGTGGCTGCGGCACGGTGTGGGACGTGAGCCTGCTGTGTGACCATGGCCTGGAGCGGGCGGTGGTCCACCAGACCGGGACGGAGCGGCAGCGCGCATCTGTCCATCGGGGACCGTGGACCGATCTGGTGCGGCTGGACGGCCTGCCCTGTCGCCTGACCCTCACCGAGTACAGCTTCGAGCTGCAGGCGAGGGTCGGCTTGGAGCGGATCCACGCCGACGCCCTGGAGATCCTGGAGCGCTACCCCGCTCTGGACGCGACGGGTCCGATGGACGTGCGGGTCGAGGGCGGGCTGCAGTGTCTGCGGGGCGTGGGGCTCACCGATCCGCCGGATCGCAGGGGGATCCTGCGCCGCGTCCTCCCGGGGGCGCCGATCCAGCCCGGGCGCTGCACCGAGACCTGGCACCGGGAGCTGCACGACGCCCTGAGGGAGCGGGGGAGGTCGCGCGGGGCCACCGATCTGGAGGTGGACAGCTTCGAGCTGCAGACGGTGGGTGTGTACACCCTGGAGATCGGCGGTGCCGAGCTCGCCGTGGCCCTGTCGCGCCTGCAGCTGTTCCTCGGCGACCTGAGCTACAGCTCGTCGGGGTTCCTCGAGGAGACCGACCTCCCGGAGCCCTACATCGTGTGGCTCTTCGAGCTGTTGATGGCCCAGCCTCCCGTGGCCGAACTGGAGGAGGGGTGGGCCGATCTGCAGCGGCGGGGCCTGGTGCCCACCGGAGCCGTGCCCCTGTGCAACGTGATCCCCGCGTTCGTGAACCAGGCGCGGACGACCTACGCCCCCCGGGAGTTCCGGGCCTGGGCCACCCTGGTGCTCCACGCCCCCGGCCTGCACCTCTTCCACGACGTGGAGGGGGGCGACGGCGACGTGGATGGCCGCTGCGGGGGCCATGTGCGCGATGCCCTGTGGCCCTCGGGGACCGAGTCGAGGTAGTCTCTCCATCCATCGACCGGGAGGTCCCCATGGCCGACAAGCCCTACCACCGCTTCTTCGACAACATCGAGCAGCTGGACATCTTCGCCCGCGGTCTCTACCACCTGGCCTGCGTGGACGGCGTGGCGGACGAGGAGCGCGATGTGATCCGGGAGTTCCTGGCCGACATGGGGGAGCCGGATCTGATGGAGAGCCTGGACAAGGTCGCCTTCGACCCGCGGATGCTCGCCCTGTCGCTGGACACCAGCGACCTGCGGCGTCTGTTCCTCAAGACCGGGCTGCTGCTGATCCACGCCGACGGCGTGTTCAGCGACGAGGAGCGGACGGCCATCGACGGCATCGCCGAGGCGATGGGGATGACCGACGCCCTCCCCGAGATCGAGGCCGAGATGAAGGACGTCCAGCTCTGATCAGCCCCCGGGCGGCCAACCCAGCAGCAGGCGGTTCATCGGCGTGATCTCCTCGGGGATCCGTGCGGTGTGGATCCGGTAGCCCGCGGCCCGCAGACGGGCGGCCCGGGTCAGGTCCACGGCCAGCGGCCCCTCGACCCACCCCTCCAGCTTGCCCGCGTCGCAGCGCCCCAGGGCGTGGCAACAGGGGAGGACCGCGACCCTCGCGCGAGCCGCTATCGCGGCGTCGAGGACCCCATCGGTCAGCGTTCCGCAGGCGTGGACCGACGCCGCCAGGTCACCGGCGCGGAGGCCGGCGTCCTCCAGCCCCGCTTCCCGGTACTCGACCCGCCCGGCCAGGCGGGGCCAGCGCTCCACCAGCGCCGTCTCGAGGGTCGCCGCGCTGGCCGGGCGGCGGGTGTCCACGCACAGGGCGCGGGGGGTGGAGTCGTCCAGCAGGATCAGGACCCAGGCCAGCAGCCCGTGGCCCGCGGCCAGGTCCACGGCGCGTCCGCCCCGCATGCGGCGCCGGACCCGGCGCGCCACCTCCCAGGCCTCGTAGAGTTCCTTTCGGGGGAGGCACTCGGCGCGGCACACCGCGCGGGCCAGTCGGGCGAACAGGGTCCCGCCCTCGAAGCGCTCCAGGTGACGGTGGTTGAGCACCGATCGCGACGCGTGGTTGAACGGACGCTTCAGATCCGGTCCGCCGCTGGGATCCTGTTCGGCCATGATTCCTTCTCGATGTGCGCCGGCAGTGTACCGTTGCCGTTGTCTCGCCACGACTTCCCGTGTAAACAGCTCTCTACGTTGCCAGCCGGAGAAGAGCGATGCTTCAGCAGACCGTCATCACCGACGCCTTGATCGACACGGAGATCGACGTGATCGGGCCCTGCACCGTGCCCTCGACCGTGCACTACCAGCGATTCGTCGCCGACGAGCAGCGGGTGATGTGCGAGGTGGACGTGGAGGCGCTCAAGGCCCGCGAGGACGCCGGATTGCCGCGGGTCTCGTTCGAACGCGCGGGGCCGCGCGGGAAGACCTATTTCGATCCCGCCAACACCAAGGCCGCGATCGTCACGTGCGGCGGCCTCTGCCCCGGCGTCAACGACGTCATCCGATCCATCGTGCACGAGCTGTACTACATGTACGGTGTGAGGAGGATCCAGGGTGTCCGCAACGGCTTCGCCGGCCTGAACCCGATCAACCGGCTGCCGATGATGGACCTCACACCGGACGTGGTCCGCGACATCCACCAGGACGGCGGCACGATCCTCGGCTCGTCGCGTGGGCCCCAGCCCGTCGAGACGATGGTGGACACCCTGGTCCGCGAGGACATCCGGATCCTGTTCGTCATCGGCGGGGACGGCACCCTGCGGGGGGCCCAGGCGATCTACGAGGAGATCCGGAAGCGCCGGCTCCGCATCGGTGTGGTCGGCGTGCCCAAGACCATCGACAACGACATCAGCTTCGTGTCCCGCAGCTTCGGCTTCGACACGGCGGTGGGTTCGGCGGTGGAGAGCCTGCGCTGCGCCCACGTGGAGGCCTCCGGGCACCAGAACGGCGTGGGGATCGTCAAGCTGATGGGCCGCCACTCGGGCTTCATCGCGTCCAACGCGGCCCTGGCCACCGGGGACGTGAACTTCGTGCTGATCCCCGAGGTTCCCTTCGAGCTCGAGGGGGAGTCAGGATTGCTCGCGACCCTCGAGAAGCGGCTCAAGGAACGCAAGCACGCGGTGATCGTGGTGGCCGAAGGGGCGGGTCAGGACCTGTGCGCGGCCACCGACCGGGTGGACGCGTCGGGCAACACCAAGCTGGGGGATATCGGCCTGCTGCTCAAGCAGCGGATCGCCCTGCACTTCGCGGCCGCGGACATCCCGTTCACCGTCAAGTACATCGACCCCAGCTACATCATCCGCTCGGTGCCGGCCAACCCCAACGACTGCATCTTCTGCCTCTTCCTGGGCCAGCACGCCGCCCACGCCGGCATGGCCGGCAAGACCGGCTGCCTGATCAGCAACTGGAACAACAAGTTCGTCCACATCCCCATCGAGCTGGCGACCAAGAAGCGCAAGCAGGTGGACCCCCACGGGACCCTGTGGTTGAGCGTGCTGGAATCCACCGGCCAGCCGGAGCTGATGACCAACGGACACGGAATCTGACCGGCGGCGCCGGCAGCTTCCGTTGGCTCCCTTGCTGCTGGCGAGCGTTGCTCGCGGCACAAGCTCGCCCGGGGGGCGCGGCCGATCGCGGCTAGCCCGACGAGCTGCGCTCGCAGGCGAACCGCTCCGGGCGGGACCGGGGCCCGCGGAGTCTGAGGATCAGGGCGACGAACGGGATGGCTACCCGCGCGAACGCGGGAGCTTCGCCTGGCGCAGAGGAAGCGGTCCACGTGCAGAGACAGCCTCCCTGCGAGGCGTCGGGGGGTAGTGTGGCCGTCTCCTGGAGCTCGCCACAGTCCGCCTCGTTGATGAAGCCGTTGCAGTCGTTGTCGGCGGCGTCGAAGCAGATCTCGATCGCCCCCGGGTGGATCTCGTGCTGGACGTCGTCGCAGTCCTCGCCGTCGGGCCCGCCGTCGTAGCCGTCCCCGTCGATGTCCGTCAGATCCGCGCCGTCGCAGTCCTGGTCCAGGCCGTCGTAGGGGATCTCGTCCGCGCCCGGGTGGACGTCGGGATCGTCGTCGTCGCAGTCCACGACGCCGCTGCCGTCGTCGCAGGTGATGTGGCCATCGGCGTCCAGGTCCAGCTCCTCGTCCAGCCATACCCCGTCGCAGTCGCTGTCCGCACCGTCGCAGACCTCGTCCGCGCCCGGGTGGATCTCGGGATCCAGGTCGTTGCAGTCCGGCTCCCCGGACGGCCCCCCGCAGGGGGTGAAGCCGTCTCCGTCCGCATCGCTCCACACCCCCTCGTCGACCCGCCCGTCGCAGTCGTCGTCGAGGCCGTTGCACTGCTCGGGGGCGCCGGGGAACGCTCCCGGATCCCCGTCGTCGCAGTCGTCCGCCCAGCCGGCGGGGCAGGAGAGGTCTCCGGGGGAGCCGTACCCGTCGCCATCCCCGTCGTCACATCCCGAGGGGCGCACCACGAAGGCCCGACCGGGCCCGATCGGCCGCCCTCACAATTCGCCCTTCTGCGCGGCTCCAATGGCGAGGTCGGGGCGTCCGTCCCCGTCGAGGTCACCCCCACCAGCCACCGACGTGCCCGCCTGGAGCCTCGCTTCGAAGCCCACCAGGGACGCGGACGAGGCGTCGGAGAGCGTGGAATCGGTCCAGCCCTGGATCCCCCCGAACAGAAGGTAGACCTGGCCTGCGCTTCCTCCGGCGTGGTCGTTGGTCGAAACTCCGACGATGACATCGTCGTAGCCGTCGCCGTCCAGGTCGCCCGCGGAACCGATCGCATCACCGGCCCGGTCGTAGATCGCCGCACCCCGGAAGGAGGCATCAGCCGCGGAGATCGGCGTGTCCGGTGCCCACCCGACGCTCCCGCCCAGGACGAGGTGGACCTTGCCGACAAAGGGGGGGACCTCGACGTCCGAAGGCGAGCCGATCAGGAGGTCGTCGTACCCGTCTCCGTTCACGTCACCGGCTCCACTCAGGTGCAGACCGATGCGCTCGGAGTCGCGCTCTCCCACGAAGGACGGGGCCGTGTCCAGGGACTCCCCCCCCCTCCATCCGCCCGGGATCCCGAAGACGATCACGGCGGCCCCGGCTCGGTTCACGACACGCTCCGTGTCCGGGGCGCCCACGACGAGATCCGGGAGCCCGTCTCCGTTGAGATCCCCTGGCCCCGTGATTTCCTCGCCCGCTCCCTCGAGGGTCTCGCCGCAGAACCAGGCGCCGGCCTGGGCCAGGGGGGTGTGCATCGCCCAGTCCTCGGAGTGGCCGTGGATCACGTAGACCTTGCCGGCGCTGATTGCGCACGCGCCGGACCCGGATGCGCCGATGGCGAAGTCGTCGAATCCGTCCTGGTCGGCGTCTCCGATGCCTGCGAGACCGCCGCCGGCGTGGTCATGCATCTCCTCCCCCCAGAAGGAGGCATCGACGTCGCCGATGGGCGTGTCCATCGCCCAGCCCGAGGGCCGGCCCATCACCAGATAGACCTCGCCGGTGCCGTAGGTCATTCCGTAGTTGTACGGAGCGGAGATGAGCACGTCGGCGTACCCGTCTCCGTTCACGTCGCCGACCGCCTCGATGTCGCTCTGGTTGCCCCAGTTGCCGGACTCGCCCACGAACGAGGCGTCGACCTCGGCGAGCGAGACGTCCGTCGACCAGGAAACGCCGTGGCCCAGAACCAGGTAGACCTGGCCTGCGCCCTCACCCCCCTCGTCGTTGTACCGCGCCTCGATCATCAGGTCGTCGTAGCCGTCTCCGTTCACGTCGCCCACGATCTCGACGTCGCTCCCCGCGTAGTCCTCGTCCGCCTCACCCACGTAGGATGCGTCCGCCCGTTCCAGGTCCTGGACCATGGTCCAGGCGCCTGCGGAGGCGGGGGCTACCACCGTGATGAATCCCACCGTCACGCGCGTCAGCGTGTTCTGTCGGATGTCCATGGACGGCGAACCTCCCCGTGCCCGAGAGAACCCCTTTGCTGGGGCATCGGACGGACACGCTCTTGCTTGAGGAAACCGGGAGGGGAGGGGAAGCGGCTCGGGAATCAGTCGACGGTGATCGACTTGCTCACGTTCTTGGGCACGTCGGGGTGGACCCCGTGGTTCTCGACCGCGGACTTGTTCAGGTACTTCATCTTGTCCACGGACATCCGGAAGGCCAGCAGCTGCAGGGCCACGGCGGCCTGGTAGACGAACATGGTCTTGTCGAACATGGTCGGCACGCGGATGAACTTGCAGTAATAGTGCTCGAAGCCCGCCGGAACCCCCTCCACCGCCTTGCGCAGCTCCTCGTTGTCCCGGGCGATGAGCACGATGTCCGCCCCGCGGATCTTGTGGGTGTGGATCTGGCTGATGGTGATCTGGACGTCCCGCTCGTCGGGGGGGCAGAAGAAGATCAGCGGGTAGTTGGAGAAGTAGTTCTCGAGATCGATTCGCTTGCGGTAGAGGTCGATGGCGTTTCGGACCCGCGGCAGGGCCGATCGGCCGCCGGCGCCGCCCGGCGTGTCCAGGCGCAGCTCCTGGAAACCCACGTCCTTGAGCATCGCCGGGACGCCCTCGAGCGTGGCCTTCTTGCCCCCGGCGCGGCGGGTGGAGTCCAGCTCGCCGAAGAGCTCGAAGGCGTCCATCAGCAGGTGTTCCAGGTCCGCCAGCGAGAAGATGGTGTTCTTGCCCAGGATGGTGTTGGGACCGTGCTTGAACTCGGCGGCGTCGTAGCCCTCGGTGTGGTTGAGCACCACCTCGCGGATCTTGAGCGCCCCCTCCTTGGCCAGGCCGATCATCGAGGTGCCGAGGATGTGGAGCGAGGGCTTGAGGAACATCTTCAGCGCCACCTCGGCGATGTCCTCCTCCACGGCGCGTAGGGTGAAGTCGATGACGGTGCGGACCCGGGCGATCTGCTCCTCCGCCTCCTCGGCCGAGCCCGAGATCATGCAGGCCAGCAGGTGGAACAGCGCGACCTGGCTGATGAAGGACTTGGTGGCGGCCACCGCGATCTCGGGGCCGCAGAGGATGGGCAGGAAGAAGTCGGACTTCTCCTGGGGGATGGTCGACAGCTCGTTGTTGACCATCGAGACCAGCTTGACCTTCTTGCCGTAGCGGTCCCGCACGTCGTTGAAGATGTCCAGCAGGTCCTTGGTCTCGCCGGACTGGGTGACGCCGAGCACGATGTCGTTGGGGGACAGGGCGTCGATGTACATGGAGCGGAACATGCCCGGATTGACCGGCACGATGCCCACGCCCGCGATCTCGTGGAACAGGTACGCCCCCACCAGACAGGCGTGGTACGAGGTACCGGCGCCGATGGTGAACAGGCGGCCGCCCTTCTCCTTGGCGCGGCGCAGCAGGGTCGCCATCTCGTCCCGGTACCAGGTGGTCTTGCGCTTCTTCTTCCAGATCACGACCTGGTCGAGCAGCCACAGGGGCGTGCGGTAGGCGCGGCCGAGTTCGAAGAGCTCACCCAGCAGCTGCGCCTCGTCGGAGGCGAAGGCCAGCGGTGCCCGACCCTTGGGCGCGTCGAACCCCTCGGCCTTCGCGGCATCGACCAGCGCGACGAACTTGTCGTCGCCCAGCAGCGCGTCCAGGGCGGTCTTGAGCTCCGCCCGGTCGAAGATGTCGTAGAGCTTGAGCAGGTCGAAGACGATGTCCTTGCAGGCCGGTCGCTGGGCCTCGAAGATGCGGTACAGCTGCTCCTCGTCGTCGTCCATGAAGTAGTACTGCAGCAGCCGGTCCACGTTCTCGGCCGCCGTGTAGATCTCCTGGTGCATGAAGTAGCGGTAGCGGCTCTGGAGCGAGATGTCGGCGATGTTCAGCCGCGAGCGCTTGAGCCGGGGCACCCTCTCGCCGTTTCGGGACAGGGAGAAGACCTTGTACTCGCCGTGGGTGAAGTACATGCCCTCGCCCTCGGACAGGGGGATCAGGTAGCGGGTCTTGGACAGCACCGACGTCAGGTCCGACGACACCACGATGAACTCGCCGGCCGCGTCGCTGCCCTTGCCGGCGTACAGCGACGAGCCGGACTTCATGGCGAACACGCCGGGCAGGTCGGGGAAGGCCACGCAGGCCGCGTAGCTGCCCTCCACCTTGCGCTGGGCCCGGCGGATGGCGCGGATCATCGCCTTGATCCGCGAGGCGTCGGTGCGGGGCCTGCGGCCGCGGGTCACCTCGTCGTAGTAGTGCTCCACCACGTGGACCAGCATCTCGCCGTCGTTGTCCGACAGCACGTGGTGGCCGTTGTCGGCCAGGAACTCCTTGAGGGTGTCGGTGTTGGAGATGTTGCCGTTGTGGGCGCCGACCATGGGCACGCGGCAAGCCACCTGGTGGGGCTGGGCGTTGGTGTCGGTCACCGAGCCGTACGTGGCCCAGCGGACCTGTCCGATGAACTTGTGGCCCGCGTCCCGCTCCATCTCCAGCTGGCGCACCACCCGGGTGGGCGAGCCGACCTTCTTCTTGAGCACCACCGACCCGTCGTCCTGGAAGAACGCCGCCCCGGTCGAGTCGTACCCCCGGTACTCGAGCTTCTTGAGCAGCTCGGAGGCCTCCACCCCCAGCTGCCGGACCACGTGGTCGTACACGATCGACACCACTCCGCACATGGCCGTATCTCCTCGCGTCCCCCGGATCGGGGGGTCGAAACGATAGCAGGGACGGGGGTGGGGCGCACGTGGAAGCGGGGTCAGGGGGAGGGGGCCAGGGCATCCACGACCCGAGCGACGATCTCGGAGGCGAGGGCCCCGAGGGCGTCGGGGGAGCCCGACACGTCGAAGCGATCGACCCGGTCCCCGTCCCGGACCAGGGTGACGGTGACGTCGACCTGTCCCCCGGCCTCGTCGTAGGAGGCCACGATCCGGATCCCCCCCGGCAGGTCGTCGGCGTCCACGTACACGGCCTTGCCGCGCTCCCGGGCGCTGCGCAGCTCCCTCAGGGCGGCCCTGAGGTGGGGCTCCAGGCCCAGCGCGTCGAACCCCTCGGTCGAGTGGAAGGCGCGCGGCTGCAAGAGAACGGGCAGGACCTCTGCGAGCGGTATCCGCAGGCGGTCCTCGGGTGCGAGCAGACCTATGGAGAAGCTGGCCGCGTCGGGGGCCATCACCCGGGGCCGCTGGATCCCGCCGACGTGGGCGGCGAGCGCGGGCACCCGGTCCACCGCGTAGTGGAACAAGGCGGAGACGTCGACCTCGTTGTCCTGCTGAAGGGCGGCGCCCCGCATTCCCTCCAGGAGGGCATAGGTGAGCACGCCCTGGCCGAACCGGGTGGCCTCGTAGCTGGCCTGGTCCGCCGCCGACCCCATCAGGGCGTGGAGTCCGGTGCGCCGCCTCAGGCGGTCGATGGCACGGATCTGATCGCCGTTGATGTCCCGGCTCGCCAGCAGGGAGGGGGCGACGGCCCCGGCCGCGCAGGTGTCCAGGACGAGCACCTGCTTCAGTGCAGGCACGGCGTTGAGCCACTCGGCCAGGCGTTCGCTGGTCACGGCCGTGGTGGAGAGGACGGCCGGATCGCGCAGCACCGAGCTGTCCGTGCTTCGCGCTTCCTGGGTGAGGTAGGCGTAGGTGCTGTTGCGCTCGGGCATCGCCACACCGTGCCCCGCCAGGTAGATCACGACGACGTCACCGGTGTTCGAGCCGCGGAGCCGCTCGAAGGCGGCGGTCAGGTTGGCCGACGAGGGGAGGGCGGCCGTGGGGTCGTCGACGTCGGCGAGCAGCTCCAGGTGGACCCTGTCGGGGCCGAACAAGCGCGCCGCGCCGATCTCCAGGGCGGTGGCGAAGTCTCGGGCGTCCTTGGCGGCGTAGCCCAGATCGATGTCGTCTCCCTCGTAGTCGGAGACGCCGGCGACGACTGCCCACAGGTGGGGAGCGGTTTCCTGCACCTGTCCGGGGGCCGTCCAGGCGACCCGTGCTCCTCGGCCCGCCAGAAATCCGTCGGCGTTCCAGGGTACGAACCGGATGTCGTTGGACTCCCCGGCGCGGAGGGCGGGGGAGCTGGCGATGTCGACGGTCAGCTCGGCTGTCGCCGCTCCCTGGCTGGCCTCGGGGACCAGGAGCCCCGGAAGCTCCTTGTCGTTGACGAAGACCTGGAGCGGGCCGAATCCTCCGCCCCGTTCCTCGAGCTCGATGAGGAACTCGCCCTCCTCGCTGGACGAGCGGATGTGGACGTCGGGGTACAGGGTCACGTCGCCCAGGCGCCCCACGTCCCTCAACGGTATGTCCCGGTGGAGCTTCTTCAGCAGGCCCGGCTCGAAGTACCGTTCCCGCAGCTGGGAGAGCTCGATGGGCTCGGTCCCCACGACCCAGTGCAGGCCCGCGACGTCGCCGCGTCCCGAGCCGTCGTAGCGGCCGGCCTCGTCCGCCACCGCCCATTGCCCGTCGACGAAGGAAACGAGGACGGCGACGCAGGATCCGGTCGCGGTGTCCCACATGCGGAGGGTGCCGTCGAGGCTCCCCGAGTAGAGCCAGCGGCCGTCCCGCGAGAACGTGACGGCCTTGACCTGGTTGCGGTGGCCCTCGAGGCGGTGCAGCAACTCGCCGGTCCGGGGATGCCACAGGAGGATGTCGCCGCCCCATCCGCCTGTCGCGGCGCGTTCGCCGTTGGGGGAGATGGCAACGGCCTGGATCAGCTCCGGATGGGGAAGCCTCCGGACAGGGGACCTGGATGCCACGTCCCAGACGATGGCGCTGTCGTCGGGTCCATTGGTGATGGCCAGGACGCAGTCGTCGGTCAGGTCCAGGTCGTTGGCATCGACCGGGAGGTCCTCGATGCCCCATACCGTGGGCACGGGAGGCTCCTCCAGTCGCCACTCCACCACGCCAGGATCGAGCTGCCAGTAGCGCGGGCCGACGGCCAGGACTCGATCCGCGCCGCACAGAAATCGCGCGCCGTCCTGGTGACCATCGAAGCCCGACATCGGCTCCTCGGACTGCAGATCGAAGACCGTCGAGTACCCGTTGTCGGCGCCCGCGGCCAGGAGACGATCGTCGGGCGAGAAATCGAGGGAATCGATGCCATTGGTGCTTCCCGACGGGTGCAACTGGCCGACGGGCGTGTACTCGGGGAAGGCCCACAGACAGACGCGGCTTTCCTGGACCTCGTCCGCGGGGATGTCCCGGTCCATCCCCGTCGCCCGCCTGCCACCCACGGCCAGGAGCCCCTCGTCGCTCGTCATGGCGATGGACTGGGCGGTGGTATCGGGGCACTCGGCCACTCGCGTCCGGAGGCCGCCCTCCAGGTCCCAGACGTGGACCGTGCCGTCCCGTACCACGGACATGAGGTGACGCCCCGACGGCGAAAGCCGCAGCGTGTCGACGGCGAGGGCCCCTCCGATCAGGTATCGCCGTGTCTCGCCCACCTCCACCTCGTGGGTTGCCGCCCGCGTCCCCGTGGCCGTGATCACGAACCTGCCGTCCGGCGTGCCGGCAGCGCCTCCGACTCCGGACCCGTACCCGAGGGGGACCGTGCGTCTGACCTCGCCGGTTCTCGTCCAGATCTTCAGGTACGTCTGACCGGAGGACCGGCGGCCGCCTGAGTGCCCGGCGTCGTCTTCCACGCCCGCGATCCACAGGTGGTCGTCGTCGGGCAGGTAGGCGCCCGCGATGGAGTCGCAGTTCACGCAGGACGAACGACCGGGAAAGGAGCGGACCACCGCCCCCGTGGCCACGTCCCAGGTTCGGGCGACGTACGTTCCATCCGTCGACAGCAGCTCCGTGCCGTCCGGCGAGAAGTCCAGCGAGGCGATGGTGGCGAATCCCAGGGATTCGATCCGTCGCTTCCGGGCCTCGGAGCGCCAGATCTCCCGGTGGGTGAGGGCGTTCCAGAGCATGACGACCCCGTCTTCGCCACCGGTGGCCAGCCAGCGGCCGTCCGGGGAAAAAGCGACGGCGGTCACGTCGTCCGTGTGGGCGGGAATCCGTTCGGGACTCCGGCGAGATCCTGGCTCCCACAAGCTGAGCCAGCCCGATTGGTCTCCGGCTACCAGGTGGTCGCCATCGGGCGAATAGGCCACGGACCGACCCCAGCCCTCCAGCTGATGCACCTGGCCCGATTCACCCGTGGCGACCTCCCACAGCCGGACCGTCCCGTCCCAGCTGGCGCTGGCCAGCTCCGTCCCGTCCGGGGAGAAAGCGACGTCGTCGACCAAGTCCTCGTGGCCGTACAGCGACCGGATCTCGAGCCCGCTCTGAAGATCCCAGAGCTTGATCGAGTCGTCCTCGCTCCCCGTGGCCACGATATGCCCGTCGGGAGAGACCGCGACGGCGTAGATCGGCTCACTGTGGCCGGTCTGGACCACCAACTCCGCGTCGGTGGCGGGGGCTTCTTTGGCTCCGGCGCCTGCGCAGACGAGGGCGATTCCGGTGACCACCGTCAGGGAACGCGCCGCGGGCGCAATTGGGCTCAGTGATCCGATCATGCGGAGATGATACGCCTAGCTGCCCAGCCGATCCCCCGTCACCGCTTCCTCCAGGGCCAGGCGGAAGGCGACGGATTCGAGCACGGCGGGGGCGACATCCTTGGCCGCCAGCCGCAGGACGGCCTGGGGGGTGACCCCGAGGACGTGGACCAGCTCGGACGTGGGGATGCCGGCGATGCGGCCCAGGTGGCTGGCAGCGGCGCGGGCGAGGGAGACGGGGGCGCGCTTGCCGGTCAGGGGGAAGGGCTCGGCGAGGGTGGCGGCGGCGGCGCGGCAGAGGCGGTCGGCGCCCAGGCGGCGGATGCGGTCGCCGTCGACAGGCGTCAGCTCGGTCTTCGGGAGGCCGACGGTGGCGTAGGCCTCGCGGAGGCGGAAGCGGGGGAGGGCCTCGGCGAGGCGGGTCGTCAGGGCGAAGCCGGGCACGGCGCGGGCGCCGGCCAGGTCGGGGAAGCACGAGCCGCTCCACAGGGCCGGGTGAGCGGGGAGACCGTGCTTCTTGGGCTGCTCCAGCACGTAGGTCACCAGCCACTGCATGTGGGCCCGGGATTCGACGGACCGGATGTGGGCGGGATCCAGGGGGCCTGCGGCCAGCTTCCGCATCGCCACCAGGCCGTTGCGGGCCACCCGGCCGGCGACCTTGCGATCGCACTCCACGACCAGGTGGACGTGGTCGTCCACGATGGCGAACAGCATCGCCCACTCCCCGGCTACCCGGGCCAGCGCCCGCACCGCGCCCAGCCGGGCCGGCTCGTTCGGAAACAGGGCTACACGTCCATCCGAAGCCCAGGTCAGGTGCCAGGTGGCCATGGTCGTCTCCTCTCGCTCTCTCGAGGCGGAAAATGAACCATATCGAGGTTTCGGGAGATCGGGAAGTGTGTTGGGTTGTTATTCGGAATCTTTATCTGGGTTCAGTCGTTCTGGCATTGAATAGGTTCCGTATTCTAAACTTTATTACGTCTTCGATTTGCCGAGACGCGGATTTGGTTCATTCCGTCCCGCTACTGGAAGGGGGCTGGGGGGGGGCTGTTGACCGTGCCGGCGCCGTGGGTTTTTTGGCGGGGCCGGCGGTAGACGGGATGGTGCGGGGCGCCCCAGGGGGCCCCGGGGCTCCGACGCCGTATTGAAGATCTCGCCCGTCCACAACTCCACCGCTCCTTGGACGGCTGAGGCTCCGCCTCACCCGCCCACACGTCCTACAGCCCCTACGGCTACGAAATAGTGGGAGAGGAAGTGGGAGGGGA